>NZ_JASATG010000086.1:0-221 GCF_038440195.1 Pseudoduganella sp. OTU4001 | reverse complement strand
ACGTTCACACTTATCGGCTGTTGGTATAAAAGAACAGCAATGTTGGGGCTGTAGCTCAGCTGGTTAGAGCACCGTGTTGATAACGCGGGGGTCGTTGGTTCGAGCCCAACCAGCCCTACCAAAATGGGGGATTAGCTCAGCTGGGAGAGCACCTGCTTTGCAAGCAGGGGGTCGTCGGTTCGATCCCGTCATCCTCCACCAATTACTGTTCAAACGTAAGC
>NZ_JASATG010000085.1:0-224 GCF_038440195.1 Pseudoduganella sp. OTU4001 | reverse complement strand
GTTCTTTAACAATCTGGAAGAAGTAAAAGTTTTATTAAGCGATATCGAAAGATATTACTTAGGGTAGTAGTAAAACTCATCAAACACAGTAGTAAGTGCTTGAACTTATAGCCGTCAAGGTTATAGGGACAAGTGACTAAGTGCACATGGCGGATGCCTTGGCGATTACAGGCGATGAAGGACGTAGAAGTCTGCGATAAGCTTCGGGGAGCTGACAAACAAGC
>NZ_JASATG010000084.1:0-236 GCF_038440195.1 Pseudoduganella sp. OTU4001 | reverse complement strand
AAGACCACCCTGACCGCTGCAATCGCAACCGTTCTGTCGAAGAAGTTCGGCGGCGAAGCGAAAGCTTACGACCAGATCGACGCTGCTCCAGAAGAAAAAGCACGCGGCATTACCATTAACACCGCCCACGTTGAGTACGAGACCGCCACCCGTCACTACGCTCACGTTGACTGCCCAGGCCACGCCGACTACATCAAGAACATGATTACCGGTGCTGCGCAGATGGACGGCGCGAT
>NZ_JASATG010000083.1:0-265 GCF_038440195.1 Pseudoduganella sp. OTU4001 | reverse complement strand
GACAACCTTCCGCGATCCGTCCCCCCATCGCATCATACGACGGTGCAGGAATATTAACCTGCTTCCCATCAGCTACGCATCTCTGCCTCGCCTTAGGGGCCGACTCACCCTGCTCCGATGAACGTTGAACAGGAAACCTTGGGCTTACGGCGTGCGGGCTTTTCACCCGCATTATCGCTACTCATGTCAGCATTCGCACTTCTGATACCTCCAGCATCCTTTACAAGACACCTTCGCAGGCTTACAGAACGCTCTCCTACCATAT
>NZ_JASATG010000082.1:0-273 GCF_038440195.1 Pseudoduganella sp. OTU4001 | reverse complement strand
TTTTTGAAAACAGGGACTCGCACCAATGAAAACCATCACCACCTTCTCCGCCGCAATCGCTACCGCCATCGCTACCCTGGCTGCACCAGCCTTCGCCGCACAATCCGAAGACTTCATCAAGGGCCGCATCATCGTGGAACCGAATGCCGGCCTGACCGTGGCGGAATTCTCCAAGATCCTGAAGGCCAATGGTGCCGGCAAGTCCCGCAAGCTGGGCCAGAGCAACATCCACGTGATCGACGTGGCGCACGGCTCCGAAAAAGCCATCGCCAA
>NZ_JASATG010000081.1:0-417 GCF_038440195.1 Pseudoduganella sp. OTU4001 | reverse complement strand
GAAAGAGAACCTGCACACAGGTGCTGCATGGCTGTCGTCAGCTCGTGTCGTGAGATGTTGGGTTAAGTCCCGCAACGAGCGCAACCCTTGTCATTAGTTGCTACGCAAGAGCACTCTAATGAGACTGCCGGTGACAAACCGGAGGAAGGTGGGGATGACGTCAAGTCCTCATGGCCCTTATGGGTAGGGCTTCACACGTCATACAATGGTACATACAGAGGGCCGCCAACCCGCGAGGGGGAGCTAATCCCAGAAAGTGTATCGTAGTCCGGATTGTAGTCTGCAACTCGACTACATGAAGTTGGAATCGCTAGTAATCGCGGATCAGCATGTCGCGGTGAATACGTTCCCGGGTCTTGTACACACCGCCCGTCACACCATGGGAGCGGGTTTTACCAGAAGTAGGTAGCTTAACCG
>NZ_JASATG010000080.1:0-441 GCF_038440195.1 Pseudoduganella sp. OTU4001 | reverse complement strand
AGGATTCCTACGGCGCTAGCAATATTTGCGAGTCGCTTCGGCGGGTTCCTGCTTCACAGAGTGGCCTCGCTGCACCGGCTCTCCACAGGCTAACAAGCGGAGTCCCCGCTCTAGGATGTTTCTTGCGCCCACTACGTCAGCATGTTGTTTGTGTCCACATGCGACACACTCGAAATCCGCTTGCGTACGCCGGTTCAATGGCGACACATAAGCGCAATGTGGGCAAGTCTGGCTGGTATGGTGCGGAGGCACCGCCACTAGTACAGCACCATGCCAGGCCAGCTTATAAGTCAGCTGGCGCCTGAATTCATACCACCCTTGGTCCAGGATGCTGCGGTTCAACCCACGTTTCCGGCCAACCAGCCTACCTTGCCGCTGCAGCGTACCCTGGGCTGTCCTGGTCATGTTCTTTATCTGCAAATCCTCGATGCAAACGATCGC
>NZ_JASATG010000079.1:0-441 GCF_038440195.1 Pseudoduganella sp. OTU4001 | reverse complement strand
GGGATTCCTACGGCGCTAGCAATATTTGCGAGTCGCTTCGGTGGGTTCCTGCTTCGCAGAGTGGCCTCGCTGCACCGGCTCTCCACAGGCTAACAAGCGGAGTCCCCGCTCTAGGATGTTTATTGCGCCCACTACGTCAGCATGTTGTTTGTGTCCACATGCGACACACTCAAAATCCGCTTGCGTGCGTCGGTTTGCTGGCGACACGTAAGCGCAATGTGGGCAAGTCTGGCTTGTATGATGTGGGGGCACCGCCACTAGTACAGCACCATGCCAGGCCAGCTTATAAGTCAGCTGGCGCCTGAATTCATACCACCCTTGGTCCAGGATGCTGCGGTTCAGCCCACGTTTCAGGCCAACCAGCCTACCTGGCCGCTGCAGCGTACCCTTGGCTGTCCTGGTCATGTTCTTTATCTGCAAATCCTCGATGCAAACGATCGT
>NZ_JASATG010000078.1:0-449 GCF_038440195.1 Pseudoduganella sp. OTU4001 | reverse complement strand
CCTTTTCTTCCCTGACAAAAGAGCTTTACAACCCGAAGGCCTTCTTCACTCACGCGGCATTGCTGGATCAGGGTTGCCCCCATTGTCCAAAATTCCCCACTGCTGCCTCCCGTAGGAGTCTGGACCGTGTCTCAGTTCCAGTGTGGCTGGTCGTCCTCTCAGACCAGCTACTGATCGTTGCCTTGGTGAGCCTTTACCTCACCAACTAGCTAATCAGATATCGGCCGCTCCAGGAGCACAAGGCCTTGCGGTCCCCTGCTTTCATCCTTAGATCGTATGCGGTATTAGCGTAACTTTCGCTACGTTATCCCCCACTCTTGGGTACGTTCCGATATATTACTCACCCGTTCGCCACTCGCCGCCAGGCCGAAGCCCGCGCTGCCGTTCGACTTGCATGTGTAAAGCATGCCGCCAGCGTTCAATCTGAGCCAGGATCAAACTCTTCAGTT
>NZ_JASATG010000077.1:0-463 GCF_038440195.1 Pseudoduganella sp. OTU4001 | reverse complement strand
GCCCTACTAAATGCTGGTGCAAGTGCGTGCAGCTGTCAGTTCACTCCGCTGGCTCAGCGCGTCAACGAGGCAGACGAGATTTTCTTCGCGACCCTTCAGCGTGCTGAAATCAAGCCAGGAGATTATCCTGAAAAATGGTCGTACATTGAAGGCACTTTTCAGAGCCGCAATGTGTTAAAGGGGGCTGTCAGCACCAAGGAAATTGTGCTCTCAACCGGAACGGGAAATAGTGGCTGTAACGTTCCTATGTTTGTATCAGCAAAATATATCATCTTCAAAAAGAAAGCCCAGCAGAGCATTGAAGCCTGTAGTGGTTCTAGCGTTATAGAAGATTTTCAGGAAGATGAAATCGCGGCTAAGATTAAAGCTGAAATCAAACGTAAAAGCGCCAAGTCTGAAAAAAAATAGCCGACGAAGTCCTTGCCGATGTTTTCAGTTTAAGGCGAACGTCCGAGATGGGGCG
>NZ_JASATG010000076.1:0-532 GCF_038440195.1 Pseudoduganella sp. OTU4001 | reverse complement strand
CTGCTGACGGTACCTGAAGAATAAGCACCGGCTAACTACGTGCCAGCAGCCGCGGTAATACGTAGGGTGCAAGCGTTAATCGGAATTACTGGGCGTAAAGCGTGCGCAGGCGGTTTCGTAAGTCTGTCGTGAAATCCCCGGGCTTAACCTGGGAATGGCGATGGAGACTGCGAGGCTAGAGTTTGGCAGAGGGGGGTAGAATTCCACGTGTAGCAGTGAAATGCGTAGAGATGTGGAGGAACACCGATGGCGAAGGCAGCCCCCTGGGTCAAAACTGACGCTCATGCACGAAAGCGTGGGGAGCAAACAGGATTAGATACCCTGGTAGTCCACGCCCTAAACGATGTCTACTAGTTGTTGGGTCTTAATTGACTTAGTAACGCAGCTAACGCGTGAAGTAGACCGCCTGGGGAGTACGGTCGCAAGATTAAAACTCAAAGGAATTGACGGGGACCCGCACAAGCGGTGGATGATGTGGATTAATTCGATGCAACGCGAAAAACCTTACCTACCCTTGACATGGCAGGAATCC
>NZ_JASATG010000075.1:0-569 GCF_038440195.1 Pseudoduganella sp. OTU4001 | reverse complement strand
CCAACGGTACGGCCGCCTTCGCGGATTGCGAAACGCAGACCTTCTTCCATAGCGATCGGGGAGATCAGCTTCACGGTGATGGAGACGTTGTCGCCTGGCATAACCATTTCTTTGTCCGCTGGCAGCTCGATGGAGCCGGTCACGTCGGTGGTACGGAAGTAGAACTGTGGACGGTAGTTGTTGAAGAACGGGGTGTGACGGCCGCCTTCATCTTTCGACAGAACGTAGATCTCGCCGGTGAAGTGCGCGTGCGGCTTGATCGAGCCTGGCTTCGCCAGAACCTGACCACGCTGAACGTCTTCACGCTTGGTGCCGCGCAGCAGCAGACCAACGTTGTCGCCTGCCTGACCCTGGTCCAGCAGCTTGCGGAACATTTCCACGCCGGTGCAGGTGGTCTTGACGGTGTCAACGATACCAACGATTTCGATTTCTTCGCCGACCTTGATGATGCCGCGCTCAACACGACCGGTCACCACGGTACCGCGGCCGGAGATCGAGAACACGTCTTCCACTGGCATCAGGAAGGTGCCGTCAACAGCGCGCTCTGGGGTTGGGATGTAGGTGTCCAG
>NZ_JASATG010000074.1:0-719 GCF_038440195.1 Pseudoduganella sp. OTU4001 | reverse complement strand
ATGCCGGTGCGTACCGGTTCCCTGACTGCCAACGGCTGCCAGGGCACGTACTCGGCCATCGCCGCCGGCATCACCTGGGCCGCCGACCACGGCGCCCGTATCGCCAACGCCAGCTACGCCTACCTGCCAAGCAGCGCGGCCGTGATCAGCGCCTCGAACTACATGAAGAGCAAGGGCGGCCTGGTGTTCGTCGGCGCCGGCAACTACAACCGCGATGAAGGCTTCACCCCGACCGATTCCATGATCGCCGTGTCGGCCACCGACACCGTGGACGGCAAGGCCAGCTTCTCCAGCTACGGCGCCTTCGTCCAGCTGTCGGCCCCAGGCACCAACATCTACACCACCACCCGTGGCGGCGGCTACGGCATGAATGCCGGCACCTCGTTCTCCAGCCCGGTAGCTGCTGCAGTCGGCGCGCTGGTGATGGCTGCCAACCCATCGCTGACCAATACCCAGGTCCAAAACATCCTGTTCACCACCGCCACCGACCTGGGCGCGGCCGGCCGTGACATCTACTTCGGCTACGGCCGTGTGAACGCTGCTGCCGCCGTGGCTGCCGCCAAGGCCATGCCGGTTGCCGACACCACCGCACCAACCGTCTCGATCGCCAACCTGACCAGCGGCAGCACCGTTTCCGGCCTGGTCTCGGTCAGCGTGAACGCTGCTGACAATGTGGGCGTGTCCCGCGTTGAACTGAAAGTGAACGGCACCGTGGTCGC
>NZ_JASATG010000073.1:0-824 GCF_038440195.1 Pseudoduganella sp. OTU4001 | reverse complement strand
CGAAATCAGAGCGGTGGTACTAAGCGTACGACAAGTAGGGCGGGACACGAGAAATCCTGTCTGAACATGGGGGGACCATCCTCCAAGGCTAAATACTCGTAATCGACCGATAGTGAACCAGTACCGTGAGGGAAAGGCGAAAAGAACCCCGGGAGGGGAGTGAAATAGATCCTGAAACCGTGTGCATACAAACAGTCGGAGCCTCGTAAGGGGTGACGGCGTACCTTTTGTATAATGGGTCAGCGACTTACATTCAGTGGCGAGGTTAACCAAATAGGGGAGCCGTAGAGAAATCGAGTCCGAATAGGGCGCCAGTCGCTGGGTGTAGACCCGAAACCAAGTGATCTATCCATGGCCAGGTTGAAGGTGCGGTAACACGCACTGGAGGACCGAACCCACTAATGTTGAAAAATTAGGGGATGAGCTGTGGATAGGGGTGAAAGGCTAAACAAACTTGGAAATAGCTGGTTCTCTCCGAAAACTATTTAGGTAGTGCCTCAAGTATCACCGACGGGGGTAGAGCACTGTTATGGCTAGGGGGTCATCGCGACTTACCAAACCATTGCAAACTCCGAATACCGTTGAGTGCGAGCTTGGGAGACAGACATCGGGTGCTAACGTCCGGTGTCAAGAGGGAAACAACCCAGACCGCCAGCTAAGGTCCCAAAGATTGGCTAAGTGGAAAACGAAGTGGGAAGGCTAAAACAGTCAGGATGTTGGCTTAGAAGCAGCCATCATTTAAAGAAAGCGTAATAGCTCACTGATCGAGTCGTCCTGCGCGGAAGATGTAACGGGGCTAAGCCAGTCACCGAAGCTGCGGATAT
>NZ_JASATG010000072.1:0-1550 GCF_038440195.1 Pseudoduganella sp. OTU4001 | reverse complement strand
TCGCGAAGCAATCGGAAGTGGTTCCAAGAAAAGCCTCTAAGCTTCAGTCATACGAGACCGTACCGCAAACCGACACAGGTGGGCGAGATGAGTATTCTAAGGCGCTTGAGAGAACTCGGGAGAAGGAACTCGGCAAATTGGTACCGTAACTTCGGGATAAGGTACGCCTCGGTAGCTTGACCACTTTACTGTGGAAGGGCGAAAAGGTTGCAATAAACTGGTGGCTGCGACTGTTTAATAAAAACACAGCACTCTGCAAACACGAAAGTGGACGTATAGGGTGTGACGCCTGCCCGGTGCTGGAAGATTAAATGATGGGGTGCAAGCTCTTGATTGAAGTCCCAGTAAACGGCGGCCGTAACTATAACGGTCCTAAGGTAGCGAAATTCCTTGTCGGGTAAGTTCCGACCTGCACGAATGGCGTAACGATGGCCACACTGTCTCCTCCCGAGACTCAGCGAAGTTGAAGTGTTTGTGATGATGCAATCTACCCGCGGCTAGACGGAAAGACCCCATGAACCTTTACTGTAGCTTTGCATTGGACTTTGAACCAATCTGTGTAGGATAGGTGGGAGGCTTTGAAGTAGGGACGCCAGTTCCTATGGAGCCATCCTTGAAATACCACCCTGGTTTGTTTGAGGTTCTAACCTTGGTCCGTAATCCGGATCGGGGACAGTGCATGGTAGGCAGTTTGACTGGGGCGGTCTCCTCCCAAACGGTAACGGAGGAGTTCGAAGGTACGCTAGGTACGGTCGGACATCGTGCTAATAGTGCAATGGCATAAGCGTGCTTAACTGCGAGACCGACAAGTCGAGCAGGTACGAAAGTAGGACATAGTGATCCGGTGGTTCTGTATGGAAGGGCCATCGCTCAACGGATAAAAGGTACTCTGGGGATAACAGGCTGATTCCTCCCAAGAGTTCATATCGACGGGGGAGTTTGGCACCTCGATGTCGGCTCATCACATCCTGGGGCTGTAGCCGGTCCCAAGGGTATGGCTGTTCGCCATTTAAAGTGGTACGTGAGCTGGGTTTAAAACGTCGTGAGACAGTTTGGTCCCTATCTGCCGTGGGCGTTGGAAATTTGAAGGGGGCTGCTCCTAGTACGAGAGGACCGGAGTGGACGAACCTCTGGTGTACCGGTTGTCACGCCAGTGGCATTGCCGGGTAGCTAAGTTCGGAAGAGATAACCGCTGAAAGCATCTAAGCGGGAAACTTGCCTTAAGATGAGATTTCCCGGAGCCTTGAGCTCCTTGAAGGGTCGTTCGAGACCAGGACGTTGATAGGTCAGGTGTGGAAGTGCAGTAATGCATTAAGCTAACTGATACTAATTGCCCGTACGGCTTGTCCCTATAACCTTGACGGTTATATAGCACTTACCGTGTTTGAGAACACTACCCCACCTTTTACTTCTTCCCAGATTGTTGACAAGTCATGCTTGATGACCATAGCAAGTCAGTCCCACCCCTTCCCATCCCGAACAGGACCGTGAAATGACTCTGCGCCGATGATAGTGCTGCAACCAGTGTGAAAGTAGGTTATCGTCAAGCT
>NZ_JASATG010000071.1:0-1861 GCF_038440195.1 Pseudoduganella sp. OTU4001 | reverse complement strand
GTGTGCGCCCAGCATGGGCGCGATCTTGGAGGTGAAAGTCCTCCCACGAGCTGACCACAGCGAGTGAAGTGTAGCGCAACTGCGTGAGGGTGACCAAGCGTGGGAAGGAAGCGCGAAGCGAAACCGTGAGCCGATGGACAAAAATCAGATACAAGGCGCGACCAATCAGGGCGAGCAGGCACTTCACTGCGAAGCTCTTGTGGTCAAGGAGACGTCGCGTAGATCTGGCGGTTGTGCGGGGAAGGATCGCGTTCTTACCTGGGGAGATCTCGCTTTATGCCTGAAAGGGCGACGGCGCAAGCCGGAGCGAGAAGTCAGCAGAGGCCGTAGTAGCCGAACGCAAAGCCGGTGAGGCGTAAGGCGTCAGGTGAAGGGCTGAACGAGAAGGAAGGCAGGAACCTATGACTCTTGGACAGGCAACGCATCAGAAGCTAGGGCAACTTGGACGAAACGCAAACGGAGAGGGTGAAGCTCGCTTCGTCACGTTACGTGATGAAGTTTGTCCGGCGGGTCATACGGAAGATGGCTTAGGGCGAGAAAACCTGCTGCGGCAGGCTCTATCGCGTGAGAACATGGTCGCGGCATGGAAACGTGTCAAAGCCAATAAAGGAAGTGCTGGCGTCGATGGTTTGTCCATTGAGCAGACAGTTGAATATCTCAAGACTCAGTGGCCGCACATACGGCAGGAACTCCTCGACGGCACGTACCGGCCCCAAGCCGTTCGCCGCGTGGAAATTCCAAAGCCCACTGGCGGAGTGCGGGAACTGGGTATTCCAACTGTCACCGACCGGCTTATTCAGCAAGCGCTACTGCAGATTCTGCAGCCGTTGATCGACCCGACGTTCTCTGAACTCAGCTACGGTTTCCGGCCGGGCCGCAGTGCGCACGACGCTGTGCTTCAGGCACAACGGCATGCGCAGGAAGGCTTCCGGATAGTCGTAGATGTGGACTTGGAGAAGTTCTTTGATCGGGTCAACCACGATATCCTGATGGACCGCCTTGCCAAAAGAATTTGCGACAAAGCCGCCCTACGGCTGATTCGCCGATATCTGGAGGCGGGGATCATGAACGATGGAGTGGTTCTTGCGCGGGATGAAGGCACACCGCAAGGCGGCCCTTTGTCCCCGTTGCTGGCCAACGTCCTGCTGGACGATGTGGATAGCGCTTTGACCCAGCGTGGGCACCGATTTGCGCGCTATGCTGATGACTGTAACGTTTACGTGCGCAGTCAAAAGGCTGGCGAGCGGGTGCTTCGCTGGATGCGCAAGCTGTATGCGCGGCTTCACCTCCGGGTAAACGAATCGAAAACCGAAGTGGGTCCCGTGTTTGGCCGTAAGTTTCTCGGATACTGCCTGCGGCGGTGGTCGGGGGATACGGTCAAGATTGCGGTTGCCCCCAAGGCGATCAAAACGTTTAAGCAGCGCATCAAGACCCTCACCAAGCGTGTCGGTGGCAAGAGCATGAGACAGGTTGCAGAGCAGATGAGGGAGTATCTGCCGGGATGGAAGTCCTACTTTCGTCTCGCGCAAACGCCTCAAACGTTCAAGAATCTTGACTCATGGATTCGTCACCGACTCAGGGCCATTCAGCTCAAGCACTGGCGCGTCGGTCGGACGGTGTATAGCCGCCTCCGCAGCCTTGGTGCCTCGCACGATATGGCGGTACTCCTTGCCGGCGGCGCCGGCAGCTGGTGGGCGCACAGCGGGGCTGGTATGAACCGCGTCCTCACGGTCGAATATTTCGACGACCTGGGATTCCCACGACTCACATGACCTCAACTTCTCGAACCGCCTGGTGCGGACCCGCATGCCAGGTGGTGTGGCAGGGGCGCGGCTAACCGCCGCCCCCTATGCCGATCAAG
>NZ_JASATG010000070.1:0-2217 GCF_038440195.1 Pseudoduganella sp. OTU4001 | reverse complement strand
AGAGAAGCCCGCCTGGCAAAACTGCCGGCGGGCTTTTTGCATTCCATGTCTCCTCTGTAATCACAATTGCCTTTGCTTCTCATCTTCATTATCATTTCTGCAATTTTTTCAATTGAGGGTGCATGGGATGCAAGATTTGAAAAGCAGTTTGATAGCGATTCTATTGCTGGCGTTGACGGCCTGCGGAGGTGGCGCTCCGGAGTCGGAGCCGGCGATGAGAGTCAAGCAGGCACGGCAAGCACGCATGTCGGCCCCCGTGCCCGGCGTTGTTGCAATGGCCGGATTGTCATCGGATTATGTGATCACGCGCCAGGCAACCGACATCCAACTCAAGCACAAGTCCAGCGGCATCATCCGCAATGTGCCTGCTAACGCCCGATTGCGTTTCGATGACTTTACGCTCGCAATGGATATTGAAGGCAGCGCTGGTCAGGCCTATCGTTTGTACCAGTCCGCGTTCAACCGCGCGCCAGATATCCCCGGACTCAGCTTCTGGATTTCCGTGCTTGACCAGGGTACCAGCCTCGAAACAGTCGCAACCGGCTTCGCTGACTCCAACGAGTTCCGGGCCATCTACGGCAGCGCCACAAGTAACGAAGAAGTCGTGCGTCGCATCTACCAGAATGTGCTTCACCGCGAACCGGATCCCGCCGGTTTTGCCTTCTGGACCGATGCCGTCAATCGCGGCGTGGTCTCCATGCCTGCTGCGCTTTCCATGATCAGCGAAAGTGCTGAGGGTCAACTGGGCGTCATGAACGCCATTGTTAACGGCATTGTGATCCAGGAGCCGGGTATCGATTACCTGCCGACGGCCCGCACCCAGGCGCCGGCTGGCGTCACCTTGGGGAAAATGACAACCCTGTCTGGTGCCGCAAGCAGCGCCTCGCTAAATCGAAGCCTGACTTATCGCTGGACCCTGCAGGCCAAGCCGCCGGGCAGCAATGCCGTGCTGGTGATGGCATCGACGGCAACGCCATCGTTTGTGCCTGACCTGGAAGGGGAATACCTTTTCAACCTGGTTGTGAATGACGGCAAACGTGATAGCGTGGCGAGCCAATTGCCTGTTTTTGTCGGCTGGCAGCCACCTGAAGGAGCCGTGCCGTCGAGCGGAAATTACGTATATCTGTCCAGTGTTGGCGGCGACTATGTGGGCGGAGGCCGGACGTACCAGTACACGCAGGCCAATGCTTCCATGGGATTCCGCGACAATAGCTGGAACCTCCAGGTATACGTTAACGGCGACACCTGGTGGAACGGTATGTTTGCCTTCCCTAGCGCCACAGGGCAGGGTGGCAAAGTGGTGCGCGGGTTTCACGCGAACGCTGCGCGCTTTGGTAGCGCCACGGTAGCCGGCCTTGATTGGGGCGGGGATGGTCGTGGCTGTAATCAGGTTACGGGCTGGATCTATGTCTCGGTGGCTGAGTATGAAGGCGATGCGCTGCGCCGCCTGGAGCTGACTTTCCGCCAGCATTGCGAGGGTGGTCCGAGCTCGTTGTACGGCAAGATCCGTCTCGGTTATCCGGATAGTACGCAGCCGCCAGGGCCCACGGCGGCACCTGCCGGTTTATGGATGGCGCCGGCGGGTGCACTGCCGCTGAGCGGGAATGCGGTCTATATCAACAGCCCTCAAGGGGACTGGATTGGGGCCGGCTATGTTGGAACCACTATTGAGAGCGAGGCCACCCCACTGCGAGTGAGCAGCACCGGCAATTCCTTGTCCTTCACTACCAACAATTTCGACTTTTCTTTCAAAGGCATGAATTCCATCAGCCAGATTGAAAAGGGCTACTATTCCGGCCTGCAGCGCTTAGCCTTCAGCAACGCACTCAAAGGCGGGCTGAGTGTAGGCAGCCCAGGACGTGGATGTAATACGTCGTTAGGCTGGGCCATGGTGGATAACGTCGTTTACGTGAACGGCAAGCTCAATTCCATCCTGATGCGCTTCGAGCAATCCTGTGATAACCAGCCTCCGTTGCGCGGCGTGTTGCGCTGGAAGGCGAAGTAACTAGCGCGCAGCATACAAATCGGCCTTGCCAAGTGCAGGCCGATTTTGTTATAGTTCGCCCCCTCGCAACGCAGCAACGTCAAGGACGAAGCAGCGAAGCGAAAAGATGGGGTTGACGAGTTATACGAAACACTGCATAATCTCGCTTCTGTGCTGCTGACAAACACAACGCTTTGTCAACGAAGGCAGCGATCTTTAAAAATCAACAGTCG
>NZ_JASATG010000069.1:0-6285 GCF_038440195.1 Pseudoduganella sp. OTU4001 | reverse complement strand
CCTGGAAGCCATCCGCCCGCATGCCGAGGCGGCCGCCGCGCGCCTGGGCGTGGCGCCGGAACTGGTGGCCGCCCATGCGGCGCTGGAATCTGGCTGGGGCCGGCATGCGCCGGCCAACAATATGTTCGGCATCAAGGCCGGCGGCAGCTGGCAAGGCGCCGCGCAGGCGCTGCATACGATGGAAGTGGAAGACGGCGTGCCGGTGGCGCGCAAGGAACGTTTCCGCAGCTACGGTGACCTGGCCGGCGCCTTCGACGATTACGCCGGCCTGCTGCTGGACAATCCACGCTACCAGCGCGCCCTCAACACCGGCAGCGATGCGCACGCCTTCGCCCAGGCGCTGCAAGCCGGCGGCTATGCCACCGACCCCGGCTACGCCGACAAGCTCGGCCGTGTGGCCGCCAGCATCAAGGCAAATCAGCCGGCTCGACCATCCCCGCATCAATAACCCGCGCCCGGATCTGGGTGCCGCTGCTGTTTTTCACGCGGATCACCGCGCCGCGCACGCCATTGTCGAGCGCTTCGCCGGCCATCGACACCTCGATCTGGTCGCGCCGCGCCACGATGCGCACTTGGTCGCCGCGCTTGACCAATTGCGGCGCCGCCAGCATGTTCTGGCGCATCACTTCCCCGCTGCGGATGCTGCGCCGCGCCGCCATGCCCTCCAACTCCGTCAAATCGGAAAAAGTGTCAGGAATTAGCGTGATATCGTGGCGCTCGTGCAACAAGTCTATAAGCGACAGAATTTTGCCAGACGTTAAATCATTAGCAGCTACGGCAACCTTCGCACTGACCTTGGCACGCGCCGTGAACTCGTAGCGCCACCCTTGCAAGCTTGGGCAAACGGCAACGAAGCGCATGCGCGAAATACCGCGTGGATCCAGGCTTTCCACTCTCATCCCAGAGGGACAAGGCGGAATGACGCGGTTGCTGCGCACCACTTCCACCTCGAATTTCGGTTCCAGCCAGCGCAGGTTTTCTGAGTGTTTTTGCAGTTGATTTTTCGCAGCTTCTTGCACCTTAATCAAGATATCTTCAGCTGGTGCATTGCTTGCCGCACTGCTAATTATAATTCCCATAAGCAACAATGCTGAGAAAACCTGTACAATGGGATTGTTGGACATGGGCAAGACCTTTAGTATGTAATTTCGCTGGGACATTACCAGAGGAGAGTAGCAATGGCCATTAATTTCAAAGACGCGGTAGGCCTGCATGCCGACGCACTGCAATTGCGTGCGCAGCGTACCCGCATCCTCGCTTCCAACATTGCCAACGAGAACACGCCCGGCTTCGAAGCCAAGGATATCGACTTCAAGGAGTCCCTGGCGCGCGTGGAAGCCGACGCCGCCGGCACGCCAGTGCTGGACGGCGATGGCGACACCAAATACCGCGTGCCCTACCACCCGACCGGCGACGGCAATACGGTCGAGATCGGCGTGGAGCAGGCCGCATTCTCGCAAAACGCGACCGATTTTGCCACCAGCCTGACCTTCATCAATATGAAGCTGCGCGGGCTGGCCAAGGCCATCAACGGCCAGTAACCCAGGGGATGACCCATGAGCTTTAAAGACATTGCGCAAATTGCCGGTTCGGCGATGGCCGCACAGACCGTGCGCCTGAATACCGTCGCCTCCAACCTGGCCAATGCCGACTCCGTCGCCGGCAGCGAGAACGAAACCTACCGCGCGCGCAAGCCGGTGTTTGCCGCCGTCATGCACGACAGCATCGACGCCGCCGCCGGCGGCCAGGTGCAGGTGCTGGACGTGGTCGAATCGGCCGAGCCGCTGCGCAAGGTGTACGACCCGGGCAACCCGCTGGCCAATGCCGACGGCATGGTGTTCTACCCGAACGTCAACCAGGTGGCCGAGATGACCGACATGATGTCGGCCTCGCGCGCTTTTGAAACCAATGTGGAAGTCCTGGGCCGCATCCGCGGCATGCAGGCTTCCCTGCTCAAGCTGGGCGAATCCTGATGGAAACCAACCTGTTCACCAACTCGGCCGCCCAGGCGGCCAACGCCACCAGCGTCGCCCTGAACGGCGCCTCCAACGAAGGCCGCGACATGTTCACCAAGCTGCTGGTGGCGCAAATCCAGAACCAGGATCCGCTGTCGCCGCAAGACCCGTCGCAGTTCGTCCAGCAGCTGACCCAGCTGTCGCAGACCGAAGCGCTGCAGAACCTGGCCAACCTGACCTCGGCCAATGCCTCGGTGCTGCAATCGATGCAGGTGCTGGCCATGGGCGCCCAGGTCGGCGCCGACGTGATGGTGCAGACCAATAGCGTGGCGCTGGACAGCGAGAAGGTCACCGGCGCCGCCACCCTGGGCAGCTCCTCAGCCAAGACCACCCTGGTGCTGACGGCCGCCAACGGCACCAAGACCGAAATCGCGCTCGGCACCCTGCCGGCCGGCACCCATGAATTCGTCATCGATCCGGTCAAGCTGGGCCTGCCAGCCGGCACCTATTCGATGCGCGTCGCCAGCGAGAGCAACCCAAGCGTGCCGCTGGCCGTGCAGGGCCGCCTCGACAGCGTCCAGCTGGGCGCCGGCGGCAACCTGACGCTGCAAGTTGACACCGTCGGCGAAACCACGCCGGCGGCCATTACCGCATTCCGGGGCAAGCGCCCCGCCTCTGTTATTTAACGAAAGGTCCCCGCCATGAGTTTCGATATCGCTTTGTCCGGCATCCAGGCCATTAACGAGCAACTGGGCACGATTTCCAACAATATCGCCAACGCCGGGACCTACGGCTTCAAGTCCAGCCGCGCCAACTTCGCCTCGCTGCACGCCGGCGAACAGCCGAGCGGTACCCACATCGGTTCGGTGACCCAGTCGATCGGCCTGAACGGCGGCATCCAGGCCACCAACCGCGGCCTGGACGCCCTGATCAACGGCCGCGGCTTCTTCGTGACCAAGGACCTGACCGGCCAGACCAACTACACCCGCGTCGGCATCTTCACCAAGGACGCCAACGACTTCCTGGTCAACGCCTCCGGCCAGCGCGTGCAGGGCTTCGCCCTGACCCCGCCAAGCATGGTGGCCGGCCCGATGGGCGACATCAAGGTGCCGACCAACCAGCTGAGCGCCAAGGCGACCGAGAACATCGACTTCGTCGCCAATATGTCGGCCGACTGGCCGGTGCCGACCGTGCCGTTCACGCCGCCGGATCCAGCCGCCGTGCCGCCGGTGGTGCCGGACCCGCAGTCCTACAATATGTCCAAGGTCACCGTGGTGCACGATTCGCTCGGCGTCGAGCACACCATCACCCAGTACTTCGTGCGCACCGACCCGCTGACCGACCCGAACGGCCCGCGCACGGTGAACGTCTACACCGCGATGGACGGCACTGACCTGGCCGTGCTGGGCAGCGCGGCGCCTTCGCCAATGGCCCTGATCTTCGATGCCAACGGCCAGCTGGTCGAACCCGACGCCGACGGCGACGGCGTGACCGAACCGGTGGTCAACAACCTGGACTTCACCCCACCGAATGCCTCCCCGATGCTGGTCAAGCTGGACTACACCGGCAGCACCTTCCAGAAAGGCGAATCGACCACCTCGACCAACTCCGCCGACGGCTATGCCGCCGGCAGCTACGTCGGCGTCGAACTGGACCAGGAAGGCAATGTGGTGGCCAAGTACTCCAACGGCGAGAAGCAGGCCATTGCCCGCGTCACCCTGGCCACCTTCCCGAACGAAGATGCGCTGACCCCGGTCAATGAAACCAGCTGGACCGCCAACGTGCAGTCGGGCACCCCGAACTTCTCCGAGCCTGGCAAGGGCGTGGCCGGTTCGCTGACCGTGGCCTCGCTGGAAACGTCGAACGTCGACATCACCGCCGAACTGGTGGGCCTGATGACCGCGCAGCGCAACTACCAGGCCAACTCCAAAGTGATCACGGCGGAGAACCAGATGCTGCAGTCGCTGATGCAGGCCCTGTAAAAAGGCATAGCTGAATGGATGCGCTGATCTACACCGCGATGAGCGGCGCCGAGCGGGCCATGCGTGGCCAGCAGGTGCATGCCAACAACCTCGCCAATCTCGATACCAACGGCTTCCGCGCCAACCTGGAGCTGGCGCAGGCGGCCAAGCTGCCCGGCTACGGCTACGACGACCGCCACATGTCGCAGCTGCAGTCGAACGCGGTCACCGACCGCCAGGGCAGCCTGCGCGCCACCGGCCGCGAGCTCGATGTCGCGATTTCCGGCGCCGGCTATTTCGCGGTGCAGGGGCCGACCGGCGAGGGCTATACCCGCGCCGGCGCCATCACCCCGGATGCCGACGGCACCATGACCGTCAACGGCATGCAGCTGTTGGGCGAAGGCGGCCCGATCACGCTGCCGATCCACCGCAAGGTGGAGATCGGCCAGGACGGCACCGTCTCGATCCTGGGCCCGGGCGCCAATGCCGAAATGCAGGTGATCGACAAGCTCAAGCTGGTGCGCGCGGAAGCGTCCGAGCTGACCAAGAACGAAGCCGGCCTGCTGGTGGCGCGCAATGGCCAGGCGCTGGGCGCCGACGCCACGGTGCAGGTCAAGGCCGGCCACCTGGAAGGCGCCAATGTATCGGCCGTCGAAGAGATGGTGGCCGTGATGAGCCTGAACCGCACTTTTGAAATCCAGATGAAATTGTTCAAAGCCGCCGACAGCATGAACGAAATCGGCAACAAACTGATCAGCGGCTAAAAAGGGAGAGAACCATGAATCCAGCAATGTGGATCAGCAAGACCGGTGTGCAGGCGCAAGACGCCAAACTGCAGGCCATCGCCAACAACCTGGCCAACGCCAACACCGTCGGCTTCAAGCGCGACCGCGTGGTGTTTGAAGACCTGTTCTACTCCATCGACCAGCAGCCGGGTGCCCAGCGCGCCGACAACAATACCCTGGCGCCGTCCGGCGTGCAGATGGGTAACGGTACCCACCTGGTCGGCACCCAGAAGATCTTCACCACCGGCGCCCTGCAAACCACCAACAACGCGCTCGACGTGGCGGTGATGGGCAACGGCTTCCTGCAAGTGCGGCGCCCGAACGGCGAAGCTGCCTTCACCCGCGCCGGCCAGCTGCAGATCGACGCCAACGGCGTGCTGGTCAACGCCTCCGGCCTGCCGCTGGTGCCGCAGATCACCGTGCCGGCCAACGCCACCTCGATCTCGATCGGCGAGAACGGCACCGTCTCGGCCAGCATTCCGGGCAACACCACGCCGACCGAGCTGGGCCAGCTGACCCTGACCTCCTTCATCAACCCGACCGGCCTGCAAGCCCTGGGCGAAAACCTGTTTGCCGAAACCCCGGCCTCCGGCGCGCCGACCGAAGGCCGCCCGGGCGACGCCCAGTTCGGCAAGATCAAGCAGGGCGCGCTGGAAGGCTCCAACGTGCAGGTGGTGGAAGAAATGGTGGACATGATCGCCGCCCAGCGCACCTACGAGATGAACACCAAGGTGCTGACCGCAGCCGACAATATGCTGCAATACCTGGCCCAGGCTGCACGCTGATGAAAACCGCCCTGCCCGCGCTGGCCGTACTGCTGCTGGCAGGCTGCAACGCCATGCAGCCAACGGTGCGTCCCGCGCCATTCGACGAAGCGCCGGCCCTGGCGCGCAGCGGCCAGCCGCGCGGCACCTCGGGCGGCGTCTTCAATCCCGATGGCGGCATGTCGCTGACCTCGGACAGCCGCGCCTTCCGCGTGGGCGATGTGGTGACCGTGATCCTGCAGGAAACCACGCAAGCGTCCAAGAGCGCCGGCACCAGCCTGGCCAAGGATTCCAGCGTCGGCATCGCGCCGCCCAGCCTGCTGGGCAAGACCTTCCCGAAGGCCGGCGTCGATATTGCAGCCCAGCGCGCCTTCCAGGGCGACGCCTCGAGCACCCAGCAGAACGCCCTGTCCGGCGCCATCACCGTCATCGTGCAGGAAGTGATGCCGAACGGCCTGCTGAAAGTGGCCGGCGAAAAAGTCCTGACCCTGAACCAGGGCGAAGAATTCGTGCGCCTGCGCGGCTTCCTGCGCGCGGCCGATATCGATGCCAACAATCAGGTCTCGTCGCAGCGCATCGCCAACGCCCGCATCGCCTACGGCGCCCAGGGTTCGCTGGCCGAAACCAATACCCCGCCGTGGCTGACGCGCTTCTTCCTCAGCCCGCTGATGCCTTTCTAAGGTGATGAATATGTTTGGCTTCAAAACCGGTAAACCAGTGCCTGACCCGCAGGGTCAGGCGCGCGCCCGTGGCCGCCGCCGGTCCGTGGGGGGGGGGGGGGGGGGGGGGGGGGGGGGGGGGGGGGGGGGGGGGGGGGGGG
>NZ_JASATG010000068.1:0-6733 GCF_038440195.1 Pseudoduganella sp. OTU4001 | reverse complement strand
AAAGAGCCTGACCCCAAGGTGGACACGGCCCCAGCCATAGCGCCGGCTGATCTTGGCAGCGAGCGGGCCGAGCATGTTGGTCCGCCGTGGGCGCCGCTGCTGCGGCTTTACCGCCCGGTGCGGGTGCGCCAGCATGTGATCGGGGCGGTAATGATTGAAGCCGGCCAGGCTTCGCTCTGGCTCGGCATCCTGCGCAACCTTGGCATCACGGCGGCGGCCACCGGTGCCACGTTCTGGCTGGCGCTGGTGCTATCGGCCCGCTTCCGCAATGGCATCGCGCAGCCCATTGCGCAGCTGATCGCGGCGGCGGATAAGGTCACCTCCAGCCAGACCTACGCGCAAGTCCAGCACGAGCGCCGCGACGAACTGGGTACCCTGATCGACAGCTTCAACGGCATGCTGGCGCAGATTGAAAGCCGCGACGGCAAGCTGGCGCAATATCGCGGCGAGCTGGAACGCCAGGTCAGCATCCGCACCGCGCAGCTGGAGAAGGCCAAGGATTCCGCGGAAGCGGCCAGCCAGGCCAAGAGCGCCTTCCTGGCCAATATGTCGCATGAAATCCGCACGCCGATGAACGGGGTGCTGGGCATGGCGGAGCTGCTGGCGGCGACCGAGCTGACCGAAACCCAGCGCCATTACACCAGCATGGTGCGGCGTTCGGGCGAGCACCTGCTGGTGATCATCAATGACATCCTCGATTTCTCCAAGGTGGAAGCGGGCAAGCTGACCGTCGAATACATCAACTTCAACCTGCGCGAGCTGCTGGACGATATTGAGCATGTGTTCGCGCCGCAGGCGCAGGCCAAGGGCATCGAGATGGAGTTCGCGGTGGCGAACAATATCCCGCTGGCGATCTGCGGCGACCCGAACCGGCTGCGCCAGGTCATCGTCAACCTGCTTGGCAATGCGGTGAAGTTCACGGACCAGGGGCGCATCGTGGTGGCCGTGCGGGTGGCGGAGGAAGATGCGCAGACCGCGCGCCTGCGGGTGGAGGTGCGGGATACCGGCATCGGGGTGGCGCGCGAGGCGCGTACGCATATTTTCGATTCTTTCTCCCAGGGCGACGGTTCCACCACGCGCAAGCATGGCGGCACCGGGCTTGGGCTGGCGATTTCCAAGCAGCTGGTGGAGCTGATGGGCGGCTCGATCGGGGTCGATAACGCGTTGGGGCGGGGTTCGGTGTTCTGGTTCACCGTGCAGTTCGATAAGCGGCGGGTCGATGCGGATGATGCGGGGTTCCAGCAGAAGCCGACCAAGGGCTTGCGCGCACTGGTGGTCGACCGCGATCCTGCGCGTGCGCTGGCGCTGCAACGCCTGCTGGGGCGGTGGCATCTGCAGGGCCAATGCGCGCCCAGTTCGGCCGATGCCCTGCGCGAATTGCATGCGGCGGCGCGGCGTGGGGCGGCTTACGACGTGGCGGTGCTGGATATGGGGCTGGATGATATTGGCGGGCTGGCGCTGGCGGCTGAAATCAAGTCCGATGCCGATATTTCCTCGGTGCGCGTAATCCTGCTCGCTTCGGAGCGCGATGCTGCGGATCCAGTGCAGCGCCGTGCGGCGGGTGTGGCGTTTCAGCTGATCAAACCCGTTCGCGAGCCGGACTTGTACGACTGTATCGTTACGCCGGCGCGCTCCAACGAAGGGGTGGGTGCGGCGGCATTGGCGGGTGCGGTGATCGCGCACGCTGTCCCGCGCGGGCGTTTGGGCCAGGGACCGGCCTTGCGTCCACGCGCGCTGCTGGCGGAGGATAATCCGGTCAATGTGGAGGTGGCTTCGGCCATGCTGCGTGGGCTGGGCATGGAGGTGGCCTGCGCTGCCAATGGGGAGGAGGCGCTGGCTGCCGTGCGGGCGGGCGATTATGACCTGGTGCTGATGGACTGCATGATGCCGGTGATGGACGGCATGGCGGCCACCGCTGAAATCCGCCGCCTGGAGCAGCAGCGCGGCCGCGCGCGTTCTACACCGATCGTCGCCATTACCGCCAATGCTTTGCAGGGCGACCGCGAACGCTGCCTGGCAGCGGGCATGGACGACTACATCAGCAAACCGTTCTCACAACAGGCGCTGGCCGACACCCTCGGCCGCTGGATCGCCCTGCCCCGCGCCGCCCCCAGCGCCATTTACCCTGCGTCGGCCACGGCAACGACCACCGCAGTTGCCGCCACGAGCACCACTGCCATCCCGGGCGCCGCATTGCCGTTAGCCGCCGCGACGGGCGCGCCGGCAACCTTCCTCAATCCACTCGCGCTGGACGCCATCCGCGCCCTCAGCGCAGGGCAAGGCGATGCCCTCCTTCAGCGCGTACTGGCCGCCTTCCTGCAGGACACTCCACGCCAGCTCAGCGCACTGCGCGAGGCAATCCAGGACGGCAACACAGACGCCATACGCAAAACCGCCCACAGCCTGAAATCCAGCGCCGCCAACATCGGCGCCGACCTGCTGGCAAGGCAGTTCAAAGAAATGGAGCAACTGGGCCGCGCCGGACAGACCAACGGAGCGGCGGACCTGCTGGCGCAACTGGAGCGCGAGTTCCAGTCAGTGCGGCAATCGCTCAGCACCATCCTGGCGAAGGGAGCATGACATCATGGCAGCGCTGTATTCCCCCAAACGCGGCACCGTGCTGGTGGCGGACGACGACCCCGTCATGCGCCTGTTGATGCTGGAGATGCTGGCCCAGGTCGGCCTCGACACCGTGGAAGCCAGCGACGGCCGCGCGGCCATCGCCAGCTTCCGCGACAACGCCCCCGACCTGGTGCTGCTGGACGTCGACATGCCCCTGCTGGACGGCTTCTCCGTCTGCCGCGCCATCCGCAAGCTGGAAGGCGCGGCCTCCGTCCCCGTCATCATGGTCACCGGCGGAGACGACCTGCAAGCCGTGACCCAAGCCTACGAAGCCGGCGCCACCGACTTCGTGTCGAAGCCGATCAACTGGCCCATCCTCGGCCACCGCGTGCTGTACGTGCTGCGCGCCAGCGACGCCATCTCGCGCCTGCGCATCGCCGACGCCCATAACCGCGCCGTGCTGGCCGCCATCCCCGACACCTTCTTCCGCCTCAGTGCCGACGGCTACTATCTCGATTACGAAGAAGGCCACGAGCCCGGCGCCGATTTCGCCAGCCGGGAATGCGTGGGCCGCCATATCCGCGACGTGCTGCCGCCCGCCATCGCCACCCGCATGCTGGACCAGCTATCGGCCGTGCTGCACTCGACCTCCGTGCATTCGGTGGACTACGAGCTGACGCGCGACGGCATCAGCCACCACTTCGAAGCGCGCCTGGTCGGTACCGCCGCCGGCGAGGTGCTGGGACTGGTGCGCGACATCAGCGAACGCAAACGCACCGAAGAACAGATCCGCAAGCTGGCCTACTGCGACAGCCTGACCGGCATCCCCAACCGGCAAGCCTTCCTGGAAACGCTGGAACGCGAACTGGCGCGTTCCCAGCGCGAACAGCGCAAGTTCGCCATCCTGTTCATGGACCTGGATTCGTTCAAGCGCATCAACGACACGCTGGGCCACAATGTGGGCGACCTGCTGCTGCAGATTGTCACCGAACGCCTGCGCGAAACCATCCGGCCGAGCGATGCCCTGTGCAGCCTGGCGCGCTTGGGCGGCGACGAATTCACCATCCTGCTGCCCGATATCGAGCGCGTGGACGATGCCCTGGCGGTAGCGCACCGCGTGAAGGACGCCATGCGCCGTCCCTTCACGCTGGAAGGCCACGAGATCTTCGTCACCGCCAGCATCGGCATTTCGCTCTACCCGGAGGATGGCGAGGACTGCACCTCCCTGCTCAAGTTCGCCGACACCGCCATGTACCACGCCAAGAACTGCGGCAAGAACAACGCCAAGCTTTACAGCTCCTCGCTGACGATGCAGATCATGAGCCACGTCAAGCTGGAAGTCGGCCTGCGCAAGGCCTTGCAGAACGACGAGCTATACCTGCTCTACCAGCCGCAGGTCGACGTGCCCAGCAGCAGCCTGGCCGGCGTCGAGGCGCTGGTGCGCTGGCGCCATCCAGAACACGGCGTGATTCCGCCCAATGAATTCATTCCCCTTGCCGAGGAAACCGGCCTCATTGTGCCGATCGGCGAATGGGTGCTGCGTACCGCCTGCGGCCAGGCGCGCGCCTGGCAGCGCGAATTCCAGCGCCCGATCCGCATGGCCGTCAACCTGTCGGCGCGCCAGTTCAAGGATGAAAACCTGGCGCAGATCGTGCTGGCCGTGCTGCAGGAAACCGGCCTCGATCCCGGCTTGCTGGAACTGGAGCTCACCGAAGGCACGCTGATGGACAATGCGCTCGCCACGCTCGCGACCCTTGAACAGCTGCGCGGCATCGGCGTCTACCTCTCGATCGACGATTTCGGCACCGGCTACTCCTCCATGAGCTACCTGAAACGCTTCGACGTGCGCGCGCTTAAAATCGACAAGAGCTTCATCAGTGGCCTGCCGCAGGACAGCGAAAATGCCGCCATCACGCGCGCCATCATCGCCATGGCGCACGGCCTGAAAATGGTGGTGGTCGCGGAAGGCGTGGAAACCCGCGAGCAGCTCGACCTCTTGAAACACTACAGCTGCGACATGGCCCAAGGCTACCACCTCGGCCGCCCCGCCCCACCCGACACCATCAGCCAGATGCTGGCCTGCGCCGGATCAGGTGCTGCGGCGGTCTAGCATGGCGCGGGCGATGGTGCCGGCATCGACGTATTCGAGTTCGCCGCCGACCGGTACGCCGCGCGCCAGGCGCGTCACGGCCAGGCCGCGGGCTTTCAGCATTTCGCTGATGTAGTGGGCGGTGGCTTCGCCTTCGTTGGTGAAGTTGGTGGCCAGGACCACTTCTTCCACCACGCCGTCGGCGGCGCGCGCCAGCAGCTTCTCGAGGTGGATGTCTTTGGGGCCGATGCCGTCCAGCGGCGACAGGCGGCCCATCAGCACGAAGTACAGGCCCTTGTAGGTCAGCGTGGACTCAATCATCGCCTGGTCGGCCGGCGTTTCGACCACGCACAGCAGGCGCTTGTCGCGCGTCTCGTCGGCGCAGGTGTCGCAGATGTCGGTTTCGGTGAAGGTGTTGCACAGCGCGCAGTGGTGTACCTGCTCCACCGCCTGGTACAGGGCGCGCGACAGCATGGCGGCGCCTTCGCGGTCGTGCTGCAGCAGGTGGAAGGCCATGCGCTGGGCCGATTTGGGGCCAACGCCGGGCAGGCGGCGCAGCGCCTCCGTCAAGAATTCAAAGGACTTCGCCATTGGATCAGGCTTGCTTGAAGGCGCTCAGGAAATCGGCCGTCATGGTAGGGACGAATTCGGTGATCGTGTAGCTGGCGGCGCCCGCTTCGTTGAAGGGGTCGAGCTCGACCACCGCCTCGATATCTGCCCGGCTGTCGGCCGTGGCAAGGATGATGCCGCCGGTACGCGGCACCTGGCGTCCAGACATCAGGAATATGCCGTTGGCATACTGCTCGCGCAGGTACTCGCGGTGCGCTGCGAGGAGCTTGTCGATCTCCTCGGGCGGCTTCAAGTACGTGAGCGTGATGATGAACATGGCGTTTCTTTAGAACGGCATCTTGAAGCCTGGTGGCAGCGGCAGGCCGGCGGTCAGGCCGCTCATTTTTTCGGAAGCGGTCGCTTCGGCCTTGCGCACGGCGTCGTTGAAGGCTGCTGCAACCAGGTCTTCCAGCATGTCTTTGTCGTCGCCCAGCAGGGACGGGTCGATCGAGACGCGCTTGACGTCGTTCTTGCAGGTCATGACGACCTTCACCATGCCGGCGCCGGACTGGCCTTCAACTTCGATCAGGGCCAGCGATTCCTGGGCCTTCTTCATATTGTCCTGCATGGCTTGCGCTTGCTTCATCAGGCCTGCCAGTTGGTTCTTCATCATGATGTGGTTCTCCGTATTTCGGTGTTGAGTATTGGGTTCAGTGCGCGGGCGTCATCGGCGCCACGATCGAGCCGGGCACGATGAAGGCGCCGAAGTCGCGCGCCATGGCTTTGATAAACGGGTCGGCCGCGACAGCGTCTTCCGCCGCGCGCTGGCAGTTGTCGCGGTGGATCTGGGCTTCCACGCTGGTGGTGTACCAGGCTTTGCCGATCTCGGTGTCGACGCGGGTTGGGCGGCCGAAGCGCTCGTTCAACGCGCCGGTCAGTTTTTCCACGTTGGCCGGGGTGGCCCAGGTCTCGATCGGGCAGCGGATGCGGAATACGGCCATATTGCCGTCGAAGCCGCAGCTAACCAGTTCGGCCTGGGTGGCCAGCTGCTGCGCCACGCCGCGCAGCGGCAGGTGGGCGGCCAGCTTTGGCCAGTTGCCGTCCCACTCCAGTTCAGGGACTGGGGTGATGACGTATTCGTATGGCGCTTTGGCTGGCGCGGCGGCGCGTGGTGCGGATTGCGTCATGCCGCCGATGTGGTCGGCGCCTGCGGGTACTGCGGATTCTTCCGAGAAGCCGGTGACCCAGGGTGGGAGGTCGTCGTCTGCCTGGGTTTGCGGTGGGGCTTCCATCACGGCGGCGCCGCCCTGCTCTTCCCATGGTGCTGCGCTTGGCACGGACGATGCACTTGCGGCGGGGGCGTCTTCCCACGGTGCGGGTGCGCGGGCGGTGGCCTGCGCGGCAGGGGCGTTGTAGGCAGCGCTTGGCGCGGTCGGTGCAGGTGCGCCGGATGTGGCGGCGCGCATTGCGGCGGCGGCCGGCGACATTGGTGCGGCGGCGGGGGCTTGGGCCGACATGGCCGGGACGCGGGGT
>NZ_JASATG010000067.1:0-8562 GCF_038440195.1 Pseudoduganella sp. OTU4001 | reverse complement strand
CAGGGGCGGTTCGCTGCCAGCAGCTCGCTGGCGATGGAAACCGTATGCGACAGCGTCGGCCATTCGTCGCCCGGGCCGAACCAGCGCGCTTCGCTGATTTCCTTGGGGTCGGTGACGATTTCGCCATCCAGGTATTCGGCGGTGAAGGCGATCATCAGCGAATGGGGGAAGGGCCAGGACTGGCTGCCGAAGTACTGCAGGTTGTGCACGCGCAGGCCGACTTCTTCGAATACTTCGCGGTGCACCGCTTCCTCGATCGATTCGCCCGCCTCCAGGAAGCCGGCCAGCGCGGTAAAGCGCTTGTACGGCGAGTTGGCGTGGCAGGCCAGCAGGCGCTGCCCGCCCTTCTTGATCAGCACCATCATGGCCGGCGAGATGCGCGGGTAGGCCAGGTGGCCGCAGGCGCTGCAGCGCATTGCGCGTTCGCCGTCGGCGCGCGCCATCGGGCCGCCGCAGGCGCCGCAGAAGCGGTGGGTGCGCGCCCATTCGGCGATCTGGTAGGCGCGTCCGGCCACGCTGATGAAGCCGTCGTCGACCGCGCCGAACAGGGCGCGCAGGCCGACGAAGGCGTGGCCCTCCGGGGCCTGCTCGCTGTCGGTCCAGGCCACCTGGCAGTGGCGGCCGTCCCAGTCGCCGACAGAATGCAAGCAACACTCGTCGAACTGCACATGGTCGGGCAAAGTCAAGTTGCCTTCGCGCAACAAGAGCCGGTCGCGGTGGAACAGGAAGGTCAGGCGCGGTGCATTTTCCGGGCTGCTCAGCGCCGGCAAGAATGAGGCGGGTGTTTGCAACATGGACAGGCTTCTTGGATTAGTTAAAAAAGTGATATTACCTTGATTCTAATATTACTTACTGCTGAGTTGCTTTCCATCGCTAAGTCATTGTTTTAATGGCAGGATTTACGGGGTTTTTCCCTACTTTTTCTGCAAATCAACACTTTCTCCTTTAAGATACAGTGCTGTGTGGAGCCCTTTATTCCTGACATCATGAGCCTGATCCTATCTTCCCTGTCCAGCGCCCAAATCCAGTCGATTTCGACCAGCCAGATGGCGGCATTGACCACCGCCGAGTTGGGCTCAATCACGACGGATCAGTTCCCCATCTTTACCAGCACCCAGCTTGGCGCGCTCAGCGCGAGCCAGCTGCGCAGCCTGCCGACGCGCGACCTGGCGGTGCTGACCACCGCTCAGCTGCAGGGGTTCAACGCCACCCATATCCAAGCGCTCACCACGGCCCAGGTGCGCGTGCTGAGCTCGGACGCCATCGTCGCGCTCAGCACCGCGCAGGCGGCGGCGCTCACCAGCGCCCAGGTGCAGGCGCTCAGCGACAGCCAGCTGCAGGTGATGGAGTCGGCTGACTTCGCCGCACTGGGCAGCGGTTCGATCAATGTGCTGTCGACCCGCCAGCTGAGCAGCATGTCCACCAGCCAGATCGCCGCGCTGTCCACCACCCAGGTCGCGGCGCTGAGTTCGCGCAACCTGCGCGCGCTGAACAGCGACCAGCTGGGCGCCCTGGGCACCCACCATATCGCCGCCCTGAAAACCAGCCAGGTGCCGGGCCTGGACAGCCGCCAGATCGGCCAGCTCAGCACTGCCCACGTGGTGGCGCTGACCACCGCCCAGGCCGCCACGCTGAGCACCCAGCAGGTGGCCGGCTTCAGCACCGAGCAGCTGTCGGCCCTGGAAACGGCCGACCTGGCCGCGCTGCGCACCCAGGCCATGGCGGCGCTGCCGACCGATATGCTGAACCTGTTCTCGACCGACCAGCTCAGCGCCCTGACCACCCAGCAGGTCGCCGCCCTGGCCACGGCCGCCCTGGCCAACCTGGACGCCAGCCACCTGGCCGCCCTCACCACCGCCCAGGCGGCGGCGCTGAGCTCGCGCCAGTTCAGCGGCTTCTCGGCCAGCCAGGTCGCGCTGCTGCAAACCGACGACGTGGCGGCGCTGCGCACCCAGGTCATCGCGTCGCTGAACAGTGACCAGATCCAGGCCATGGGCACCGAGCAGTTCCTGGCCATGACCTCGCTGCAGGCGGCCAGCCTCAGCACGCGCCAGATGGCGCAAATGAATTCGGCCCAGCTGGCCGCGCTGGCCAGCAGCAACCTGGGCGCCCTGAAAACCCAGCAAGTGGCGGCCATGACCAGCGACCAGCTGGCGGCCCTGACCACCAGCCAGATCGCCCAGCTCGGCACGGCCAATGTCGTCGCCCTCGGCTCGGCCCAGGTGGCGGTGCTGTCGACCCAACAGCTGGTGGCGCTGACCACGGCGCAGGCGGCCTCGCTGCGCAGCCACCAGGTGGCGGCCATCACCAGCGACCAGCTGCAGGCGCTGGAAACGGCCGACCTGGCCGCGCTGCGCACGCAAGCCCTGCTGGGCCTGACTTCCGACAACCTGGGCGGCCTGCTGGCCGGCCAGATGCAGGCGCTGACCACCGCACAGTTGAGCTCGCTGAGCACCAACCAGGTCAACGCCTTCAGCAGCGAGCAGCTGGAAGCGCTGTCCGGCAGCCAGTGGCAAGCGTTCGGCACCCGCCACCTGGCCAGCCTGAGCACCAGCCTGCTCAACAGCATGAGCACCGCCGACTGGAGCGCCCTGCGCAGCAACCAGATCGCGTCCCTGCGCAGCCACCAGATCCAGGCGCTGGACACCGGCCTGATCGCGGCCCTGACCACGGCCCAGGCCCAGAGCCTGACCACCGCGCAGCTCAGCTTGCTGAGCACCGACCAGCTGGCCGCCTTCTCGACCGCCGCCTTCGCCGCGCTGAAGAGCCAGCAGCTGGCCGCGCTGAGCAGCAGCACCGTGGTCACCCTCAGCACCACCCAGATCGCCGGCCTCAGCACGCAGCAGGTGGCCCAGATGTCGACCGCCCAGCTGACCGCGCTGGGCACGCACCAGATCGCCGCCTTCACCACGGCCCAGGCCGCTGCGCTGACCCTGCCGCAAATGGCTGCCCTGCTGAGCGACCAGTTGCTGGCCCTGGAAACCGTGGACTTTGCCGCGCTGCGCAGCCAGCAGCTGAATGCCCTGAATTCGCAGCAGGTCGGCGTGCTGAGCACGGACCACATCGTCGCCCTGACCACCCAGCAGGCGGCCAATCTCGGCACGCGCCAGATCGCCGCGCTCGGCAGCGACCAGCTCAATGCGCTGGAAGCGGCCGACCTGGCGGCCCTGCGCACGGCCCAGCTGGCGCGCATCGCCACCGCCGCGCTGGGCGGCCTGTCGACCCAGCAACTGGCCTTGCTGGGGACGGCCCAGGTGTCCGGCTTCACCACCGACCAGATGCGCGTACTCAGCACCGACCAGCTGGCCGCGCTGAGCACCGCCCAGCTGGTGGCCCTGTCCACCCAGCAGGTGGCCGCCCTGACTTCCGACCAGCTGCAATCGCTCAGCGCCAGCGACATCGCCAGCCTGCGCACGGCCCAGGTGGCCGGCCTTGGCACGGCCCTGGTGCAAGCCTTGAGCAATGCCCAGCTGGCGGCGCTCACCACGGCCCAGGCCACCTCGCTGGCCACGCGCCAGCTGGCGGCCCTGACCACCGACCAGGTGCTGGCGCTGGAAACGGCCGACCTGGCCGTGCTGCGCGCCGCGCAAATGGCGGCCTTCAATAGCGACCAGCTGCAAGCGTTCGGCAGCGACCAGCTGCAGGCGCTGGGCAGCCAGCAGCTGGCCGGCCTGTCCAGCACCCAGCTCAACGCGCTGTCGTCCGACCAGTTCTCCTACTTCAGCGGCAACCAGCTGGGCGGCTTCAGCGCCGCCCAGCTGAACAGCCTGGATGGCGCCCAGCTGGCAGCCATCAATTCCACCGCCTTCGCCTCCCTGAAGGCGGCCAACCTGGGCGCCCTCAACACCGGCCTGTTCGCCGTGCTCTCCACCGCCCAGCTGGCGGCGCTGAGCACCGCGCAGGTGGCCGCGCTCGGTTCGCGCCACCTGAAAGTGCTGGGCAGCGACCAGCTGCGCGCGCTGACCACGCAGGACGTGAGCGTCCTCAAGCAGGCACAATTCGTCGCCCTCGGTTCCGACCAGGTCGGCCAGCTCAGCACCGGCCAGTTGCAGGCCCTGAGCGGCGCCGTGCTGGGCACCCTCACCAGCGCGCAGGTGGCCGGCCTCAGCACCGACCAGGTAGTGGCGCTGCTGGCGGCGCAGGCTGCCAGCCTGAACGGCACCCAGCTGGCGGCCTTCAGCACCGACCAGATGGCGGCGCTGGAAGTGGTCGACTTCGCGGCCCTGAAAGCGGCCGCCGTGGCGTCCCTGAACAGCCAGCAGATCGGCGTGCTCAGCACCAGCCACGTGGCCGCGCTCACCACGGCGCAGGCCGGCCTGCTGCATTCGGCCCAGCTGGCCGCCCTGTCCACCGACCAGCTGCAAGCGATCGAACTGGAAGACCTGGCCGCGCTGCGCAGCAACCAGCTGGTCGGCTGGCGCACCGAGCAGCTGGTGGCGCTGACCCTGGACCAGTTCCAGTCCTTGCCGAGCGCCTCGATCGCGGCGCTGACGCAGAACCAGATTGCCGGCCTCAGCACCTACCAGATCAACCACTTGATGACCGCCCAGGCGGCGGCCTTGAGCGCGGTCCAGCTGATGGCGATGAGCAGCGACCAGATCCAGGCGCTCAGCCCGGACGCCATGGCCGCGCTGCGCAATTCCCAGCTGCTGGGTTTGAGCACCACCGTGCTGGCCACCTGGACCCCGACCCAGATCGCGGCCCTGACCACCCTGCAGATGCTGGGCATCACGGGCAACCAGCTGAACTCGCTGACCTCGGCCCAGATCCAGGCCATCGAGGAGGAAGACCTGGCCGTGGTGCGCACCAACCAGCTGGCGGCCCTGTCGACCCAGCAGCTGGTGCTGCTGACCGACGCGCAGGTGCAGGCGCTGACCACCAAGCAAGTGGTGTCGCTGACCTCGCGCCAGATGCAGGCCCTGACCACCGACCAGATGGTGTCGCTGACCAGCGCCCAGATGAACAGCCTGAACAGCAGCCAGCTGCGCGCCCTCAACAGCGACCAGCTGGCCGCCATCGAACTGGACGACGTGAACGCGCTCTACACCAGCCAGCTCAATGCGCTGGCGACCGGGCAGGTCGGCTATCTCAGCTATGACCAGGTGGCCGCGCTGGGCACCGTCCAGACCAGCAGCCTGGGCACCGCCCTGGTGGCGGCGCTCACCACCAGCCAGCTCGGCGCCCTGAGCACCGGCCACGTGGCGCGCCTGGGCACCGGCCAGGTGGCCGCGCTGTCCTCCGGCCAACTGTCCTCGCTCAGCCTGGATCAGTGGCAAGTGTTCTCCAGCGCGCAAGTGCGCGCCCTCAACAGCGGCGCCATCGCCGGCCTGACCACCGACCAGGTGGCGGCGCTCAGCACCTACCAGGTGGCGGGCATTGCCACCCACCAGATCGCCGTGCTCGGCAGCGACCAGCTGCAGGCGCTGGGCTCCGATGTGATGGTCGCGCTCGGCACGGCCGCGGTGGCCGCGCTCAGCACCGACCAGATCAGCTATCTGGGCAACGACCAGCTGCTGGCCCTGACCACGGCGCAGACCGCCGCCCTCAACTCGGACCAGGTGACCGCCCTCACCACCGGCCAGGTGGCGATGTTCAGCACCTCCCAGGTCAGCAGCTTCAGCACCGCCCTGCTGGCGGCCTTGCGCAGCGAACAGCTGGTGGCGCTCACGACCGACCAGGTCGCGGCCTTGAAGACCAGCCAGCTCAACAGCCTGAGCAGCACCCAGCTCGGCACCCTCAGCACCGACCAGATCGTGGCGCTGACCACCAAGCAGGTGGCAGCGTTCGGCACCAGCCAGGCGCTGGCCCTGGGCAGCGACCAGCTCAATGCGCTGGAATCACAAGACCTGGCCGCGCTCGGCACGGCGCCGATCCAGGCGCTGGCCACCGACAGCATCGCCGGCCTGGCCGACAGCCAGCTGCAAGCGCTGGCCACGCGCCAGGTGGCGGCCCTCACCAGCGACCAGCTGGGCGCGCTGGCCAGCAACCAGGTGGCGGCCCTGACCACGCTGCAAATCCAGAGCCTGGCCACCTTGCAGCTGAACGTCCTCAATGCCGGCCAGCTGGCGGCCCTGCAGTCCGACCAGGTGGCGGCACTGAAGACCAGCCAGTTCAACAGCCTCAGCACCGACCAGCTCGGCTACCTGGGCAGCGAGCAGCTGGCGGCCCTGACCACCCAGCAGGCGGCCGCCCTCGGCAGCGTGCAATTGCAGGCCTTCTCCAGCGACCAGTTGAACGCCCTGGAAACCGCCGACCTGGCCGCGCTGGCCACCGCGCCGCTGGCCCTGCTGGCCACCGAAATGGTGGCGGCGCTGGCCACCGGCCAGATCGCCGCCCTGGCCACGCGCCAGGTGGCGGCCCTGACCACCGACCAGGTGGCTGCGCTCGGCAGCCACCAGCTGAACAGCCTGTCGGCCGCCAGCCTGGCCGCGCTGACCACCAACCAGGTGGCGAACGGCCTCAGCACCGCGCAGCTGGCGGCCCTGGCCGACAGCCAGGTAGCCCTGCTGGGCAGCCGCCAGGTGAGCGCGCTCAGCTACGAACAGCTGGCCATCCTCAGCACTGACCAGTTCGCCTCCCTGGCCACCGCCGCCCTGCAGGGCCTGAGCGCCAGCCAGGTCGCCAACGGCCTTGGCACCGCCCAGCTGGTGGCCCTGACCACCGGCCAGGCCAGCGCGCTGACCACGGCCCAGATCGCGGCCCTGGCCGATGAGCAGGCGCAGGCGCTCGAAACGGAAGACCTGGCCGTGTTCAGCACGCGCCAGCTGGCCGCGCTCGGCACCAGCGCACTGGCCGCCCTTGGCACCGGCCAGTTCAGCTCCCTGTCCACCAGCCAGCTGTCCGGGCTCAGCGTCAGCCAGGCCGGCGCCATCACCAGCAGCCAGCTGCATGCCCTCAGCAGCGACCAGCTCAATGCGCTGCGCGCCACCCAGGTGGCGGCGCTCAGCCTGGGCGCCCTGGCCGCGCTCGACACCAGCCAGGTCAGCCTGCTCGGCACCACCCAGGTGGCGGCCCTGACTTCGCTGCAGATCGGCGCGCTCAGCGTCGACCAGGTCGGCGCCCTGACCGTGGGCCAGATGGGCGCCCTGGTCAGCAGCCAGGTCACGGCGCTGACGGCCGACCACATCTTCGCCCTCAGCACCGCGCAGCTGTCCGGCCTCAGCGCGGCGCAGATCGGCTACTTCAGCAATACCCAGCTGCCGCTGCTGACCAATAGCCAGGTGCAGTCGCTCAGCACGGCACAGATCGCCGGCATCAAGCTGTCGCAGGTCACCGCCCTGAGCGGCGACCAGGTCAGTGTGCTCAACACCGACCAGGTGCAGGCGCTCAGCACCAGCCAGCTGCAAACCATGACCGCGACCCAGGTCGGCATGTTCAGCGTCAGCGCCATCGGCGCCCTGACCACGCCGCAACTGCAGGCGCTGAAGAACACCCAGCTGGCTGCGCTCGACATCGACCAGGTCGGCGCGCTGGCCACCAGCCAGCTGAGCGTACTGGGCACCAGCCAGATCGGCGCCTTCACCGCTACGCAGATGAGCTACTTCAGCGCGACCCAGCTGTCCAACCTGACCACCACCCAGGTCGCGGCGCTCAAGAACAGCCAGCTGCAGGCGCTTACCGCGGCCCAGTTCCAAAGCTTCGGCAGCGCGCAGCTGCAGGCGCTGACGACGGCCCAGCTGGCCGTGCTCAGCACCAGCCAGCTGGCCGCCCTCAGCACCACCCAGTTCGCCGCCCTGAGCGGGACCCAGGTGGCGGCGCTCGGCACGGCCCAGATCGTCGGCCTGACCACCGCCCAGGTGGCGGCGCTGACCACGGAACAGGCGGCGGCGCTCGGCACCGATGCCCTGGGCGCCCTCACCACGGCCCAGATCCAGGCCCTGACCACCACCATGCTCGGTGCGCTCAGCATCACGCAGATCGGCGGCTTCAGCGCCAGCCAGGCGGCGGTCATGACCGTCACCCAGACCATGGCGCTCGATCCGGGGTCGGCCTACTACGCGACGCCGCTGGTGCTGGACCTGGACGGCGACGGCGTGGAAACGCTGAGCCTGGCCGATGGCGTGGCCTTCGACCTGCGCGCCAGCGGCAGCGCGGTGCGCACCGGCTGGGCCGGCGCCGACGATGGCCTGCTGGCGCTCGACCGCAACGGCAACGGCCGCATCGACGACGGCAGCGAACTGTTCGGCAGCGCCACCGTGCTGGCCGACGGCCGCCGCGCGCGCCAGGGCTATGAGGCGCTGGCCGCGCTCGACAGCAATGGCGACGGCCGCATCGACCGCCAGGACGCCGCCTTCGGCGACCTGCGGGTCTGGATCGACCGCAACAGCGACGGCGTCAGCCAGGCCGACGAACTGCTGGGCTTGCAGGACCTGAAGATCCAGTCGCTCTCGACCACGGCCCAGGCCGGCACCGGCTGGCAGAACGGCAACCTGCACGGCCTGGCCTCCAGCTTCACGCGCGACGACGGCAGCAGCGGCGCCAGCGCCGACGTCTGGTTCGCCACCGCACCGGCCAGCCTCAGCCAGTCGGTCAGCGCCTTGAGCGGCGCCATGGCCAGCTTCC
>NZ_JASATG010000066.1:0-8709 GCF_038440195.1 Pseudoduganella sp. OTU4001 | reverse complement strand
AAGAGCCTGACCCCAAGGTTGACACAGACTCGGCAGTGGGGAAATCTGGTTCTTGCTTTTGAATTCGGGGCCTCATGTCGGGCAGGCGGGGCCTGGCGCTGTTTCCAGGGCCGAGGCGTGGTTGATCTGTAGGACTTCGGGGACGCCGTTTTTTACCGCTGTCATCTCCGCCAATATAGAAATGGCGATTTCCGGGGGCGTTTTGCTGCCGATGTACAGGCCTATCGGGCCGTGCAGGCGGGCGATCTGCTCTTCGCTCAAATCAAACTGCAGCAGTCGTTCGCGGCGCTTGGCGTTGTTGGCGCGCGAGCCGATGGCGCCGACATAGAACGCATCCGACTTTAACGCTTCCATCAGCGCCAGGTCGTCCAGCTTGGGGTCGTGCGTGAGGGCGACCACGGCGCTGCGCCGGTCGAGCTTCATTTCCTGCACCAGGTCGTCCGGCATGGCGTGCACCAGCGGTACTTCGGGCAGGGCCCAGCCGGCGCGGTATTCTTCGCGTGGGTCGCAGACGGTGACGTGGTAGTCCATGGCGGTGGCAATCTGCGCCAGCATGCGTGATAGCTGGCCGGCGCCGATGATCAGCAGCCGCCAGCGCGGGCCGTGCTGGGTCACCAGCAAATCGCCCACGCGCTCCAGCACTGCGCCGGGGCGGGCACGTTCCAGGGTGACGGCGCCGCTGCGCAAGTCGAGGGTGCGGGCGACCAGTTCGTGTGCCGCCAGGCGTTCCAGCAATTCGTCGATGCGGCTGTGTGGGCCGAGCGGTTCCAGCGCCAGTTCGATGGTGCCGCCGCAGGGCAGGCCAAAGCGGTGGGCTTCGTCGGCGGTGATGCCGTAGCTGACCACCTGGGGCAGTTCGCGCACGATGCCTTCCTTGCGAACGCGTTCGATCAGGTCGTCCTCGATGCAGCCGCCGGAGACCGAACCGACCACGCGGCCATCGTCGCAAATGGCGAGCGTGGCGCCGATCGGGCGCGGGCTGGAGCCCCAGGTGCGGATGACGGTGACAAGTTCGCAGCGGTGTCCCGCGGCGAGCCAGGCGGAGCAGGTCTTGAGCACTTCGAGGTCGATGCTATCCATGCCCCGAACTATAGCAAGCCTCAGCGCTTTTTGCAGACGGCCTTCATGGCCTTTTCCGCCAAGCTGCCCGGGGCGATGGTTTCGGGGTCGTAGGATTCGTATTTGAAGGTGCCGAGCGGCTCACCCTTGCCGAATACTTCGGCGTAGAAGGACTGCGCCAGCAAGGTGCGGGTGGCGGTCTCGCAGGCGTAGGTGTGCTGGGAACGGACCGAGAGGTACATTTTGCCGTCCGGCGCAGTCTGCGGTTTGCGGAAGCTTTCCATGGTCCAGGCCTTGCGCCCGCTATCGTCGCTGTGCACCGAGCTGCGGTCCAGTAGCAGGGCGCTGTCCTTGTCCTTGGCAAGCGGAGTCCAGGGCCCGGCCAGCGCCAGTGAAGGCGCCAGCAGGAGCGCGAGGACTACCGGTTTCATGGCAGCAGCGGGCGCTTGGCGGCCTGCTTGGCCTTGATCTCGGAGACGCTGCGGTCCATCGCGGTCAGGCGCGCCGTGACATTCGGGTGGATCGCGGTGTAGCCGTTCAGCACCGTGGCCGGGTACTGGCCGGACAGGCGCTGCCAGAACGAGCGCGCGTTGGTGATGTTGTAGCCGGCGCGCGCCAGCATGTACAGCGCCAGGTTGTCGGCGGCGACGTCGTAGTCGGCCGGCATCGGGCGCACGCCGGCGCTGCCAACCAGCATGGTCAGGTCCGGACGCACCGAGGCCAGGTTGTCGATGATGCTGGACATGGTGTTGGTGCTGCGCGTCTGGCTGGCGTGGCCGAGGATATTGTGCGCCAGCTCCTTGGCCATCACGTAGGCGATGGCTTCGTCGTTCTGGGCAAAGTTGATCATGCCGCGCGTCAGCAGCACGCGGCTGCCGTCGTGGTAGGCGTTCACATTGTCGGAGTTGCCCAGGTCGACGCGGAAGGCGCAGGCGCGGGTCACCGGCACGTTCAGCGTCTGGCTGTTGCCGTTGCGGGCAATGGTCATGTTGAGCGAGGCGCTGTTGGCGGCCAGCGGGGCGAACACGGCGGCGGCCTTGCTTTCGGCGTCGCGGCCCTTCGGCAGCGCCTTGCCGCCTGCGGCTACCAGGTCGTCGCCCTTGCGCAGGCCGGCCTTGGCGGCGCCGCTGCCGGCCAGCACGCCGGACACTTGCAGCACATCGTCATACCCCAGCACGGCGGCCGAGGCATCGGCGTATTCGCCCGGGTAGGAGTACTTGTTCTTGGCGGTGAAGCCGAGCAGGTTGCGGGCCTGGGTCTTGCACAGCTCAGCGTTATTGATCAGCAGCGGGGCTGCGACGCGGTACAGGCGTTCCTGCAGGTCGGCAATGACCTTCATATTGTTGCGCGCGGCCTGCATCTGCGGGGTGATCACCGGCGCCGGGGCCGGTGGCGGTTCGGCCTGCTGGACCGGCGCTTCCGGCGCGCTGCTGGGCTGGAAGGTGGAACAGGCAGAGAGCAGCAGCGCGGCCGCGACGGCGGGCCAGGATGCGTAATGGGACGATTTGTTTTGCTCTACTGCCATAATTCTTTCCTTAATGCTTGCCAGTGCTACCGAAACCTCCGGCGCCGCGGTCGCTGGCCTCGAAGTCTTCGACCACATTGAAGCCGACCTGCAGCACGGGCACGATGATCAATTGCGCCAGGCGCTCCATTGGATTCAGCGTAAACGTGTTTAAGCCCCGGTTCCAGGTGGAGACCATCAGCTGTCCCTGGTAATCGGAGTCAATTAAGCCTACCAGATTCCCTAGAACAATGCCGTTCTTATGGCCCATGCCGGAACGCGGCAGTATCATGGCCGCGTAGCCTGGGTCGGCGATATGGATCGCCAGGCCGGTCGGCACCAGCACGGTCTGGCCCGGCTCGATGGTGATCGGGGCGTCGATGCAGGCGCGCAGGTCGAGGCCGGCGCTGCCCGGGGTTGCATAGGCCGGCATCTGGTCTTTCATGCGCGGGTCGAGGATTTTGACGTCTACAGTTTTCATACGAAGAGCGAATTCTTGTCGATGCGTTTGGCGATTTCGGAAATCAGCTGGCGCGCCAGCGTGAGCTTGTCGGCGCGCGGCAGGATGGTGTGTCCGTGTTCGTCAAACAGGATGATGGTGTTGTCGTCCTGGCCGAAGGTGTTGTGGCCGATATTGCCGACCAGGAGCGGGATGCCTTTGCGTTCGCGCTTGGAGGCGCCGTATTCGATCAGGTTTTCCGATTCGGCGGCAAAGCCCACGCAGTATGGCCAGCCGGCCAGGCTGGTACGGGTGGCCACGCTGGCCAGGATGTCCGGGTTCTGCTCGAACTTCAGTTCCGGCACGCTGCCGTCGCCGGTCTTTTTCACTTTCTGTTCGCTCGGGTTGACCACCTTCCAGTCGGCCACGGCCGCCACCGAGATGAATACGTGCTGGCCGCCGATGTGCTCCATCACGGAATCGAACATCTGCTGCGCGCTTTTCACGTTGTGGCGCTCCACGCCATACGGCGTGGCCAGTGCGACCGGGCCGGAAACCAGGGTGACCTCGGCGCCGGCTTCACGCGCGGCGCGCGCCACGGCATAACCCATCTTGCCGGAGGACAGGTTGGTGATGCCGCGTACCGGGTCGATGGCTTCGAAGGTCGGGCCGGCGGTGACCAGGATGCGCTTGCCCGCCAGGACTTTCGGCTGGAAGGCGGCGATCATCTCAGCCAGCAGCTGCTCCGGTTCGAGCATGCGGCCCAGGCCCACTTCGCCGCAGGCCTGGTCGCCGGCGGCCGGGCCGAACACGGTGATGCCGTCTTCCTGCACCTGCGCCACGTTGCGCTGGGTGGCCGGGTTGGACCACATCTCCACGTTCATGGCCGGGGCGATCAGCAGCGGCACGTGGCGTGGACGGGCCAGGCACATGGTCGACAGCAGGTCGTCGCATACGCCGTGCGCCAGCTTGTAGATGAAGTCCGCGGAGCAGGGCGCGATCAGGATGGCGTCGGCGTCGCGGGTGACGTCGATGTGGGCCATATTGTTGTTCACGCGTGGATCCCACTGGCTGCTGAACACCGGCTTGCCGGACAGCGCTTGCATCGTCACCGGGGTGATGAAGTGGGTGGCGGCGTCGGTCATTACGACCTGCACCGAGGCGCCTTCCTTGGTCAGTGCACGGCACAATTCAGCGGCCTTGTAGCAGGCCACCCCGCCGGACAGGCCGAGGACGATTCGTTTGCCAGTAAGTTCCATGGTACTGCTCCTACTTGTTCACGCGGCGCAGTTCGTCGAGCACGAACAGCGCGGCTCCGATGCAGATCGCGGTATCGGCGATGTTAAACGCCGGGAAGTGGCCGAAGCCCTTCCAGTGGAAGTCGAGGAAGTCGATCACGTGGCCGTACACTACGCGGTCGATCACATTGCCGATGGCGCCGCCCAGGATCAGGGCCAGGGCCCAGCAGAACAGGCGCTGGCCGCTGTGGCGTTTCAGCAGGTACAGGATGTACAGCGCGGCGCCGACACCGATGGCGGTGAAGAAGTGGCGCTGCCAGCCGCCCTCATTGGCGAGGAAGCTGAAAGCGGCGCCGCGGTTGTAGGCCAGCACCAGGTTGAAGAAGCTGGTCACCACCTTCTCTTCGCCGTACACGAACAGCTTGCTGACAGTGATCTTGGTCAGCTGGTCGAGCAGGATGATGATGAAGGCGATGCCCAACCATGGGGTCATGCTGCCGGATGCTGGTTTGCTGCTGAAGGTCTTCTTTTTAGTGGCCATGTAGTTTCTCAGGCAAACTTGCGCGACTCGCCGGCGCCGAACAGGTTGGAGTGGCAGCGGCCGCACAGGCCTGGGTGGTCGGCGTGCGAACCCACGTCGGCGCGGTAGTGCCAGCAGCGCTCGCACTTCTGCGCGGTCGATGCGGCCACGTTCACGGCTTCATCCGCTTCGGACGCCACTTCCACAGCCTTGGCCAGGGAGGTGATGAAGATGAACTTCAGGTCGTCGTCCAGCGAGGACAGCACCTTGAACTTGTCGCCCGATGCCTTGATCTCCAGTTCCGCTTGCAGCGAGGAGCCGATCGCGCCGGAGCCGCGCAGCTCTTCCAGTTGCTTGGTCACGTTGGCGCGCACCGCGATGATGGTGGCGTACTTGGCCAGCAGTGCGTCGGCGTCGGCCAGTTCCGGCAGCTGCCACCAGGTCTGGGTGTAGATGGTCTCGTCGCTGGCTTTGAACGCTTCTGCGCCGGCGAAGGAGGCCCAGGCCTCTTCAGCGGTGAAGCACAGCACTGGCGACATCAGGCGCAGCAGTGACTGGGTGATGTGCCACAGCGCGGTCTGCGCCGAGCGGCGCGCCTTGGAATCGACTGCACTGGTGTACAGGCGGTCTTTCAGGATGTCCAGGTAGAAGCCGCCCAGGTCTTCCGAGCAGAAGTTCTGCAGCTTGGAGACGACAGGGTGGAACTCGTAGCGCTCGTAGTGGCCGGACAGTTCGGCCTGCAGCGCAGCCATATTGGCCAGCGCGTAGCGGTCGATTTCCAGCAGCTCGGCCACCGGCACGGCGTTGGCCTTCGGATCGAAGTCCGAGGTGTTCGCCAGCAGGAAGCGCAGGGTGTTACGGATGCGGCGGTAGGACTCGGTCACGCGCTTCAGGATCTCGTCGGAGATCGACAGCTCGGAGGTGTAGTCGGTGGCGGCCACCCACAGGCGCAGGATGTCGGCGCCCAGGGTGTCGGACACCTTCTGCGGCGCCACGGTGTTGCCGATCGACTTGGACATCTTCTTGCCTTCGCCATCGACCACGAAGCCGTGGGTCAGCAGCGCCTTGTACGGCGGACGGCCGTTCAGCATGGAGGAAGTCAGCAGCGAGGAGTGGAACCAGCCGCGGTGCTGGTCCGAGCCTTCCAGGTACAGGTCGGCCGGGAAATGCGACTGCTGCGGGTGCGAGCCGCGCAGCACGGTCTGGTGCGTGCAGCCGGAGTCGAACCACACGTCCAGGGTGTCCTTGTTCTTCTCGTAGTGTTCAGCGTCGGCGCCCAGCAGGGTGGCGGCGTCCAGCGCGTGCCAGGCGTCGATGCCGCCCTGGTCGATCAGCTTGGCCACCTGCTCCAGCAGTTCCGGGGTGCGCGGGTGCAGCTCGCCGGTTTCCTTGTGGATGAAGACGGCCATCGGCACGCCCCACTGGCGCTGGCGCGACAGGGTCCAGTCCGGACGGTTGGCGATCATGCCGTGCAGGCGCGCCTTGCCCCAGTCAGGGAAGAACTCGGTGGCCTCGATGCCTTCCAGCGCGGTTTCGCGCAGGGTGGAGCCGCCGTCCAGCGGCTGGATGTCCATGCCGGCGAACCACTGCGAGGTGGCGCGGTAGACGATCGGGGTCTTGTGGCGCCAGCAGTGCATGTAGCTGTGGTCGAACATCTTCAGTTCGAACAGGGCGCCCGCTTCGCGCAGCGCTTCGCAGATCGGCTTGGAGGCTTCCCAGATCGTCATGCCGCCGAACAGCGGCAGGGAAGGGATGTATTTGCCGTCGCCCATCACCGGCTTCAGGATTTCGTCGTCCTTCATGCCGTGCGATTTGCAGGACACGAAGTCGTCCTGGCCGTAGGCAGGGGCGGAGTGCACCACGCCGGTACCGCTTTCGGTGGTCACGTAGTCGGCGATGTACACCGGCGACAGGCGGTCGTAGAAGGCGTCGCGCGCGTGCAGCGGGTGCTTGAAGGAGATGCCGGCCAGCTTGCCGCCGGTAGTGGTGGCGATGATGGTGCCTTCCAGCTTGTAGCGCTGCAGGCAGGTCTCGACCAGGTCCTTGGCCAGGATCAGCATCAGCGGCTTGCCATCGCGTTCGGTCTGCACCAGGGCGTAGCTCACCTCATGGTGCATGTTCAGGGCCTGGTTGGACGGGATGGTCCAAGGGGTGGTGGTCCAGATCACCACAAAGCCGTCGCCAGCCGGCAGGGCTGGCAGGCCGAAGGCGGTGGCCAGCTTGTCGTGTTCATGGAAGGCGAAGCCGACGTCGATCGCCGGGTCGCGTTTGTCCTGGTATTCCACTTCCGCTTCCGCCAGTGCGGAGCCGCAGTCGAAGCACCAGTTGACCGGCTTCAGGCCGCGGTAGACGTAGCCCTTCTCCAGCAGCTTGCCTAGGGCGCGCAGCTCGTCGGCCTCATTGCTGTAGGCCATGGTCAGGTATGGCTGGTCCCATTCGCCCAGGACGCCCAGGCGGATGAAATCCTTCTTCTGGCGCTCGACCTGCTCGTGGGCGTAGGCGCGCGCCTTGGTCAGCACTTCGGCGGTCGGCAGGTTCTTGCCGTACAGTTTTTCGATCTGGATCTCGATCGGCATGCCGTGGCAATCCCAGCCCGGCACATACGGCGCGTCAAAGCCGGCCATGGTGCGCGACTTGACCACGATGTCCTTCAGGATCTTGTTGACCGCGTGGCCGATGTGGATGTCGCCGTTGGCGTAGGGAGGACCGTCATGCAGCACGAACTTCGGGCGGCCGGCGGCAGCCTTGCGCACGCGCTCGTAGATCTTCTTGTCCTGCCATTGCTTGACCCAGCCCGGCTCGCGCTTGGCCAGGTCGCCGCGCATCGGGAATGGGGTTTCGGTCATATTGACCGGGTATTTGCTCTCTTGCTTCTTTGGTTTGTTGTCGGACATGATAGGTATCTTTAGTTCGTGTTCTGTGCGGCGAAGAAGGCGCGCGCGTGGTCGGCGTCGCGCTCGATGGCTTTGACCAGGGTAGGCAGGTCAATGAACTTTTCTTCGTCGCGTATCTTTTGCAGGAATTCGACGCGCACCACCTTGCCATAGCAGTTCTGGGCGAAATCGAAGATATGGACTTCCAGCAGCACGCGGCCGGCATCTTCCACCGTCGGGCGCACACCCAGGCTGGCCACGGCCGGCAGGGGCTGCGGGCCCAGGCCGTGCACCTGCACGATGAAGATGCCCGACAGGGCAGGGCGGTGCGGCACTTTCAGGTTCAGCGTCGGAAAGCCGATATCGCGGCCCAGTTTGGCGCCGTGGATCACGTGGCTGGAAATCGAATAAGGATGGCCCAGCAGCGCCTGCGCCTGCTGGAAATCGCCATCCGCCAGCGCGGCGCGCACGGCGGAGGAGGAGATGCGGGTTTCGCCATTGCGCACGGTCGGCAGCACCTCCACTTCAAAGCCGAACTGCTTGCCCGCTTCGGCCAGCAGGGCGACATTGCCAGCGCGCTTGGCGCCGTAGCAGAAATCGTCGCCCACCATCAGCCATTTCACGTGCAGGCCCTCCACCAGCACCTTCTCGACGAAGGTCTGCGGCGACTGGGCGGCGAAATGTTCGTTGAAGTGCTCCACGATCACGCGGTCCACGCCATTGTTTTCCAGCGCCTGCAGCTTGTCGCGCAGGTTGGCGATGCGCGGCGGGGCTTTCGACATATCGCCCATCTTCTGGGCGAAAAATTCGCGTGGATGCGGCTCGAAGGTCATCACGGCCGATTCCAGGCCCAGGCGATCGGCGGCCGCGCGCACGCGCGCCAGCAACGCCTGGTGACCGCGGTGGACACCGTCGAAGTTGCCGATCGTCAGGGCGCAGGGCGCACGCGCCGCTGCGTTGGGAAGTCCGCGAAATACCTTCATGCTTCAGTTGTTTTGCGTAAATGCTTGATTATACGAGATGAAAGCAAAAAAGCGGTGCCGGGGGGGGGAGGCCGGGGGTGGTTTGGGTAAGCC
>NZ_JASATG010000065.1:0-8789 GCF_038440195.1 Pseudoduganella sp. OTU4001 | reverse complement strand
GGGCCATTCCCGCCCTGATTCCCTGTTAACTTCCCAGTATTGAATTAGTGCAGTTCGTCGCCAGATGGGCGATAACAGCAAGGGGTTGTCCCGGGCGACTATTCAATTAAGGAAAAATAATGAGCGACCTGATCAAACACATTACCGATGCATCCTTCGACAGCGACGTGCTGAAGTCCGACCGCCCAGTGCTGGTGGACTTCTGGGCCGAATGGTGCGGTCCTTGCAAGAGCATCGCCCCGATCCTGGAAGAAGTGGCCAAGGAATACGACGGCAAGCTGACCATCGCCAAGATGGACGTGGACAGCAACCAGGCCGTGCCGGGCAAGTTCGGCATCCGCGGCATCCCGACCCTGATCCTGTTCAAGAATGGCGTGCCAGCCGCACAAAAAGTCGGCGCGATGGCAAAAGGTCAACTGACCTCTTTCATCGACAGCAATATTTGATGTAATATAGGCGGTGCTGCGCCCGCAGCCCGCCTGAATGGCAGGGAAAGCGCCCAAAAACCTTTCCCTTAAATTAATACCACGTAGTCCCCTCCCCTACCTTTACTTTCCCGTCACGGGACACTCAAACAGCTATGCATCTTTCTGAACTTAAGGCTATGCACGTTTCAGCTTTGCTGGAAATGGCCATCAGCCTCGATATCGACAATGCGGCCCGCCTGCGCAAGCAGGAACTGATGTTCGCGATCCTGAAAAAACGCGCCAAGGCCGGTGAACAGATTTTCGGCGACGGCGCCCTGGAAGTGCTGCCGGACGGCTTCGGCTTCCTGCGCTCGCCGGACGCCTCGTATATGGCGTCGACCGACGATATTTACATTTCCCCTTCCCAGATCCGCCGCTTCAACCTGCACACCGGCGACTCGATCGAGGGCGAAGTACGTACCCCGAAAGATGGCGAGCGCTATTTCGCGCTGGTCAAGGTGGACAAGGTCAACGGCGAATCGCCGGAAGCCTCCAAGCACCGCATCCTGTTTGAGAACCTGACCCCGCTGCACCCGACCGTGCCGCTGCGCCTCGAGCGCGACATGGCAGGCACCGAGAACATCACCGGCCGTATCATCGACCTGGTGGCGCCGATCGGCAAAGGCCAGCGCGGCCTGCTGGTGGCATCGCCGAAGTCCGGCAAGTCCGTGATGCTGCAGCATATCGCGCACGCCATCACCACCAACCACCCGGACGTGACCCTGATCGTGCTGCTGATCGACGAACGTCCAGAGGAAGTGACCGAGATGCAGCGCTCCGTGCGCGGCGAAGTGGTGGCCTCCACCTTCGACGAACCGGCCACCCGCCACGTGCAAGTGGCCGAGATGGTGCTGGAAAAAGCCAAGCGCCTGGTCGAGATGAAAAAGGACGTAGTGATCCTGCTGGACTCGATCACCCGCCTGGCGCGCGCCTACAACACCGTGATCCCGGCCTCCGGCAAGGTGCTGACCGGTGGTGTCGACGCCAACGCGCTGCAGCGTCCGAAGCGCTTCTTCGGCGCCGCCCGTAACGTGGAAGAAGGCGGTTCGCTGACCATCGTCGCCACCGCGCTGATCGAAACCGGTTCGCGCATGGACGACGTGATTTACGAAGAATTCAAGGGCACCGGCAATATGGAAGTGCACCTGGAGCGCCGCCTGGCCGAAAAACGCGTCTACCCGTCGATCAACCTGAACAAGTCCGGCACCCGCCGCGAAGAACTGCTGATCAAGGCCGACCAGCTGCAGAAGATCTGGATCCTGCGCAAGCTGCTGTACTCGATGGACGAGATCGAGGCGATGGAGTTCATCCTCGACAAGATGCGCGCCACCAAGAACAACGGCGAGTTCTTCGAGATGATGCGCCGCGGCGGCTAAGAGTTGCCGCTGGGGTCGTGTCTGTCAAATGGTCAATTCGCGCAGCGAATTGTCCGAATGTCAGACACGACCCAGACTTTGGTTTATAATCGCGAGTTCATTTAAACCCTGGCAAGTGAAGAGCAATCGGGTCGAGAGGCAGTAAGGACCGTCGAAGTGCTGTTTGGCTACCAACATTGAGAGAAAAGCATGAAAGCTGATACCCATCCAGATTACCGCGAAGTCCTGTTCCACGACGTGTCCTGCGACTTCAAGTTCATCACCCGTTCGACCATCCAGACCCGCGAAACCGCGACCTACGAAGGTAAGGAATACCCACTGGTGAAGATCGAGGTTTCGTCCGAATCGCACCCATTCTTCACCGGCCAGCACAAGATCGTCGACACCGCCGGTCGCGTGGAAAAGTTCCGCCAGAAGTTCGGCAAAGTCGGTTCCAAGACTTCCGTTGCCAACGCCTAATCGCGTCCGCTTCGAAAAAAAAGGCAGCTGCGGCTGCCTTTTTTGTTATTTGCCCGTCATACTCCTGCTTTCCAAAGAATAACGCCGACCGATGAAGCCAGTCCGTCTTCCCGCCGCCGCCACCCGCACCCTGCCCCGCTGGGCCATCTTCGCCCTCGGCCTGCTGTACATCCTGCCGGGCCTGATCGGACGCGAACCGTGGAAGAACGACGACGCCGCCAGCTTCGGCGTGATGTGGACCATGGCGCACGGCAGCTGGCAGGACTGGCTGTGGCCGAATATCGCCGGCCTGTCCGTCACCGATGAGGGCCCGCTGGCCTTCTGGCTGGGGGCGCTCGGCATCAAGCTGTTCGGCTGGGCCCTGGGCGATGTGTTCGCCGCCCGCGTCGCCACCCTCGGCATCTTCCTGCTGGGCGTGAGCGCCGTGTGGTACACCACCTATAACCTGGGCCGCCGCCCGGAAGCCCAGCCGCTGCGCCTGGCCTTCGGCGGCCAGCCCGAGCCGGACGACTTCGGCCGCACCCTGGCCGACGCCGCCGTGCTGATCTACCTCGGCTGCCTGGGCCTGCTGGTGCACAGCCATGAAACCACGGCCGAACCGCTGCAGGTGGCGCTGCTGGCCCTGACCCTGTACCGCAGCGTGCGCTATATGGAATTGCCGTCGGCGCGCAACGCCGTGCTGGCCGGCCTGGCGCTGGGCCTGCTGACCCTGACGCGCGGCTGGGTGGTGCCGGCCGCCCTGCTGCTGGCCCTGTTCGCCTGCACCCGCTTCCTGGCCATGCCGGCCGCCCGCTCGCTGCGCGAGCTCGGCCTGGCGGCCCTGGTGGCCGCCGCCGTCACCGCGCTGTGGGCCGTGCCGGCCCTGCTGGCGCGCCCCTACGGCCAGGAACCGCTGGCGGCCTGGCTGGCCTGGAACCTGTCGCAGCTCAAGGTATCCGGCTTCGACGGCCTGCGCACCTTCTTCCGCGTCGGCGTCTGGTTCTTCTGGCCGGCCTGGCCGTTTGCCGCCTGGGCCGTGTGGGCCTGGCGCCGCCAGAGCAACCTGCTGCACATCGTGGTGCCGACCACCTTCGTCACCGCCGCCACCGTGCTGGTGCTGCTCAACCCGGCGGCCGAACAAGGCCATCTGCTGATGCTGCTGCCGCCGCTGGCCATCATGGCCGCCTTCGGCCTGCTGACCATGCAGCGCGGCGCCATCAACGCCATCGACTGGTTCAGCGTGATGGTGCTGACCCTGTGCGCCGCCGTGCTGTGGATCTTCTACTATGCCCAGCTGACCGGCTGGCCGGCCAAGCCGGCCCACAATGTGCTGAAACTGATCCCCGGCTTCACGCCGGAAGTGCGCTGGCCGGCCCTGCTGGTGGGCCTGTGCGCCACCGCCGGCTGGTTCCTGCTGGTGCACTGGCGCATTTCGCGCCGCCCGGCCGTGCTGTGGCGCGCCGTGGTGCTGTCGTCGGGCGGCCTGATCCTGATCTGGATCCTCTTGATGACCCTGTTCCTGCCGAACGTCAACTACAGCAAGAGCTACGCCGCGGTGGCCAAACAGGCCGCCGCCGCGCTGCCGGCCGGCACCGAATGCGTGCAAACCAATGTCACGCCGGCCCAGCGCGCCTCGTTCGCCTACTTCGGCCGCCTGCCGTTCACCGGCGTGGCGGGCGGCGAATGCCGGGTCATGCTGTTGCAAGATAGCATCAAATCCCGTTCCCACCAGCAACAGCCCGGCCCCGAATGGCAGCTGCTGTGGGAAGGCCGCCGCGCCTCCGACCGCAGCGAGCGTTTCCGCCTGTTCCAGCGTATGCAGTAATTGTCGGCGCGCCGCCCTTGCTGCTATCCTGTAGGCGAAGATAGCTTCGAGGTCGGCATGGCAACAGCAGTAACTTATCTGGCAATGTTGCTGGTCACTAGCGCACCAGCGCTGGCGACACCGCCGCCGCTGGTCATTACCGCCGAGCACTCGCCGCCCGCCAGCATGAAGGTGGGCGACCAGGTGGTCGGGCGCGAAAGCGAGAAAATCCGCGAAATGCTGGCCCGCAGCGGCTACGCCTACAAGATCGACGTCCTGCCCTGGAAGCGCGCCTACACCATGGCCCAGCGCGATCCATATACCTGCGTCTACTCCACCTCGCGCACCCCGGAGCGCGAAAAGCAGTTCAAGTGGGTCGGCCCCACCGACGAGGCGGACTGGGTGCTGATGGGGCGCGCCGGCCGCCAGTACCACGTGCAAACCCTGGAGGACGCGCGCAAGCTGCGCATCGGCACCTATAACGGCGATGCGCGCGACGAATTCCTGCGCGCGCGCGGCTTCGATGTGGACGGCGCGCCCGACAACGCGGCCAACCCGAAAAAACTCATGCTCGACCGCATCGACCTGTGGGCGGTCGGCGTGCGCAATAACGACCTGAGCGCGCTGGCCCAGTTCGCGGCGCCGGAACAGATCGTGCCGGTGCTGACCTTCCACCGCGTCAAAGTCTACCTGGCCTGCAACCCCTCGGTGCCGGACGCCATGGTCGAGCGCATGAACGGCGCCCTCGACAGCATGCGTAAAGATGGCACTTTTGCAAAGTTGGAGAAGAAATACGAACAGTGGCAAGCCCGGAAATAACTTGTCATTTCTTACTGTTGCGCAACTAAAGTTTTTTTGACGCACAGCGCACACAAGCCTGGTTTACCCCGCTATAGTCCCCATATAGGGAACGTTGCCGTACGGCATCTTCCAAATTCTGGGGCCAGCCGAGGCGATTGCCACCGGCCATAGGCCCGCTCGAAACCTTAGCGTTTTCCAGGCCTATGTTTAATATCTATAAGCTCCAACTCGCCCTCAAGAATCCCCTGGTGCGCATCACGCTGGTGATGCTGGCCACCGCCGCCCTGGCCTTCGCCCTGCTGCGCGGCGAAGTGGCGCAGGATGCCGCGCCGGTGGTGCGCTCGCAGAATATCGGCGAGATCACGGCCCTGGTGGCCCAGCGCGACAAGCTCGACTACCTGGTGATCGCGCGCCCGCTGGCCGATTCGCCGCGCTATATCTACAAGTACAAGAACGAGGCCACGCTGCACGTGGTGGTGGTGCCGTCCACCTCGCACCAGAGCCTGGAGCGCGAAGTCCTGCTGCGCAATAACCTCCCCTACGCCATCGCCAAGGACGATTTCCTGGCCGCGCACAAGGGCGTGCTGCTGGACGACGGCGGCCAGTGGGCCTCGGTGCAAGCTTTCCTGAAACGCCACGCTTTCGACATCTTCGTGGTGGGCCTGGTGCTGTTCGTGCTGAAGTGGGGCGTGCCGGGCATGGGCCCGAACGCGTCCGTGATCACGCCGGACAAGCTGAAAGGCTCGCTGGACGACCTGATCGGCATGGAGGACATCAAGCAGGAAGTGCTGCACCTGGAAGACATGATCCGCAACCGCGAAGTCTACAAGCAGCACAATATCGACAAGCCGTTCAACGTGATGCTGACCGGCCCGGCCGGCACCGGCAAGACCAAGCTGGCCGGCTACCTGGCCAAGCGCCTCGGCTACCCGCTGATCCAGGCCTCCGGTTCGGCGCTGGAATCGGGCTATGTGGGCGGCGGTTCGAAGGCGCTCAACGCGCTGTACAAGAAAGCTTGCGCGCGCGGCAACTGCATCATTTTCCTGGACGAGGCGCAGGCCCTGTTCATGCCGCGCGGCCGCGGCGAAAAGAAGTGGGAAGACGATACCGCCAACACCCTGCTCGGCCTGCTGGACGGCGTGAAGAGCGAACAGGGCCAGGGCGTGATCTGGATCGTGGCCTCCAACTTCGACGACAATTCGACCGCCATGGACGAAGCGATGCTGCGCCGCTTCAGCGTGAAGATCAATTTCCGCCTGCCGAACAAGGCCGAGCGCCACGCCCTGCTCGACTCGTTCCTGAAGCGCAAGCAGGACGGCCTGGTGGACTGGAACGATATGGACCTGGGCCAGGTGGCCGACATCACCGCCAACCTCAGCCCCGCGCTGCTGGAAACCGTGGTCGACCGCGCCTCCATGATCTCGATCCAGGAAAAGAGCGTGATCAACACCGACCTGATGTTCCGCGCCTTCGAACGCGCCACCATCGGCCTGACCGACCGCGCCACCACCGCCGAAAAAACCCGCCAGCGCGAACGCATCGCGCTGCATGAACTGGGCCACTTCTTCATGCAGATCGACCCCTACCTGCGCGCCGGCCTGCCGCTGGCCGAGGTGAAGGAGAAGTCGCACCTGCTGAAGATTTCCACCGAGGCGGTGTCGAAGATGAATGCGCTGGGCTATGTGCTGAGCGCCGGCGACGATATGTCGCTGCGCACCCTGGAAGAAATGGAACGCGACGTGATGCAGCTGTACGGCGGCGTGGCGGCGGAAGAACTGTTCTACGGCGCGCGCGGCATTTCGGTCGGCAGCCAAAACGATATCGAGAAAGCCACCCGCATGCTGGACATGATGGTCAACCGCCTGTCGATGTACTCGCGCTCCAAGCTCGATTACAGCCAGCTGCGCGGCGAGTCCGGCGACGAGCATACCCTGGTGCAGGTGGAAGCCAAGGCCGACGAGTTGTACAGCACCACCCTGGCCGCCATGCGCGACTACCAGGGCGTGATGGCCTCGATCAAGGAAGAATTGATGGAGCGCTACGTGCTGTCGAAGGATGCCATCTTTGCCCTGCTGGAGGAGCGCCTGGCGTCGGCGCCCCTGCAGCAGGCCGCCTAAGCGGGATCAGCGCGCAGCCACCAGGGTGAGGTCCTTGCCCAGCGCGGCCAGCTTCGGCGACAGCCGTTCAAAGTTGTAGATCGTGAGCGCCGCGCCCATCGCGCTGAACTCCACGCGCGAGCCGGTGGTGGTCACCAGCACCCCGGGCGAGACCGGGATCAGTTCGATGGCCGGTTCGCCATCCAGCTCCGCGTAGTAGCGCTGGCGGCTCTGCGAGAAGCGGATGTGCATGTCGTTGCTCAACTCATAGCGGTACGAATATTCGCGGAATTCAGCGCGTGGCATCTTATAGCTGCCGGGGGCGGACACCCGCACCGACGACAGGTTGTCTTCCGCCAGGGCGGAAGCGCTGAACAACAAGGCGATAAGCGCCCCTCCTGCTGCCCAGGTTTTCATGGCTCACTCCTAAAGGATGGGTAGAGCGGCGTGGCGCACCGCTTTGATGCGCCACGGCCGCTGCATGTTGGCTAGCGCGAGGCCACCACGCGCACGTTCACCTCGGTCATGGCGACCGACATTGGCAGGCGTTCGTAGTTTTCGATCCACACTTCATCGCCCTGGTCGCGGAAGGTCAGGCGGGTGCCGGCGGCCGTCAGGAACACATTGGCGGCGACCGGATACAGCTCGGCCCGGTCCTCGCCTTTGATGCGGGCCCAGTAGCGCTTACCCGATTGGGTGAAGCGGATCTGCTGCCCGTTATCGAGGGCATAGCTGTGGGCGAATTCATCGAACTGCCCCATATACATCTTGTACGTCGCGGTCGGCGCCTTGATTTGGACCGAAGGGTCGTTAGGATCGGCAGCGAAGGTACTACCACCCACCAATAGTGCAGCCACGGCACTGAGCATCATCAGCTTTTTCATCATCTTCTCCGATTGGTTTGCCTGGTGCCCCGCCGTTTGAAAAGGGTGCGGGGTCAATTCAAAGTTAGCAAAGCGTGGTTCGGATGTGCAGGTTCGGGCGACAGACAGCACGTTCCGGGGAACAGAACGCATGGCGCGCTGACGAACTGCATAATCGGCCTGGAGGACTTGCCGTCGGGTGCGGCAATGCTGCCCGGGGACCGCCTGGCCCGTTGTCGGGGGGCGGTCGGGGCCGGGGCGGATGAGGTGCATCCGCGCCGGCTGTCCAAACCTGGTACCCGGCGCCGCAGCCGGTGGGCCGGGCGCTGTGGGAGGCAAGGTGGCGGCTGCTGGTTGTGCAGCGACACCCTGCTGCGGCCCTGTGCCGGCCGCTGCTTTGTTTCTACTCTGGCATCCATGCTACGCCCGCGGTTTTCCGCTGAAAAGCAGGCTGGGCCCTGAATTTTTTCAATTTGCCCATCACTCCCCATAGCCAAAATATTGCGTCAGGGTTGCCGCTGGTGGGCAAATCGGTAATAATGCACGTCGCGTTAAGTGGCCCGAGTGGTGAAATTGGTAGACGCAGCGGACTCAAAATCCGCCGCCGCAAGGCGTGCCGGTTCGATTCCGGCCTCGGGCACCACCTGCTTAACCTCGCAGCGCTGGTCTTTAATATACGCTGCGCCTCCCGCGCTGGCTATCGCGACCGCCACCCAGATTCCCGCTATTCCCCACCCATTTTTTGCTGCAGGCGCCCCATCAGCTCGAAACGGCTGCTGGCGCCCAGTTTGTCCAGCAGGGCCGACACGTGGTGTTCCACGGTGCGCGGCGAGCGCACCAGCTGGCGCGCGATATCGGCATTGCTTTGCCCGGCCAGCAGCAGGTCGAGGATTTGCGCCTCGCGCCGCGTCAGGCCCTCCGGATGGCTGCGCGCCGCCTGGTAG
>NZ_JASATG010000064.1:0-10473 GCF_038440195.1 Pseudoduganella sp. OTU4001 | reverse complement strand
AGCCGCCGCTGCCGAACATCTGGGTCAGCACCCAGTAGGTCAGGGCCAGCAGCAGCAGCGAAGCGCCCATGGTGCGCGCCGACAGCGTGCCGCCTTTCAGGTGGTGGGCGGCGCCGACGAAGGCGATCACGCCGCCGGCGGCGGCATAGGCCAGGTAGATATCGCGCGAGAAAGTGGTCAGGCCGGCAAACAGGCCGGCCGCCAGGCAGGCCAGGGCCAGCGCCAGGCGGCGCGGCGGCGGGTGGTTGACCAGCCACAGCGTGACGAAGGGGAAGGCCATCGCCAGGTAGGCGTCGAGCGCGGCGCCGCCGGTGTGCATGGCGGAAAACGGTGCGGTGGGGCGGTAGTCGCTGGAGAAATTGAACAGGCCGGGGAAGGCCAGGCGTTCCCACACCACGGCCAGGCTGCAGGCGGTCAGGCCCAGCAGCATGCCCGGCACCAGCAGGCGCCGCAGGTTGGCGCCCTGCTCGCCGGCGGTGGCGCGCAGCAGCGGCAGCAGCAGCAGCGGCCACAGCACGCCTTTCAGCACGCGCAGGCCGTTGTAGGGGCTGCTGTAGCTGGCAAAGGAATTGGCGTCGAGCGGGGCCAGCGGCATGACGCCGCGCCAGGCCGCCACCAGGTAGCACAGCACGAACAGGCCCAGCGCGAAGCGCGCGCCGCCCGGCAGCTTGGTCGGCGCGCGCGCGCGTCCCAGGCGCCAGTAGCCGGCGGCGCAGGTGGCCAGCAGCAGCAAGTCCAGCTCTTCCAGGAAGAACCAGCCGGTCCAGGGCGCGAAGTCGAGCACCGGCAGCAGGGCCGGCACGGCCACCAGCCAGGCTTCCGGCTTCCACAGCAGCAAAGCCATATAGCCGCCGAGCAGCAGCGCCAGCAGCAGCGGCGGCGCCGGGTACACGCTGGCGGCCGCCAGCAGCGCCGCCAGCGCGGCCAATGCCGCCGCGCGGCGTCCGAGCAGGCGCATCATGGCTGCTGCGTCGGCGCCGCGGCTGCCGGCTGCGGGTCCGCGTCCTCGGCCGGCGCTGGCAGCGCTGGCGGGTCGGTCCACTTCTTGGCGCTGACCAGCAGCTGTTTCAGGCCCGGCAGCGGAAAGCCTTGCTGGTACGCCTTATGCGCATACGGCAGCGCCTTGTCGTACTGGCGCTGCTTGGCATAGGCCAGGCCCAGGTTGTAATTGATCGACGGGTTGTCCGGATCGAGTTCGGCCGCTTTCTGCAGCATCGGCATGCCGCGTTCGCCCTGGCCGATGCCATACAAATAGTTGGCGAACAGGGTCCATGCGCTGGCATCGTCGGGCTGGAAGCGGACCGCCCGCTCGAACCAGCATTCGATCGGGTAAGTCATGCCCGAGATAGGCTTGCCGGGCGCGCGCGCGGCCAGCATGATGAGCGTGTTCAGCGCTTGCGGATGGTTGGGGAAGATCACCAGCGTGTATTGCAAGTCGGCGCCGATCTGGCCCGAACTGCCCTTGATGCCACGCCGCACATCGTCGGTCAGGTGGGCGCCCTCCACCAGGTCCTTGTTGACCTGGCTGGCGGTGCGGTAGTCGAAGGGGCCGTACCCCGAGCGGGTATTGAGGTCGCCGCAATAGGGCTTGGCGGCGGCGCTGGCGGCGGCGCACAGCCAGGCACAGGCGACAATCAGGGCTGGATATCTCATGCTTCCTCCGTAGGGCCGGCGAGGGCGGCCGGTGCGCGTTGCGATTGCGGCAGCAGGCTGTCGAGCAGCTCGGCCAGTTGGGTGGCGCGGGCCCGCCGCGTGGCGCCGGCCACGGCGGCGGCGCCTGGCAGCGGCGCCTGGCCGGCGGCGGCCAGCGCCAGGAACTGCAGCAGGCCGCGTTTGATGCCGTCCTTGTCGTCCAGCGGCGCAATGGTGTCGACGCCGGCCGCGCGCAAGGCGGCGGCGGTGTCGCCGGCGGCATCGGTCAGGGCCAGGATCGGGCGTCCGGCGCGCAGGTACTCGTATAGCTTGGCCGGGATCTGGTGGTTGCAATTGCTGGCCTGCAGCACCAGCAAGCCGTCGGCGCTCAGCATTTCGGCCAGCGCGGCGCGGTAGGCGATATGCGGCGCCAGGTGCACCAGGTCGCTGATGCCGTGCTCGGCCAGCAGCTTGCCGACATACTCGTCGTGCGCGGTGGCGCGCAGGCGGATCTGCAGGCGCGCCGCGTCGATGGCGCCCTCGGCCTTGAGTTCGGCCAGCGCGCGGAACAGGGGCACCGGGTCGCGTTCGGACGGGTAGATGATGCCGCTATGCACCAGGGTCAGCGGCTGGCCGGGCGCCGCCTGCGGCGCGGCCTGGCTGGCGTCGCGGAAATTCTCTTCGTCGTAGCCGTTTTCGATCACCACGAAGCGTTCGGCCGGGATCTCCGGATAGCGGGTGCGGTAGGTCACCACCGCGCCCGGCGTGGTGCACACCACATGCGCCGCCTGGCGCACGGCCTGGCGTTCGATCCAGCGCCAGACCCGCCACACGCGCGGGTGTTCCGGATAGCCGTCATCGGTCATCGGGTCGCGGAAATCGGCAATCCACGGCAGCCCGGTCAGCTTGTGCAGCAGCAGGCCGATCAGGGTGGCGCTGGCAATCGGGAAGGTGCTCCAGATCACTTGCGGCCGGTGGCGGCGCACCAGGCCGAGGGCGGCCGGCAGCGCGCCCAGGGTCCAGCTGGCGAAGCGGTCGGGCAGGGCGGTCCAGCCCACGTAGCGGCCGCGCCAGGACAGGTGGCGCGCCGCATCGAGCGCCCAGGCGCGCGCGACCACGGTGCCGGGCGGGATCTCGCCCATCTGGTCCGGTCCCTGGTTGGCGTAGGCGCGCGGGTGGGCCGACAGCACCAGCGGCTGCCAGCCCAGCGTGGGCAGGTATTGCACGAATTTCAGGGTGCGCTGGATGCCGCTGCTGCCGCGCAGCGGCGGGAAGTGGAACGCCACCATCAGGACGCGCTTCACCATGCGGCCACCCAGTCGGCAGTCCAGTCGGCGACCTGGTCGCGCCAGGCGCGGCGCGAGAAGGTATGGTCGGCCGCGGCCAGCGTGTGCTGCTGCACCGTGGGCGCAGCCAGCATGCGCCGCCAGGGACGCGAAGCCTTGCACATGTCGAGGAACTCCTGCGCCGTCAGGTCGGCGCCACTGAAAATGAACAGGACCCGGCCGCGGAAGCGCTGCATGCCATCGAGCAGGCGCGGGTGCAGGTCGGGGGTCAAAGGGGGCGCGCTGCCGTCGCGCGGCAGGGCCGCTGGCGCGGCTGCCGCCGGCTGCGCGGGGCTGGCGGGCGCCGCAGCGGCCTGGCGTGCGGCGCCCAACTGGCCGAACAGCGAACGCAGGCTGGCGCCCAGCGCGAACTGGCCGCGCGCCAGCTTGCGCCACAGCGCCGGGTCGCGCAGGCGCGCCCAGTAATAGTGGCGCAGGGTGGCGCGCGCCAGGCCGGCGGCGCTGCGCGCCCACGGGTTGAGCAGCACCAGGCCGGCCACGCGCGGGTCGCGGTGGCCGTAGAACAGGGCGGCGGCGGCGGCGTCGCACAAACCCCACAGCACCACCTCGCGCAGACCCGGCACGGCGGCCTGGAAGGCGTCGATGGCGCAGCGCAGGTCGTCCTGCACCGCCTCATAGGTGCGCGGCGCGCCGCTGCTGTCGCCGATGCTGCGGTAGTCGAAGCGCAGGGTGGGAATGCCGCGTGCCGCCAGCGCGCGCGCCAGCAGGGCGAACTGGCGGTGGCTGCCGGCGCGGTATTGCGGCCCGCCCACCACGATCAGCACGCCGCGCGCGGCCGGTGCGGCCGCCGGACTGAGGATGCCGACCAGGGTCTCGCCCTGGCAGCCGAAGGTCAGCGCCTGTTCGTCAAGCATGGCAGGCCTCCTCCAGCACGGCGGTGGTGGCTTGCAGCAGGGCTGGCGCTTCGGCGATTTCCTGGGTGGCCCAGAATTGCGGGCCGGGCGCGCTGGCGGTCAGCACGCTGGCGCCGGCTTCCTGCCACTGGCGCGCCACGCGCTGGGCGGCGGGCGACAGGGGACGTCCGGCCTCGGCCACCACTTCCAGCCAATGGACCGGGCAGGGCGGCGCCTGGCGCGTGCCGTCCAGGCCGTCCAGCGCCAGGGCCAGGGCCGGGTTCAATGCATAGCCGGCGATTTCCAGCGGCGTGCCGGCCGCCAGGGTGGCGCGCAGTGCCGCCGTGCCGCCTTCGGGGCCGCCCTCGCCCAGCATCTGCGCCGCCAATTGCAGGCGCAGGAACTGGGTCAGGTGGGCCGCGCCTTGCAGCACCGGCTGCCACAGCAGCAGGCGCGACGGCGCCAGGCCGGCCGGGTGCTGCGCATAGTCGAGCGCCAGCAAGGCGCCCAGGCGCAGGCCCCACAGGCCGGGCGCCTGCGGCAGTTGCGTGCCCAGGGTCTCTTGCAGCCAGTCCAGGCCGAGCGCCACGTCGGCGCGCCAGCTATCCCAGCTGGCCTCGCCGAAATCGCCGGCGCTGTCGCCGCAGCCGTGCAGATCGAGCTGCAGCACGGCCCAGCCCTGCGCCGCCAGCGCAGCCGCCTGCAAGGCGGCCATGCGGCGCGCCTTGTTCATTTCCTCGGCAAACGGGTGCAGGTAGAGCCAGGCGCCGCGGCAGGGCGCCGCCGGCGCATGGTAGAGAGCGAAGCGTGCCGCCGCACCGTGCGCGAGAAACAGGGCTTGCGGTGCGGCGTCAGGCATCATGCGGTCAGCTTGTACTGGACGAAGCTGGCCAGGCTGCCCAGGGTGGCGAAGGTGGCGGCGCTGATTTCGTCATCGTCGACGGTGAAGCCGAATTGCTCCTCCAGCGCACCGATCAGCTGTACCACCGCCATCGAATCGAGTTCCGGCAGGCTGCCCAGCAGGGCGGAATCGGCTTCCAGGTGCTGGCCGGCCGGACCCAGGGCGAGCACGTCGGTGAGGATGGTTTTGACTTCTTGCAAGTACAGCATTGATTACTCCGTGGTTGGGTGTTCCGCCACGGGCGGCGCCGGGCGCGCGCCGCCCAAACGGGCACGCAGCCGGGCCGCCAGCGCATGGCGGTTGCGGACCAGGTTGTGCATCGACAACATCCCGGGCCAACGATAAAGGTTGACATGGTACATGGTCCGGATTTCCTCGGTCCAGCGCGTATGCCATTCCATCACCTTGCCATAGAACTCCAGGCGGGCGAAACGCTGCTCGTCAAACAATTGCTGCACGCATTCTTCGCGCATCAGCATGGTGGGCGACAGGCTGGACGGCACACTCTCGTCATAGGTGGTTTTCAGCACGATCAGGCAGCCGTGGCCCTCGATGCACAGGTCCATCGCCACCAGCTGTTCGCCGAAGTGGTAGCGGTAGACGCAGGCCGCGCCGCGGCGGGCAAAGCCTTCCAGCATGCCCTGGTAGAAGCGGCCCTGGGCGTTGTCCGGGTGCACGGCGGTGCCGCGGCCGGCTTTCCAGCCGGCGCTTTCCAGCCGCCCGTAGTCGGCGATGGCGGCCGCCATCTGTTCCGGCGCGCGGCTGGCGCTGAGGCGGGTGGCCGTGCCTTCCTTGTCCAGCCGGGAGCGCTGCTTTTTCAGGTTGCTGCGCAGGTTCTTGCCGCGCGCGGCCCAGTAATCGGCAAAGCTGCCGGCCAGGGTGATGCGGGCGGTGCGGATATAGTCGTCGGTGCCGAGCGTGGCGGCGGCCGGCGGCCGCACTTCCAGCTGCGGGTCGCGCTGGGTCAGGCTGAGCATGAGCGGCCAGCCGGGCAGGGCGCGCAGCAGGCTGGCCAGCACCTCTTCGAGCGGCGGCAGCGGCGCGTGCATCCACAGGCTGAGCGGGGCCTGCGACGGCTGGAAGGTGGCCCAGCCGCCGCGCTGGCTGCGCGCCAGGATGCCCATGGCGATGATCTTGTCGTGCTGGCGGCCGATCGCCAGCAGTTCGCTGCCGTCGCCGAAGCAGGCCAGCAGGGGCAGCACGAATTCCGGTTCCAGCAGCGGGGTGGCGGCGGTGGCGGCGTTGAAGCTGCGCCAGGCGTCGGCGTGGTCGGCCAGGGCGCTGGCCGGCAAGAGGGTCCATTTCATGCGGCGCTGGCCTCCACGGCGCTGCGCACTTGCGCGATCATCCAGGCCAGCTCGCTGGCGCGCAACTCCTGGTGGCAGGGCAGTTGCAGCACCTGGCGCGATAAGGTCACGCTGTTGGCGCAGACGCTGGCGTCGACCCCCGGCCACAGGAATTCGCCAAAGCGCACCACCGGCACGCCGCGCGACTTGAGGGTGCGGAACAGCGCCTGCGGCTGCTCCACCTTGAGCGGGAAGACCCAGGGGTAGACGCCGTCGGGCAGTTGCGCGAACAGCGGCTGGCAGCCGGGCAGCTGGCCCAGGGCGTTCTGCAGCTGCTGGTAGTGGCGGCGGCGCAGCGCGCCCATGCGGCGGCGCGACACCAGGCGCAGCATCAGGCGCGACATCAGCGAGGAGCGCTTGTCCAGCCAGCGCGGGTCGAAACTGAAGCCGCCGTCCGAGGAGCCGGGCGCCAGCGGCGCGGCGTCGGCCCTGCGGCGCGCCTTGAGCAGGCGCCACAGCACCGCTTTGAGCTGCAGCGGCGCCCAGCTCAGGGCGCGCAGCACGGGCATGCGGCCATAGCCCCAGCCGCTTTCCAGCGTATTCAACATGGATTTGATTTCAAAGCCGGCGCCGGCCGACTGCAGCTGTACAGTGGCCAGCGGGTGGCGCGCCGACACCAGGCAGCCGCCCTCGTACAGCGGGAAGAATTTCATGCTGGAGGCAATCGCGTAATCGCCCCAGCTGCCCAGCGGGCGTCCGCCCACCGAACCGAGGAAGGCGTGCGCGCAGTCTTCCAGCAGCTGCAGGCCGTGCGCATCGCAAAAAGCGCGCAAGGCCGGCAAATCCTGCGGGAAGCCGAAGTAATTGGTGGCCATCAGCAGCTTGCAGCGGCCGTCCAGCTTGCCGGCCACGTCGTCCAGGTCGACCGCGGTGTCGGCCTTGATGCGGTAGAACACCGGGGTGGCGCCGGCCCAGATCACGGGCTCGACCATCGAGGCGCAGTGGTAGGCCGGCACCAGCACCGCATCGCCCGGCTGCACGCCGGCCTGGCGCAGCGCCAGCGCAATGGCCACGCGGCCGCTGGTGACATAGCGGCGCTCGGGAGCGTCGAGGATGGATGGCACGGCGGGCGCGCTGGCGTGGCCGAAGGAGGCCAGCGAAAGTACCGGGCTGGTCGGCAGCTGCGCCGGCGGCCAGGCTGGCACAGGGGCCGCCGCGGCGGATGCGTTGTCGTCGAGGTTGGAAACGGTAGAATTGCCCATGCCGGCGGTCGCTTCAAGAATGGCGGTCAAACAAGTATAACCCCGCCGTAAGCGGGCGCGGCGGTGGGGCTTAATTAAAACACAATCGATGGCAAATTTGTCACGCTTGTTGCTTTTTCGGCAGCAAATATTGTGGCTTTGCGGAGTTGCGCAATTGTAAAATGCTAATATTGCACAGTCGGGCCTGCCGCCCCTGCCCTAATCTGGAATTCCCATGAGCGACCTGATTCACGACCTGCTGTTCCGTTCGGCGCAGCGCAGCCCCGCCGCCGAAGCGCTGGTCTACGGCGCCCAGCGCCTCGACTATGCCGCCCTGGCCGCCCTGGTGCGGCGCAGCGCCGGCGCCCTGCTGGCGCGCGGCCTGGCGCGCGGCGAGCGGGTCGCGGTCTACATGGAAAAGAATGTCGAGAACGTGGCCGCCATGTTCGGCGCCGCCGCCGCCGGCGGCGTGTTCGTGCCGATCAACCCCTTGCTGAAGCCGGAACAGGTGGCCTACATCCTGGCCGACTGCAATGTGCGCGTGCTGGTGACCTCGGTCGACCGCCTGCGCCTGCTGCAGGATGCGCTGGCCCATTGCCGCGACCTGCGCGACGTGATCGTGGTCGGCCAGGCCACGCCGCCGGCGCTGGCCGGCGCCGCCGTCACCGGCTGGGAGGCGGCGCTGGCGGCCGCCCCGGCCCATTGGACGCCGCACCGCGCCATCGACGGCGACATGGCCGCCATCCTGTACACCTCGGGCAGCACCGGCAAGCCGAAAGGCGTGGTGCTGTCGCACCGGAATATGGTGGCCGGCGCCGCCAGCGTGGCCAGCTACCTCGGCAATACCCCGGACGACCGCCTGCTGGCCGTGCTGCCGCTGTCCTTCGACTACGGCCTGAGCCAGCTGACCACGGCGTTCCACGCCGGCGCGACTGCCGTCCTGATCAACCACCTGCTGCCGCGCGACGTGCTGAATGCCGTGGTGGCGGAAAAAATCACCGGCCTGGCTGCCGTGCCGCCGCTGTGGATCCAGCTGGCGCCGCTGCCCTGGCCGGCCGATTGCACCCTGCGCTACCTGACCAATTCCGGCGGCGCCATGCAGCGCCCGACCCTGGACGCGCTGCGCGCCGCGCTGCCGAATGCCAAACCGTTCCTGATGTACGGCTTGACCGAAGCCTTCCGCAGCACTTTCCTGCCGCCGGAAGAACTGGAGCGCCGTCCCGATTCGATGGGCAAGGCGATCCCGAATGCCGAAGTGATGGTGCTGCGCCCGGACGGTTCCGAATGCGCGCCGGGCGAACCGGGCGAGCTGGTGCACCGCGGCGCCCTGGTCTCGCTCGGCTACTGGAACGACCCGGCCAAGACCGCCGAACGCTTCAAGCCGATCGGCGCCCTGCAGTACGGCCTGCCGCTGCCGGAGCTGGCGGTGTGGTCGGGCGACACGGTGCGCAAGGATGAGGAAGGCTTCCTCTACTTCATCAGCCGCAACGATGAAATGATCAAGACTTCCGGCTACCGCGTCTCGCCGACCGAGGTGGAGGAAGTGGTGTATGCGCGCGATGCGGTGGCCGAGGCGGCCGCGCTGGGCGTGGCGCATCCGGCGCTGGGCCAGGCCATCGTGCTGGTGGCGCTGCCGCGCGACGGCGTGGCGCTGACCGCCTCCGACTTGCTGGCGGCGCTGAAACCGCACCTGCCGGCTTATATGCTGCCGCAGAAGGTCATCATTGCCGAGGCCAGCCTGCCGCGCAACCCGAACGGCAAGATCGACCGCAAGCTGCTGTCGACCCAGTACCAGGACGCCTTCGCGGAGGGCGCATGAGCATGGACACCCCGCGCGCCCGCCCGCAGCACGCGCCGCTGCTGCAATTCGCGGTCGAGGACGACTGCCTGCTGATCGGCGGCATCCCGCTGCCGCGTCTGGCAGCCCGGGTCGGCCAGACCCCGTTCTACGCCTACTCGCGCGCCGCCATGACGGCCCGCGTGGCCGAGCTGCGCGCCGCGCTGCCGGCCGAGGTGCACCTGCATTACGCCATGAAGGCCAACCCGATGCCGGCCGTGGTGCAGCATATGGCAACCCTGGTCGACGGCCTCGATGTGGCGTCCGGCGGCGAGCTGCGGGTGGCGCTCGATACCGTGATGGACCCGGCCCTGATCAGCTTTGCCGGCCCCGGCAAGGGCGAGGCCGAGCTGTCCTGCGCGATTGCCGCCGGCATCGTGCTGAACCTGGAATCGGAAGGCGAGCTGGAGCGCGCCGCCGTGATCGGCCAGCGCCTCGGCATCGTGCCGAAAGTCAATGTGCGGGTGAACCCGGACTTCGAGCTGAAATCGTCCGGCATGAAAATGGGCGGCGGCCCCAAGCAGTTCGGCGTCGACGCCGAGAAGGTGCCGGCCATGCTGGCGCGCATCGGCGCGCTGGGGCTGGACTTCCACGGCTTCCACATTTTCAGCGGCTCGCAGAATTTGAAGGTGGCGGCGCTGCAGGAAGCCCATGAAAAGACCTTTGCGCTGGCGCTGCGCCTGGCCGAGGCGGCGCCGCGCGCGCCGCGCATCCTGAATATCGGCGGCGGCTTCGGCATCCCGTATTTCCCGGGCGAGGAGCGGCTTGACCTGCCGGCCGTCGGCGCCAACCTGGCGCGCATCCTCGATGAGGTCCGGCCGCGCCTGCAGGGCGCGCAAGTGGTGATCGAGCTGGGCCGCTACCTGGTGGGCGAGGCCGGCGCCTATGTATGCCGGGTGGTTGACCGCAAGGAGTCGCGCGGCCAGGTGTTCCTGGTGACCGACGGCGGCCTGCACCACCACCTGTCGGCCTCCGGCAACTTCGGCCAGGTGATCCGCAAGAATTACCCGGTGGTGATCGGCAACAAGGTGGCGGGCGGCCCGCGCGAACTGGCCTCGGTGGTCGGCCCGCTGTGCACCCCGCTCGACCTGCTGGCCGACCAGATGGAACTGGGCCAGGCGCAAGCGGGCGACCTGGTGGTGGTATTGCAATCGGGCGCCTATGGCGCCACAGCCAGTCCGGCGGCTTTCCTGAGCCATCCGGCAGCGCTGGAAGTCTTCGTGTAAGCGGAAGGGAACGCTATGGGCGGGATGTGTGGATGGATGGGGTTTGCCGGCGCGCCGGCCGTGCTGGCGCAGATGGCGGCGCCGCTGTCGCGCTTCGACCACAGTCCGGCGCAGTCCCATGCCGGGCCGCGCCGCGGCGCCCCCGGCGCGGCGCGCGGCGGCGCCGGCCCG
>NZ_JASATG010000063.1:0-12416 GCF_038440195.1 Pseudoduganella sp. OTU4001 | reverse complement strand
CCCCCCCGCCCCCGCGCCGCGCGGCGCGCCGCCTCCAGCCGATCGGCCAGCGCCTGCGCCGCCAGATCCTGCTCGCGGGTGCTGGTCAGCTGCCGCACCTCCGCCGCCTGCAATTCGGCCGCGCGCTGCTGCTGCGTATCTTCCTGTTCATTGACCACCAGCGCCGCCTGCGCCTCGCGCCGCGTTTCAGCCAGGCGTTCCGCCGCCGCCCGCTCCTGCACCGACAACTCGGCCAGGTTAGGCGAAGGCGCCGCCGCCGGCGCAACCGCATCCTCCGCCAGCGCCTGCGCCACGGAAGACGGCTGCAATTCCCCCGCCGCCTGCGCCAGCGCCCCGATCGCAGTATCGAGCGCCGACAGCGCCCGCTGCGGCGACGCATTGAACGCCGCTTCCAGCGCTGGCTGGTCCGCCGCCAGCACACCATCGCTGCCAACGCTGATGCCCGCCTGCGCCAGCCCCGCTTGCTGTGAAGACAGTACCGCTGCCAGCGAAGCCGGCGAGTTCGCATTGACGTTGCCCACCAGCTGCTGCGCCGCATCGGCAAACGCCGCCGCGTCACCGCCGCTGGCGGCCAGTTCACGCACGCTGCGCTGCGCCAGCACAAGATTGGATAGGAATAAGCCCAGGGACGATACGCTCGGCGCCGTCACCGTTGCCGCTGCAGGCTGCGCGGGAACAACAGGCGGCGCAGTATTGGCCGGCACCGGCGCGGTAGCGCTGGGCACTGGATCAACAGGAATCATGCAAGCAGGTTGCCAGAAATCGCACGCGCACATCGTTAGCTGGCGCACGGTGGATGCAGCAGGACAGCCTTATCGTGATCCTTCCACCCCAACCACGATAAAGAGGACCCCGATCATGGACCACAACATCACCTCCAGCGACAACCCAGTCAAAGACCTGCGCGCCGGCGTGCACAGCACGGTCGACAAAGTAGCCGACAATATCTCCAGCATCAGCGAGCAGGTGGGCGCCAAGACCGACCAGCTGGGCGCCGCCTACAAGCGTTTTGCCGAGTCGGGCGCCAACTATGTGCGCAGCAGCCCCGGCAAATCCCTGCTGGTAGCGCTGGCCGCCGGCTACGCCGTGTCCAAGCTGCTCGGTTCGCGCAAGCATTGAACCGGGGAGCATAACGTGGCCACCTCCAAACCTGACCCGGCAAAAAGCGGCGCCGACCTGGCCGCGCAATTTGAATACAACGTCAACAAGGCTGCCGAGCATGGTGCGGGGGTACCACCCGCCGGCGCATCGTCCAGCGCAGCCGATGCGCTGGAAACCGCCAGCACTGCGAGCGAAAGCAACGCCTCGCCCAAGACCGGCAGCGGGGTGCCGCCGCAAGGCGACAATCCCGCCAACGGTCCGCTCGACCGCGTGCGCACCGACGCCAGCGAGCGCGCTCTGAGCACCAACCAGGGCGTACCCATTGCCGATAACCAGAACTCACTGAAGGCCGGCCTGCGCGGGCCGGCCCTGCTGGAAGACTTCATCCTACGCGAAAAGATCACGCACTTCGACCACGAGCGCATCCCCGAGCGCGTGGTGCATGCGCGCGGCTCGGCCGCCCACGGCTACTTCGAGTGTTACAAGGAACTGTCCACGCTGACGCGCGCCGCGCCTTTCGCCGAAGACGGCAAGCGCACGCCGGTCTTCGTGCGCTTTTCCACCGTGGCCGGCGAGCGCGGGTCGACCGATACCGCGCGCGATGTGCGCGGCTTCGCCGTCAAGTTTTATACCGACGAAGGCAACTGGGACCTGGTCGGCAACAATATCCCGGTGTTCTTCATCCAGGACGCAATGAAGTTCCCCGACCTGGTACATTCCGTCAAACCCGAGCCGCACAACGCCATGCCGCAGGCGGCCAGCGCGCACGACACCTTCTGGGATTTCGTCTCGCTGATGCCGGAGTCGATGCATATGCTGATGTGGGTGATGTCGGACCGCGCCATCCCGCGCAGCTTCCGCACCATGCAGGGCTTTGGCGTGCACACCTTCCGCCTGGTGAATGCAGCCGGGCAGTCGCGCTTCGTCAAGTTCCACTGGATCCCGAAGCAGGGCACCCATTCGCTGGTGTGGGACGAAGCGGTGCGCATTTCCGGCGCCGACCCCGACTTCCACCGCCGCGACCTGTGGGAAGCAATCGAGCTGGGCGAGTACCCGGAATGGGAGCTGGCGCTGCAGGTCTTCAGCGAAGAGGATGCCGCCGAATTCCCGTTTGACGTGCTGGACCCGACCAAGATCGTGCCGGAGGAAATGGTGCCGCTGCAGGCGGTGGGGCGGCTGGTGCTGGACCGCAATCCGGACAACTTCTTCGCCGAGACCGAACAGGTGGCCTTCTGCGCCGCCCACGTGGTGCCCGGTATCGACTTCAGCAACGACCCTTTGCTGGCGGGGCGCATCCATTCCTACATCGACACCCAGATCAGCCGCCTCGGCGGGCCGAATTTCCACGAAATCCCGATCAACGCACCGCTGGCGCAAGTGCACAACAACCAGCGCGACGGCATGCACCGCCAGGCCATCCACCGCGGCCGCGTGGCCTACGAACCGAATTCGCTGGGCGGCGGCTGCCCGTTCCAGGCCGGCCGCATCGGCTTCATGAGTTTCCCCGAGCCGGTGCAGGAAGACAAGGTGCGCGGCAAGCCCGAGTTGTTCGCCGACCACTACTCGCAGGCGCGCCTGTTCTGGCAAAGCCAGTCGCCGCACGAACAAATGCACATCGCACACGCCTTCAGCTTTGAGTTGAGCAAGGTGCAGGTGCCGGCGATCCGCCAGCGCACGCTGGCCATGCTGGCCAATGTCGATGCCGCGCTGGCCGACATGGTGGCGCTGCGGCTTGGCAGCACGGTGCCCGACCCGCAGCCCATCGCCGCCGCGTTTGAGCTGCCCAGCTACCAGCCTTCACCCGGCCTGTCGCTGATGTCGCGGCCCGGCCAGACCGGCATCCGCGGCCGCAAGGTGGCGCTGCTGATCGCTGCCGGCTGCGACGAGGCCATGGTCGATACGCTGCAGGCGGAGCTGGAAGGGCAGGGCGCCGTCACACGCCTGGTCGGGCCGCACGTCGGCATGGTGGGCGGGCTGGAGGCCGATATGTCGCTGGAAACCGGTCCCGCCGTGGTGTTCGACGCGGTCGTGATTCCTGACGGGTCGGCGGCGGCCGAAGAACTGTCGTCCAATGCGCTGGCGGTGGAGTTCGTCACCTTGCAGTACCGCCACTGCAAACCGCTGATGGCGGTGGGCGCCGGCGCCATGTTGCTGGGAGCAGCCGGCCTGCCGGCCACGCTGCCCGACGGAGCGCACGACCCCGGCCTGGTCGGCACCGACCCATCCGACCTGCAGCCCGCCCTGGCCGCCTTCATCCAGGCCCTCGCCAGCCACCGCAGTTTCGACCGCGAGACCGACCCGCCCGCCGTCTGAACGCTACAGTCGCGCCCGTGTCCACCTTGGGGTCAGGCTCTTTAGTAGACACGGGTTCTGCCGTAGGTTAGGCGATGGCCGATCCCTATTCCGCGACCGGGGCCGGGGCGTGCTTGTGCGGCTTGCGCACCTTGCGCACCAGGCGCTTGATCAGGTGCTCGGCATCATCGACGTAGGTGAACACGGCCGGCACCACCAGCAGCGACAGCAGGGTGGAGGTAATCAGGCCGCCGATCACCGCCGTCGCCATCGGCGAGCGGAAGCTCGGGTCGGCGCCCCAGCCCAGGGCCAGCGGCATCATGCCCGCGCCCATGGCGATGGTGGTCATCAGGATCGGGCGTGAACGCTTGTGGCAGGCGTCCACCAGCGCGTCGAAACGGCTCATGCCTTCGGCGCGCGCCAGGATCGCGTAGTCGACCAGCAGGATCGAGTTCTTGGTCACGATCCCCATCAGCATGATCAGGCCGATCATGGACGGCATCGACAGCGCCTTCTGCGTCACCAGCAGCGCCACGAAGGCGCCGCCGATCGACAGCGGCAGCGCGGCCAGGATGGTAAGCGGCTGCAGGAAGTCGTGGAACAGCAGCACCAGCACGCCGTAGATGCACAGCACGCCGATCAGCATGGCGATACCGAAGCTGGCGAACAGCGCCGCCATTTCCTGGGTGTCGCCCAGCTCGGCCCGCGTCACGCTGGACGGCAGGTTCTTCATCGACGGCAGGTTGCGCGCTTCTTCATCCAGCTCGCCCAGCGAGCGGCTGCCCAGTTCCACGTCCAGCGTCACGTTGCGGCTGCGGTTCAGGCGGTCGATCTGGGCCGGGCCGGATTCCACCGTGAGGGTGGCGACATTGGCCAGCATTACCGGGCCGTTGCGGCCAGGGACGGTCAGGCGGCCGATGGCGTCCAGGTCGGCGCGCACATGGTCCGGCAGCTTGACGCGGATCGGCACCTGGCGTTCGGCCAGGTTCATCTTGGTCAGCTCGAAGTCGTAATCGCCGGCGGTCGCCACGCGCACCGTTTCGCCGATGGCGTTGGCGGTCACGCCCAGGTCGGCGGCCCTGGCAAAGTCGGGGCGTACGATGATCTCCGGGCGCACCAGCGAGGCGCTGGAGGTCACGTTGCCGATGCCTTGCAGGGTGCGCAGGTCGCGTTCCACCTTGCGCGCCGATTCGATCAGCGCCACTGGGTCGTCCGAGCGCAGCACCAGCTGCATCTTGACGCCGGTATCCGGCGGGCCGACGGTGAAGCGCGCGCCGGGCAGGCTGGCCAGCTTGTCGCGGATCATATTGTCGATATCGGCAATCGATTCCTTGCGGTCGTTGCGGTGCTTGGTGGTGATGGTCAGCACCGCGCGGCGCGCCTCGGCCGCAGCGCCGGGGGCGAAGGCGTCGCCGGAGGAGCCGCCGCCGATGGAGCTGAACACGCCGGTCACCGGCTTGATTTCCATGATGGCCAGGCGCGCCCGTTCGGCAATGGCGCGGGTTTCGGCCAGGGTGGAGCCGGGCGGCAGTTCCAGGTTGACCATGGTCTGGCCGCGGTCGGCCGGCGGTACGAAGCCGGTCGGCAGCAGGCCGACCAGCATGATCGAGCCGACGAAGAAGGCGCCCGCCGCCAGCGCGGTCTTGCCGCGGTTTTGCAGGCACCAGCGCATCGCCTTCATATAGCGCTGCATGATCCAGCCGTCTTCCGCGTGCGGCTTGCTGGTCGGTTTCAGCAGGTGCGCCGCCATCATCGGCGTCAGCAAGCGCGCCACCACCAGCGAGGCCAGCACCGCCAGCACCGCCGTCCAGCCGAACTGCTTGAAGAATTTGCCGGGGATGCCGCCCATGAAGGCGGTCGGCAGGAACACTGCCACCAGGGCGAAGGTGGTGGCGATCACCGCCATGCCGATTTCGTCGGCCGCTTCCATCGCGGCCTGCATCGGGGTTTTACCCATGTGCAGGTGGCGTTCGATGTTTTCGATCTCCACGATGGCGTCGTCCACCAGCACGCCGACCACCAGGGCCAGCGACAGCAGGGTCACGGTGTTGAGCGTATAGCCCATCCAGTACATGCCGAGGAAGGCCGGCAGCACCGACAGCGGCAGGGCGGACGCCGCCACCAGGGTGGCGCGCCAGTCGCGCAGGAACCACCACACCACCAGCACCGCCAGGATGGCGCCTTCGTACAGCAGCTCCATCGAGCCGGCGAAGTTCTCGTCCACCGGTTCGGCGTTGTCGATGGTTTGCACGATGTCGATGGTCGGATGCGCCTTGCGCAATTCTTCCACCGCGGCGCGCGCGTCGTTGGCGACCTGGGTCTCGCTGGCGCCCTTGGTGCGGAAGACCTCGAAGGCCACCACTTTCTTGCCGTCCTGCGCCGCTTCCGAACGCGGCTCGGCGACGGTGTCGCTGACCCTGGCCACCTGCTCCAGGCGCACGTGGCGGCCATCGCCCAGCGGCAGGTCCATCTGCGCCAGTTCCTGCGCGCTTTGCACGGTGGCGATGGTGCGCACCGACTGCTCGGCGCCGCTCACGTCGCCGCGCCCGCCCGGCGCTTCCTTCTGGACCTGGCGCAGCAGGCGCGAAACGTCCAGCGCCGACACGCGCAGGGCGGCCATGCGCTGGTCGTCCAGCTCGACGCGGATTTCGCGGTTCACGCCGCCGACCCGCTTGACCGCGCCAATGCCTTTCACCGCCAGCAGCTTCTTGGAAATGGTGTTGTCGACATACCAGCTCAGGTCCGCGTCGTCGATGCGCGCGCCTTCCTTGGGCGTGACGACGAAGGTCTGGATCACGCGGCCGGCGGTGGACACCTTGCTGACCACCGGGTCGCGCATCTCGGCCGGCATGTCGGCGCGTACCTGGGTCACGGCGTCGCGCACCTCGTTGACGGCGTCGGACAGGTTCTTTTCGAGGATGAATTCAACAGTGATGGTGGCGGTGCCGTCCAGCACCTTGGCGTGGATGTTCTTCACGCCCTGCAGCGTGGCCACCGAGTCTTCGATCTTGCGCGCCACTTCGGTTTCCAGCTGGGCCGGCGCGGCGCCGGGCAGGGAAGCGTTGACGATGACCAGCGGCAGTTCGATGTCGGGGAAGTCCTGCACCGGGTTGGCGATATAGGCCATCCACCCCGCCAGCGACAGCAGGATGAACAGCATGATCGCCGGGACCGGGTGCTTGATCGAGAGGGAGGAGAAATTCACGGCGCCTCCTTAGCGGGCCGGCGCCGGCGCACCGGCATTGCGGACCAGGTCGCCGTCGTTCAGGAAGCCGGCGCCGGCGGCCACGATCAGCGCATCGGCGGGCAGGCCGGACAGCACTTCGATGCGGTCGCCGAGGCGGCGGCCCGGCTGCACCTTGACCTGGCTCACGCGCTGGTCCTGGTTCAGGCGGAACACGTAGCTGAAGCCATCGCGCACGGTGATCGCCTGCTGCGGCACGGTCAGCGCTTCGGAAGCACCAAGCTCGAAGTGGCCGGTGGCGAACATGCCGGCCTTGAAAGGCGGCTGCTTGCCGTTATTCGGCGGCAGGTCGACATAGACCAGGGCGGAGCGGGTCTGCGGGTCGATGGTCGGCGCCACCATGCGCACCTTGCCGGTCAGCTCGCTGCCGTTGGCGGCTTTCACCACGGCGCTGGAGCCGATCTTGATGCCGCGCAGGTCGGCGGCGGTGACTTCGGCGCGCCATTCCAGGCGGGCCTGGCGGATCATGCGGAACAATTCGGTGCCGGGACCTGCCACCGCGCCGACGGTGGCGCTGCGCGCCGAGATCACGCCCGAATCGGGTGCGACTACTTTGGTGTAGCGCAGGCGCAGTTCGGCCGCATTCAGCATGGCGCGGGCCGAGGCGGCGCGCGCCTGGGCGGTGGCTTCGGCGGTGGTGTATTGGCTGATCTGCTGGGCGCTCAGGGCGCCGGTGCTTTCAATCGAACGGGCGCGGTCGGCGTTGGCCTTGGCTTCCGCGGCCGCCGCTTCCGCTTCCATCAGCGCGGCCTTGGCCTGCGCCACTTCGGCCTGCGGGGTTTCCGCTGCAAACACGGCCAGCACTTCGCCCTTGTCGACCACGTCGCCGACGTTGACCTTGACGTCGGACAGGCGCAGCCCGTTCGACTCGCTGCTGATGATGGCTTCCTGCCAGGCGGCGACGTTGCCGTTGGCGGTCAGGCGGTTCGGCAGGCTGGCTTTCTGCGGACGGACCGTGCTCACGGTCAGGGAGGGCTTGGCGGCGGTCTTCTTGTCGTCGGCCATGGCGGATGGCGCCTGGGCCAGGGCGGCGAGCGCGGTGGCGACGGCCAGCGCGGCGACGGCGGACGGGGTGCGGTGCAGTGGTTTCATCATTTTTTTTCCGATCTTATTGCGCGGCGGGCGCGGTCCAGCCGCCGCCTGCCGCACGGTACAGGGCGATCCAGGCGGCGCTGCGTTCGCGCTGCAAGGTCACCACTGTGTTTTCTGCGGCCAGCCGGGTGCGGCGGGCCTCTTCCAGTTCGAGCAGGCTGGCCAGGCCGTTGCGGTAGCGCTCCTCGGTCGCGACGAAGAAGGTGCGGTAGCCTTCCAGCGCGGTCTGCGCGTCGGCGGTGCGCTCCTGGGTGCTTTGCAGCGCCACCAGGGCCTGTTCGACTTCCGCCACGGCCTGGCGCACGCTGGCCTTGTAGTTGGCCACGGCGGCGTCGTAGCGGGCGCGCGCGGCGTCCACATTGGCGCGCCGTACGCCCCAGTCGATGATGGGCAGGGTCATTTGCAGCGGGCCCAGGGTCCACACGTTGGCGGTGATGTCTTCGCCTTCGGCATGCAGGCGGCCGCGCCCCACCGAGCCGGTCAGGCCCAGGCGCGGCAGGCGGTCGGCGCGCGCGCTGGCCACGTCGTAGCTGGCGGCGGCCAGTTCGCGCTCGGCGCTGAAAACGTCGGGACGCTGGCCCAGCACCTGCGCCGGCACCGAATCGACCGCCACGCCGGCGGCCGGCGACAGCACGGCGGTGGCGGCGCTGTCGTCCAGGCGCGCGCGCAGCGCCGGTTCGGGGATGGCGGTCAGCGCCACCAGTACTTTCAGTTCGTTCTGGCAGGCGGCGCGCTGCGCCACGGCGCGGTTGTTGCCGTCGGCGGCGCTGGCGCGCGCCAGCGCATTGGAGGCCGGCGACTGGAAGCCGGCCTTGGCGGTGATGTCGGTCAGGCGGGCGGTATGGGCGCGCGAAGCGGCATCCATGCGCGCCACGGTCAGCAGCTTTTCGCAAGCGCGCAGGCTGTAATACTGGTTGGCCGTTTCGGCTGCGACGGTGACGCGGGCTTCATGCCAGCCTGCTTCGGCGCCCTCGTAGCGCGCGATGGCGGCATTGCGGCGCGCGCGGCCGCCGCCGAACAGGTCGATTTCCCACTGGGCCTGGGCCAGCAGCTGGGTGGTGGTATTCATTGGGGCGCCGGCGGATTGCTGGCTCATTCGCGTGGAAGTGAGCACGCCGGTCAGCGCAGGGGCGAGGGCGGCGCCGGCCGCGGTGCGCTCGACGCGCGCTGCGGCAAAGCGCGCCTGGGCGCCGGCAATGGTGGGACTGGCCGCCTGTGCGGCCTCTATCAGTTGCACCAGCAAAGGGTCGGACTGGTGCTGCCACCAGTTGGCCAGTTCGGCGCTGCTGCCATTGTGCGGCAGGGGCGTATGCCATTGCGGCGGAGCGTCCGCCGCAACCTGCTTCGCCGGCCCGGTCACGCCGCAGGCGCTGAGCGCCAGCACGGCCGCCACGCATAGCGTGCCCTGAATACTCTTCATGCTGTCCTTTCAATTTGCGCAACGTGAATTAAAGCATATAAATCAAACAATTAACATCCCGATACAAAGGAGTCTTTGCCTTCAATTCGGCGCTTAGCGTATAAAGAAAGGACTGTTAATCATTGTATTGGGACGACATCATGCGACGCTGGATACTGATCGCCGCGCTGGCGGCACTCTCCCCGGCCGCCTGGGCAGCGCCGCTGGCCGGCGACCAGGCCGCCCTGCACGTGTTGAACCGGGTGGCGTACGGGCCGCGCCCGGGCGATGTCGAGAAGCTGCGCCAGAGCGGGGTGCAGGCCTATATAGAGGAACAAATGAACCCGCCGGCCCTACCGGTAGCGCTGGCGCAGCGCCTGGACAAGCTGGAGACGCTGAAAATGAGCGCCGGCGAGGCGCTGGCCCGCTTCCAGGAAGCGCGCGACGGCGAGCAGGGCGAGCGCCGCGAAGTGGTGGCGAAAATGGCGTCCGAAGCGGCCGAAGCGCGCCTGCTGCGCGCCATCGAAAGCCCGCGCCAGCTGGAAGAAGTGATGGTCGATTTCTGGTACAACCACTTCAACGTCTTCGCCGGCAAGGGCCAGGACCGCGCCCTGGTGGCCAGCTATGAACGCGACGCCATCCGTCCTTACGTGTTCGGCTCCTTCCGCCAGATGCTGGGCGCCACCGCGCGCCACCCGGCCATGCTGTTCTACCTGGATAACTGGGTCTCCAAGGCCGGCGGCCTGAATGAAAACTATGCGCGCGAGCTGATGGAGCTGCACACGCTGGGCGTGGACGGCGGCTACACCCAAAAGGACGTGACCGAGCTGGCGCGCATGCTGACCGGCTGGACCTACGCGCCCAAGCGCGACGCGCAGTTCGTGTTCGACCCGCGCCGCCACGACACCGGGCCCAAGACCTGGCTCGGCAAGCCGGTCACCGCGCGCGGCGTGGCCGAAGGCGAGTACGCGCTGGACGTACTGGCCGTGCACCCTGCGACCGCGCGCCATATCAGCCGCAAGCTGGCGCAGTACTTCGTGGCCGACACGCCGCCAGCCGCCCTGGTGGAGCGCATGGCGCAGTCCTGGGCCAGCAGCAACGGCGACATCCGCTCGGTGCTGCGCACCATGTTCGCCAGCCAGGAATTCATGGACCAGCAATACGCCGGCGCCAAGTTCAAGACCCCTTACCAGTACGTGGTGTCGGCCTCGCGCGCGGCCGCCATGCCGATGACCGAAGTCAAGCCGCTGGTGGGCATCCTGTCGCGCCTGGGCATGCCGCTGTACGGCTGCCAGACGCCGGACGGCTACAAGAACACCGAGAGCGCCTGGCTCAACCCCGATGGCCTGAGCCGCCGTATCAGCTACGCGCTGACCCTGTCGGCCGGCGCCGATGCCGACACCGTGCAGCAGGCGCTGGGCGCTTCGATTTCGAAGCGCAGCGCCGACATCATCGCCGACAGCAATGAGCGCCTGCGCGCCGCCATGCTGCTGGGCAGCCCCGACTTCATGCAGCGCTAATCCGGAGAGCACGCCATGCAACGACGCCAATTCCTGAACGCCTTTGCCGCCAGCGCCGGCCTGCTGCTGCCGCTTGGCCCGCACGCCTGGGCCGCCACCCTGGCGCCGGGCAGCGGCTCGCCCACCGCGAAAAAGCTGATCGTGGTCATGCTGCGCGGCGCGGTGGACGGCATGAACGTGGTGGCCCCGGTGGCCGATGCCGAATATGCGCGCCTGCGCCCGAATATCGCCCTGGCCAAGCCGGGCGCGGAAGACGGCGCGCTGGACCTGGACGGCTACTTCGGCCTGCACCCGGCGCTGGCGCCGCTGCTGCCGCTGTGGCAGCAGAAGAAGCTGGCTTTCGTGCACGCCAGCGGCTCGCCCGACGCCAGCCGCTCCCACTTCGATGCGCAGGACTATATGGAGTCCGGCACGCCCGGCGTGAAAAGCACCCAGGACGGCTGGATGAACCGCCTGCTGGGCACCCTGCCGGGCGAAACCTCGGCCACCCGTGCGCTGTCGATCGGCCCGGTGATGCCGCGCATCCTGTCCGGCGCCATGCCCGCCACCAACCTGGCCAACGGCCCGGCCGGCACCCGCGCCACGCCGCTCGACAAGCCCGCCATCGGCCGCGCCTTCGACCGCCTGTATGCCGGCAATGAGCGCTTCGGCAAGGTCTACACCGAGGGCCGCGAGGCGCACCAGGAAGTGATGAACGCCGCCAACGGCGGCATGATGTCGGAGATGCAAATGGCCGACAACGGCGCGCCGCTGCCGAACGGTTTCCCCGACGATGCCGGCCGCCTGGCCACGCTGATGCGCAACAACCCGAATATCCAGCTGGCCTTTATCGCGCTGGGCGGCTGGGACACCCACGCCAACCAGGGCGCCGGCAAAGGCCAGCTGGCCGGCCGCCTGCAGCCGCTGGGGCAGGGCCTGGCCACGCTGGCGCAGCGCCTGGGGCCGATGTTCGACGATACCGTGATCGTGGTGATGTCCGAATTCGGCCGCACCGCGCGCGAGAACGGCAACCGCGGCACCGACCATGGCCACGGCAACGCCATGTGGCTGCTGGGCGGCAAGGTCCAGGGCGGCAAGGTGGCGGGCGAATGGAAAGGACTGGCCGACGCCCAGCTCAATGAAGGCCGCGACCTGCCGGTGACCACCGACTTCCGCCACGTGCTGGCGCATGTGGCCGAGCGCCACCTGCAGCTGAATGCCAGCGCCTTGCAGCGCACCTTCCCGAACCTGCCGGCAGGCCCCGCACTGAAGCTGGTTTGAGCAGGCCGGCGCCCCAGGTGCTAGACTGGTCGGAGGAGGTTTGCAATGCTGAGATTTCTCTGGAAACTCATCAGCGACGACGAGCGGTCGGAAGACATCATGGCCGTGCTGCTGGTGGCCTTCAGCCTGGTCGCGCTGGGCTGGTGGGCTGCCCTGGCTTAGGCCAGCAAGCCGTCGATGGCCGCGACCAGCTGCTGCGGGTCGAGCGGATGGGATAGCACGCTGCGGCGGCGTCCCGCGCCCAGTTCCGCCAGCTCATCCTCATCGTCGGGCCGGATCACCAGTACCGGCAGGCCCGGTGCCATTTCCAGTGCGTCCGCCAGGAAGGACAGGCGGCGCGCTTCCACCATACTGAGTTCGCACAGCACCAGATCGTAGGCATGGCTATCGAGCAGGGCACCGGCTTGCGCCGGGTTGGTGGCGCTGCTGACGCTATAGCCGGTGTGGGCCAGGATGGCGGCCACCAGGCCGGCGTTTTCAGGGGCTGCGTCCAGCAGCAGCACGCGGG
>NZ_JASATG010000062.1:0-12475 GCF_038440195.1 Pseudoduganella sp. OTU4001 | reverse complement strand
CAACTGTTGATTTTTAAAGATCGCTGCGTTATTTTTGACAAAGCGTTGTGTTTGTCAGCAGCAGAGAAGCGAGATTATGCGGTACAGCGTGCAACTCGTCAACCTCTCGTTTTTCTCGTTTCGCTCTGCTGTTTTGTCAGCGTTGCGTTGCGAGGGACAGAACTATAGCAAGCCGCCAGCACTTCCGCAAGGGCGGCACGTGAAAAAGGTTTGGGATGCCAACTGAGCAAGTTCGACTCCGCCCACCGACCGTCCTGGTTGTCGATGATTCGCCAACCCTGCTGCTCGCCCTGCTCGACCATTTGAGCCGCCATGGTTTCCTGGTGGTATTGGCGCATGACGCACGCGAAGGCATGATGCGGGCGGCGCTGGCCGAGCCGGACCTGATCCTGCTCGATATCGTGATGCCGGGCCTGGATGGTTTCGAGGCATGCCGCCGCCTGAAGGCCGACGCCGGCACGCGCGACGTACCGGTCATCTTCATGACCGGCCTGAGCGACGCCAAGCAGATTGTCAGCGGTTTTGCCGTGGGCGGCGTCGATTACATCACCAAGCCGTTCCAGGTTGAGGAAGTCCTGGCCCGCATCAATACCCACATCGCCTTGCGCCGCGCCAACAGCGAATTGAAACAAGCCTATGAGTCGCTGGCCCGCGCGCAGGAGGACCTGGTGCACCAGGAGAAGCTGGCCGCCTTGGGCGCCCTGGTCGCGGGTATTGCGCATGAGTTGAATACGCCGATCGGCAACAGCCTGATGGTCGCCAGCACCTTCGACGCCCAGACCGGGGAAATGCGCGAGCATTTCAGCAAAGGCGAGACCTTGCGCCGCTCCGAACTGGTGTCCTACCTGGATAACGCCTGCACCACCACCGAGATCCTGATGCGCAACCTGCAGCGCGCCGCCGACATGGTCACCAACTTCAAGCAGGTGGCGGTGGACCAGACCAGCACCCAGCGCCGCACCTTCCTGCTGTCCGAAGTCGTGGCGGGCAATGTGCTGACGCTGATGCCGTCGATTAAACGCACCCCGTTCGAGGTGGTGCAAACCATTCCGGTCGAACTGATGATGGACAGCTACCCCGGCCCGCTTGGGCAGGTCATTGCCAATCTTGTCAACAATGCCATCATGCACGCCTTCGATGGCCGCTGCGAAGGCAAGGTGGAACTGGTGGCGGAGTATGAGAAGTCGGACTGGATCGCACTGCACGTGCGCGACAACGGCAACGGCATCAGCAACGCCAACCAGGAGCGTATTTTCGATCCCTTCTTCACCACCAAGATGGGGGTGGGCGGCTCAGGCCTGGGCCTGCACATCGTCCACAGCATCGTGAGCGACATCCTGGGCGGCCGCATTTCGGTCCGCAGCGAAGAAGGCAGCGGGACCTGCTTTACGCTGTCCCTGCCGATGGAGGCGCCACGTCACTGAGGCGGTTTGCCGCGCAGTTGCGCAAGCGCTGGCGACTGTCTTTGAACCAGGCGACGAAGTCGCCGGCCCGCATCGGGTCGCCAACCAGCGGTCCCTGGCCCGAGCTGCAGCCCAATTCCCGCATCATGGCCCAGTCTTCGACCCGCTCGATGCCGTCGGCGCACACCGGTACGCCCAGTTGGCCGGCCATGGCCAGCAACCCGTCCAGCAAGGGCCGGCGATGGCTGCGCTGTGCCGCTTCGTGGACAAACAAGGGGTCGATGGTGATCTCCGACAACGGGAAGCAGGCAAATTCGCGCGTGGCCGCTTCGTAGCGGCCGCAGTGCACGGCGCCGATGCCGAAGCCGCGCAGGCTGATGCGGCCGATGTTATGCAGCGCGTCCGCGGCGCACTCCGCCACCACCGCCTCGCTGATCTCCCAGCACACGCTGGTCGGCTTGACGTCGTGCGCCTGGATGCCGGATACCAGCCGTCCCAGCTCACCCAGGTCGGACAGCAGCTCGCCCGGCAGGGACAAATACAACTTGATGGACGACAGGCCCATCTCCTGCCAGCTGTGCAGGTCGGCCGCAGCCTGCTTGACCAGCGCCAGCGCGATCGAGCCGGCCAGCCCGTTGTTGCCGGCCAGCGCCGGCAAGATGTCAGCGATATCCAGCAGCCCGTGGACCGGGTGCAGCCAGCGCCCCTGCACTGCGATACCCAGCAGGCGGCCGCTATCGAGCGCGACACGCGGCGCATACAAGGGGAGGAACTGGCCGGCCTCCAGCCCCGCCTCGACTTCGGCAATACTCACGCTGCCCGAGGTATCGGCCTGCTCCAGGTCGGCCAGCGCCAGCATCGGCGCTTCGTGCAGCAAGGCTTGCAGCGCTTCCAGCCGCACCGGTTTGGAAATCGTCGCCAGCAGGCGCATGGCGCAACCGGCCGGCAGGCTGCGCGCGGCTTCCTGCAAGCGGGGCTGGTTGGCCGAAGCGGCAATCAGGTTGGCCGCCGTGCGGCGCTTGGCCAGCTGCTGGATCAGCTCCACGCCGTCCATGCCTGGCATATCCAGGTCGGTCAGCACCAGGTCGACCGCGGCGCCATGCTGCTCCAGCGTACGCAGCGCATTGATGCCGTCGTTCGCCGCCAGCACGGTGCCAAAGCCGATCTGGCGCAGCAAGCCGACGACGTGCTCGCGCTGGACGGTGCTGTCCTCGACGATCAGGGCGGTGCTTGCGCTAAAGTCCTTCATTGCTCCTCCATTCGATACTGCCATATTGCAGTATTTCGCGGCTGATTGCATCCAGCCCCACACTGCGCTCCGCCGCGCCGCGCTTGACCGCTTCGCGCGGCATGCCGTACACCACGCAGCTTTGCTCGTCCTGCGCCAGGGTGCGGGCGCCGGCCTGGCGCATTTCCAGCAGCCCGACCGCGCCGTCATCGCCCATGCCCGTCATGATAATGCCGAGTGCACTGGCGCCGGCGCATTTGGCCACGGAGCGGAACAGCACATCGACCGACGGCCGGTGGCGGTTCACCAGCGGCCCTTCGACCACCTCCACGAAATACTGGCCGGGGCCGCGCCGCAGCAGCATATGGCGGCCGCCAGGTGCAATCAGGGCCTGGCCCGGCAGCACGGGATCGTTATTGCGCGCTTCCCTGACGGTGATCTGGCACAAGCCGTTCAGGCGCTCGGCAAAGGCTGCAGTGAACTGCTCCGGCATATGCTGCACGATCACGATGCCCGGTGCACCGGGCGGCAGCTCCGTGAGTACGCGTTCCAGCGCCTGGGTGCCGCCGGTGGAGGTGCCCAGCGCAACCACCTTGCCGCTGCCGCGCGCCGGCGCTTCTGCCGCGCCGACCGGCGGCAGGATGGCGTCGGCGGTGAGCTTGGCGCCCGGCGGAGGCCTTCCAGCCACCGGCAGCGCCGGCGGCATTGGCTGCAGCCTGGCCTGGGCGGCGCTGCGTACGGCGGCAACCAGCTCGTCGCAGCCGTCGTGCAGCGACTGGCGCAGGTCGAGCCTCGGTTTGCAGACCACCGCCACCGCGCCGGCGGCCAGCGCCTCCATCGAGGTGCGCGTGCTCTTGTCGGTCAGCGAGGAGCAGATCACGACCGGGGTCGGGCGTTCGGCCATGATCTTGCGCAGGAAGGTGATGCCGTCCATGCGCGGCATTTCAACGTCCAGCACCACCACGTCCGGCCACTGCAGGCGCATGCGCTCGCTGGCCAGGATCGGGTCGGCCACGGCATAGGTCACCTGCATGTCCGGCTCCCGGCCCAGCAGGCCGCTCAGCACCTGCCGCACCACCGCAGAATCATCCACCACCATGACCTTGATCTGCTTCATGCCGTCCCTTTTTCACCCTGGCGCACCCAGACGTCGCCGGTGGATACGTCGAACAGGATATGCCGGTGCCCGATACCGAACAGGCTTTCCGATACCAGCGGGACGCCATACTCGGCCAGCAGCTTTTCGGCCGCCAGCCCGTTGCGGTGGCCGATGCCGGGAGAGGTGTTGGCTTCGATGGCTGGAAACATGGTGCCGCCGCCGAACACCTTGGCTTCGCACTCGCGTATGCGCACGCCGCGCTCCTTCAGCTGCTGCACCATCAGCGCCATGGCGTCGCGGCCATAGCGGCCGCTCAGGTCCTGCCCGGCCTCCCCCTCGCGCTCGGACAGCAGGAAGTGCGACATGGCGCCGATCTTCAGGCGCGGGTGCCACAGGGTGATTGAAACGCAGGAGCCGAGCACGGTGCGGATGCGGTAGCGCGCATCGCCAACGAAGTATTCGCCGGGCAGCAGGTAGACTTCGGTAATGGCGCCGGCTTCCATCTCATTCCTTGCGATAGATGGCGGGCGAGACACCGCGCAAGGGTAGACCCATATCGTGCAGGCTCTCGGAATGGCCAATATACAGGTAGCCACCAGGGCGCAGGTATTCGAGCACGCGCTGCACCACCCGGCACTTGGTTTCCAGGTCAAAGTAGATCAGCACATTGCGCAGGAACACCACGTCGAAGCGCTCCAGCGCCGGCAGGCGCGCAGCGTTCAGGTTGATCTGCGCGAAGTCCACGCATTCCCGCAGCACACGCGACACCAGCAGCGTGCCGTCTTCGGCGTCGATGCCTTTCAGGCAGAAGCGCCGCAGATAGTCCTGCGGCACATGGGTGGCGCGCGCCATCGGGTAGTGGCCGCTGCGCGCCGTTTCCAGCACGCGGGCGCTGATGTCGGAGGCCAGCACTTCCCAGCTTTGCGGCGGCAGCAGGTCGGCCAGCAGCATGGCGATCGAATAGGGCTCTTCACCCGTGGAGCAGGCCGCACTCCAGACGCGGAACATGGCGGCGCCCGGCTTGCGCTCTTTCAGCAGCCCACGCAGGTGCTCGAAATGCCGCGCTTCGCGGAAGAAGTAGGTTTCGTTGGTGGTCAGCAGGTCGATCGCGATCTGCGTCTCTTCGGGCGCTCTGCCGCTGGCGATCAGCTGGAAGTAGGAACCGTAGCTGTCGAACTGCAGTTGGTGCAGGCGCTTGGCCAGGCGGCCGGAGACCAGCGGCTTCTTGGCGTCGGACAGCGAGATCCCGGCCGCTTCGTGGATGAAGCGCTGGAACTGCACAAACTCGCGGTCCGTCAAAGGCGTTACGGGGTGCATGAATCACCTTCCACTGCCAGCGCAACGATTTCCGGCACGTTCAATACTGCCTCCAAGTTGATGATAATCACAAACTTGCCGTGCACTTTGCCGATGCCGGTAATGAAATCGTTGCGCAGCCCGGCGCCGAAGCTGGGCGGCGGCTCGATCTGCGCGGCATCGATGTCCAGCACCGCGTTGACGGCGTCGACCAGCAATCCCAGCACCTGCTGCTCCGGCGGCTGCCCCATCTCCGCGATGACGATACAGCTGCGCCGCCCGATGATGCTGGCGCCGCGCCCGAACCGGCTGGCCAGGTCCAGCACCGGCACCACGGCGCCGCGCAGGTTGATCACGCCGCGCACGCAGGGCGGCATCATCGGCACGTCGGTGATGCCACCGTACTCGATGATCTCGCGCACCGCGAGTATGCCGAGCGCGAAGGTCTCGTCGCCCAGGCGGAAACTGAGGTATTGCTGTTCGGCGTCCATGAGTCCCTCAGAAGCGGGTGAAGTTGCTTTCATCCAGTTGCGGCACGCGCGACAGGCGGCGGTGCGTGGCGCGCGGGCCAGCCTTCAGCGGTTCGACGGTGCGCGCCGGCGGCGCATCGTCCCGCGCGACGCGGAAGTAGCGTACCAGCTGCTGCAATTCCTCGGCCTGGCTGCTCATCTCCTCCGCGGTGGAGGCCAGCTCCTCGGCGCCGGCCGCATTTTGCTGCGTGGCCTGGCTCAGCTGCCCTATCGCCATATTGATCTGGCTGACGCCGGACGACTGCTCCGCCGACGCAGCCGTGATTTCCTGCACCAGGCGCGAAGTCTGCTGGATGGCCGGCACCATCGCATCGAGCAGGCTGCCGGCGCGTTCAGCGGTTTGCACACTGCCGCTAGCCAGGTCGCCGATTTCCTGCGCCGCCACCTGGCTGCGCTCGGCCAGTTTACGCACTTCGGCTGCCACCACCGCGAAACCTTTGCCATGCTCGCCGGCACGCGCCGCTTCAATGGCGGCATTCAGCGCCAGCAGGTTGGTCTGGTACGCGATGTCGTCGATGATCATGATCTTCTTCGCGATATCGCGCATGGCGGTCACCGTACTGCGCACCGCCTCGCCGCTTTCCCCGGCCTCGCCGGCCGCTTTGGCGGCCGTGTTGTCGGTTACGTGCGCATTCTCGGTATTCTGGCTGATCGAAGCGCTCATCTGCTCGACCGAGGCGCTGGTTTCTTCGACGCTGGCCGCCTGCTGGCTGGCCGCCTGCGACAGCGATTGCGCCGTGGCGCTGACCTGCTCCGAAGCCGCCGCCAGCGCCAGCGCGCCGTTGCTTACCTCCGACGTCACGCTGGCGAGCTTCTCCACCATGCTCTTCATCGAGGCCAGCAGGCTGCCCTTGTCGCCCTTCTTCAACTCGATCTGCACCGTCAGGTTGCCCTGCGCGACTTCCTGCACGATGCCGGCGGCGTAATCGGGTTCGCCGCCCAGTTGGTGCAGCAGGTTGCGGATCATCCACAGCGACAGCAGCACGCCAGCCAACAGCCCGCCCCCCAGCAGGAAACCGTTGGTGCGCATGGTTTGCGCCGTCTGCGCGGTGGCCGACTCATATTCCTCGCGCGCCACCCGCTCCTGCAACTCAATCAGCTTGGCCATCGCTCCCAGCACCACGCGGAACTGCTGGTCGGCTGCGCGCGCCGCCTCCAGTGCCTCCTTATGCTTGCCGGAGCGCGCCTTCTGCACGATGCCGCTTCGGATGTCCTGCCAGCTGTTCCACGCCACCGTGTATTGCGCCGCCAGCTGCTGTTCCTCCGGCGTCAGGGTGGTCGCCATGTACGAGCTCCAGTTCTTGCGGATTAGGTCCTGGTGCGAGGCATCGCCCTGCTGCGCCGCCTCGGCTTCCGGAATCGTGGCGGCAGCGGCGGTCATCACCATGCGGTGGCGCGTGCGCAGCATGTATTCGTTGACCCGGCTCAGGTAGATCAGCGCCACCGTACGGTCTTCATAAGTGGTCTTCAAGCGCGCATTGCTGAACTCCATGCCGCGCATGCCGGCGTAGCCAATGCCCGCCATCATCAGCACCAGCACGGCTACCAGCAAGCCAAGCCGCATCCCCACTGTCAGTTTTCTCAGCATCGTTTCGCTCCTAAGCCGCCAGGTTGCCGGCCGGCCGCGCTTGCAGTTGCTTCAGCAAGGCCGGTATATCAATGATCAAAGCCACATCGCCGCTGCCCAATACGGTGGATCCGCTCAGGCAGGTAATTCCGCCGAATACAGGGCTGAGCGGCTTGATCACCGCCTGGCACTGTCCCTGCAAACTATCCACCACCAGGCCGGCGCGCTGGCCGGCATGGCGCACTACCAGCACGCTCTCGCGCCGCGGCGCCGCACCGTGCAGGCGGAACAGGTCGCGCAGGGCGACCGTGGGCAGGACTTCGCCGCGCAGGTCGACAAAGCCGCGCCTCCCTTCGCGCTCGTACTCCACGCATTCTTCAATGGTGCCCAGCGGGATGGCGAAGTGCGATGCGCCGACCGTGACCAGCATGCAGTCCATGATGGCCAGGGTCAGCGGCAAGCGCACCCGCACCGTGGTGCCGCGCCCCGCTTCGCTGACGATGGAAATGCTGCCGCGCAGTGCTTCGATATGGCGCTTTACCACGTCCATCCCGACACCGCGCCCCGACAGGCTGGTCACCTGCCCGGCGGTCGAGAATCCGGGCTCGAACAGCAAGGCAAACAGTTCGCTGTCGCCGGGCTTGTGCTCCGGGTCGAGCAGGCCGCGCTCGATGGCGCAGGCAATGATCCGTTCGCGCTGCAGGCCGCCGCCGTCGTCGCCCACTTCGATCATGATGCTGCCCGAATCGTGGTAGGCGTTCAGCGTGACCGTGCCCTGCTCCGGTTTGCCGCGCTGGCGCCGCAGCTCGGCCGCTTCGATGCCGTGGTCGATGGCGTTGCGCACCAGGTGGGTCAGCGGCTCGCCGATGCGCTCGACCATGGTCTTGTCCAGCTCCACGTCCTCGCCGCTCAGCACCAGCCGGATATCCTTGCCGATTTCACGCGCCACGTCATGCACCACCCGCTGGAAGCGGTTGAAGGTGGCGCCGATCTTCACCATGCGCAGCTGCAGGGCGCTGTCGCGCACTTGCTCGACCAGTTCACGGAGCACCCCGGCGCTGTCCTGCAGGTCCGCATCCTTGTGGCGGCCGGCCAGCATCTGGGTGCGCGCACTGGCAATGATCAATTCGCCGACCAGGTTGATCAACTGGCCCAGCCGGTCGGCATCGACGCGGATGGTGCGGCTTTCGCTGGCGCGCGTGGCCACCGTTGCAGCAGCGCCTTCAGGTTCGGGTCCCTGCTGCTGCGTTGCGGGCGGCGCGTAGTGCGGCGGCGCGATGGCAGCCAGGCCGCTGGCCTTCAGCACTGCGGCAATCGCCGCGCCGTGCAGCGGCATGGCGTCGGCCAGGCGCTGGTAGTCCTCGTCGCTGCTGCCGGGCGGCAGCAAGTGCAGCGTGCATTCTTCATGCAGGAACTCAAACACCTTGCTGATATCGTCCGCATCGGCAATGGTCTCCAGCACGATGGCAAAACCAAGGTAGCAGCTTTGCGGGTCCATCTGCGCGGGCGGCGGGATGCCCTCGTCAACCGTCGCCAACGCCGCGATGCGGCCCAGGCGGCCCAGGTAGACGATGAAAGAAGCGGGATCCATGCCCTGCCGGAAAACGTCGCGGCCGAACTCCAGCGCCAACAGCCAGCAGGCAGCGCCCGGCGCCTCGCCCAGCGGGGCTTGCAGCAGGCGGCTCTCCGGCAGCACGTCCGCCAGGCCGGGTTGCGGCGCCAGGTAGGCATGCAATGCCTCCAGCTGCGGGCGGCAACGCTCGCCCAGATCGCCCAGGCCGCCTTGCTCGACGTCGCGCACCATGGCCCCGATCTGGTCCGCGCAGACCAGCAGCAGCGCCACCAGCTCCTGGTCCAGCGCCTGCGCGCCGTTGCGTACTTCTTCCAGCACGCTTTCCACGGCATGGGTGAACAGCACGATGTAGTCCAGCGCGAACAGGCCGGCGGTGCCCTTGATGGTGTGCGCAGCGCGAAAAATCGCGTTGACCGCATCTTCGTGCGCGGCCGGGTCGCCAAGATGCAGCAACCCCGCCTCCATTTCAGCCAGCAACTCCCCCGCCTCGGTGACAAACGCCTGCAAGCCTTCGTCCAGGTCCATGGGAATGCCTTCTTAATGAATGCGCAGCAGGTCGAATAAGGCTGCGACGGCGTGGCTGTGCGCCACCAGCCGCAATTCCTTCCGGCTGGCTTGCGCCGCGCGCCGTGCCATCAGCAGCAGCTGGATGCCGGCCGTATCGATTTCCGTCACCCCTGCCAGGTCCACCTCCAGCGCCTGCGACTGCGCCAGGCGCGCCAGGATCACATCCTTCATTTCCTGCACGCGCCGGATCGTCAGGTCTCCCTCGATAAAGAGCATGTTCGGCGGCTGGGTAGGCGATAGGCTCATGCACCCAATCGTATGCCGACGCCAGATGGCTTGCAAGCACGGTGTGCGCACTTGCAAAGCGGGCAAAGATGCCAAAAAACTACAGTCCTAATCGAGACATAATCGTGCGCAACCAACATTCTGCTAAGATTTTTGACAAATGCACCCGCCCCGGGTGCATTTTTTTTTGCCCATATAAGGAGATGACATGAAGGGAATTACCCCCGCAATACTGGTTGCAGGAATGTTCGCCGCCTGCGCGGCAAATGCTGCGCCAAGCACCTGGATTACCCTTGGCGATGCCGCCTATGCCAAGCTGAAAGCCGCAGCACCGCATGCGCTTGCGAAGCAGAGCAAGCAAGGCCAGGGCAAAGAGAAAGTCCACCTGGTGCAGGTCGATGAAGCGACGATGCTGAAGCTGTCGGCCGCGATCCATAAGGAATTGAAGCGCTGCGGCGGTTTCATCGCGCACGCCAGCGAGGAGGAAGGTCGCCTGGCACTGGCGAAGGCCAGCGCCGTGCAGCCGCTCGCGCTGGCGGCGAGCCGCCCGAGCTACGCCATCGATAACCAGACGGCGGTGAACGGCGTGCTGCCAGGCCTGCAGGCGTCGAATATCGCCCAGACCATCATCGACCTGTCGAACTTCGCCAACCGCTACTACCGCACCACCAATGGCGCCAACGCGTCCAGCTGGCTGGCGCAGAAATGGACCACCATGGCGGCCGGCCGCAGCGATATCAGCGTGACCCAGTTCACCCACGCCGGCTACAACCAGAAATCCGTGATCATGACCATCAACGGCACCGACAACGCCTCGGAAGTGCTGGTCATCGGCGGCCACCTGGACACCATCAATATGAGCGGCAATGGCGAGACTTCGCGTTCGCCCGGCGCCGACGATGACGCCTCCGGCATCGCCAGCCTGACCGAAGCAGCGCGCGCCATGATCGCCGCCGGCTACAAGCCGCGCCGCACCATCAAGTTCATCGGCTACGCGGCGGAAGAAGCGGGCCTGCTCGGATCCAAGGATATCGCAGCCAATTTCAAGGCCAACAACGTCAACGTAGTCGGCGTGCTGCAGCTGGACATGACCAACTACCGAGGCTCGGCCAAGGATATCTGGATCTACACCGACTACACCGACAGCCAGCAAAACAGCTTCCTGGCCTCGCTGATTTCGACTTACACGCCGGCGGTCACGGTTGGCTACAGCGCCTGCGGCTATGCCTGTTCGGACCACGCATCCTGGCAGAACCAGGGCTATCCGTCGTCCTTCCCGTTTGAAACGCTGGATGGCGAGGACAACCCCCACATCCATACCGCCAACGATACCTACGCCAACTCCGGCAACCAGGCCGACCATGCGCTCAAGTTCGCGCAGCTGGCTACCGCATATGCAGTGGAACTTGGCAGCGATGGTCCCGGCATCACCGACACCGTGCAGACTTTCAGCGGCAGCCTGGCCCTCAACCAGAAAGCCAACTTCGGCCCGTTCAAGGCCGGCGTAGGCACCTTCAAGGCCGAAGTCACCGGCACCGGCGACGCCGACCTCTATGTACGCAAAGGCCTGGCGCCCACCACCAGCAGCTACACCTGCAAGTCGGATGGCTCCACTTCCACCGAAACCTGCAGCGTCAGCATCACCGCCAATGGCGATGTTTACGTCATGCTGAATGGCTACAAGGCGTCGACCTATAACCTGAAGGTCACCTACCGCCCGCAATAATCCCGCCAGCCAGGCTGCCATTCCCGGGGCCTGGCTATCTCAAAAATAATTTACATAAGCGCTTATGTTAACTGTTATGATTATTCTATTCATCCCCCCAGAAAGGAAAATAATGAAAACAGTAGCCGCCCTCCTCATCGCCGCCAGCTGCCTGGCAGGCCAGGCCATGGCCCAGGCGCCCATGCAGCGCAACCAGGCCGATATGGTGGTCGCCGCCGCCGCGCGCGACCAGCTGATCGACCAGCTGGTAAAAACCCTGAACGCCAACTACGTCTTCCCGGACAAGGCGAAGCTGATTGAAAAGACGCTGCGCGCGCGCCAGGCCAGCGGCGCGTACAAGAACATCAGCAGCGCGGCCAAACTGGCCGAAACCCTGACTGCCGACATCCGCTCGGTCAACAACGACAAACACCTGATGGTTGGCTATAGCGAACACCCCCTGCCGGAAGATATGGGCAGCGGCGCGCAATCGGCCGCCGACCGCGCCGAAGAAATTGCGGCCCTGAAGACCATGAACTTCGGGATCGAACGCATCGAGCGGCTGCCATTCAATATCGGCTATCTCGACTACCGCATCTTCGGCCACAAGGACGCCAGCGCACCCGCGATTGCGGCCGCCATGACCCTGCTGGCCAATACCGACGCGGTCATCATTGACCTGCGCAAGAACGGCGGCGGCGAACCGGAGACCGTCGCCCTGATGGCCAGCTACCTGCTCGACCAGCCCGTGCACCTCAGCGACATCGAGTACCGCAAGGGCAAGCGCGTCGACCATTTCTGGACCAGCGATAAAGTCGATGGCGCGCGCCTGGGCGGCAAGAAGGAGGTCTACATCCTGACCAGCGAACATACCTTCTCCGCAGCCGAAGATCTGAGCTACGCACTAAAGCATCTCAAGCGCGCGAAAATCGTCGGCGAGAACACCGCCGGCGGCGCCCATCCAGGCGATATGGAACGCCTGTCGGCACACTTCCACGCCTTCATCCCGAACGGACGCACGGTCAGCAAGATCACCAACGGCGGCAACTGGGAAGGCAGCGGCATTGCACCGGATATCGCGGCGCCAGCCGATCACGCCCTGGCGGCAGCGCAGCAGGCAATCCTCGCCGGCATGATTGAAAAGGAAGCCAACAAGGGCCGTGCGGCGCGCATGCAGGCCCGCAGCGCGGCGCTGCAGGCAGAACGAAAATAGCCGTCGGCACGGCGCATGCGTCTTCTACACTGGACGCATGCACCCACAGGAAATCGGGCGCGCAATGCA
>NZ_JASATG010000061.1:0-12552 GCF_038440195.1 Pseudoduganella sp. OTU4001 | reverse complement strand
GGCATGTGCCAGCGGGCTTTTTGCTTTTTCGGCAATACTTGATTAGTATTGCCAGATGAATATCAAGAAACCCCTGCGCTGGCTGGCCATCCTGGCTGGCGGCACCTTCCTGCTGCTGTTGATCCTCGTCGCAGTTGCCCTTTACCACTCCCGTATCGAGCTGAATCCAAATGGCGTGCACCAGCGCCTGTACGTCCCGATTGGCAAAGGCATTGCCAAGGTCGCGATGCCGGCCGGGACCGGCGACGGCTCCAGCCTGCCTGGCTTCCTGGATGGTCCGATCGTGCGCCAGGATGCCGGCGGGGGCTGGTCAGCAAGCTGGTTCTGCGAAGACCGTGTCCATCAGCAGCAGGTTTCCGGGCCGCAGCTGACCATCGATTGCGGCGGCAAACGTACCGCCTACCCGCTCGAAGCCGCCGCGTCCAGCGCTGCGGGCGCCGTGCTGCCCATGTCCGCCAAGGTTGCGGTGCTGAGCGATATTGAAGGCAACCTGGACTTCCTTGACGGCGCGCTGGCCAAACTGGGCGTGACCGGCAATAACGGCGCTTGGGCCTATGGCGCCGGCCATCTTGTCATCGTGGGCGATGCGGTGGACCGTGGCCGCGACGTGTTCGCAGTGCTGTGGCGCCTGTACTCACTGGCGCAGCAGGCGCAGCGCGCCGGCGGCGGCCTGCATATGGTGTTGGGCAATCACGAGCAGTACATCCTGCGCGGGAACACTTCGCGCGCGCACGCCGACCACCTGTACGCGCTCGCCCAGCTGGGTGGCCCGGTGCAGGCCTTTGACAGCGATACCGTGATCGGCGCCTGGCTGCGCGCGCAACCGGTCATTCTGCAAATGGGCAGTGTGCTGTTCACGCACGGCGGCATCAGCAAGGCGACGGCAGACAGCGGCCTCACCGTGGCACAGCTGAATGACGCCATGCGCCAGTACTGGCGCGGCGCGCGCGCTGCGGACCCTGCGCTCGGGGCCGTGCTGGGCCGCAGCGGTTTGACGCAGTACCGTGGCTACTTCGACCAGGAGGCTGGCCTGGCCACCGAGGCTGAAGTCCAGCAGGCGCTGGCGCGCTTTGGCGCGACCACGGTGGTGGTGGGCCATACGCTGGTCGACAAGGTGACCATGCTGTATGGCGGCCGCGTGATCGCTGTTGACGTGAACACCAATGAGGCTGCGGATGAAGCGCTGGTATTCGAGGATGGGAAGCCGCGCGTAGTGACAGTGGTCGACCGCGGACTGCCGGCGCAGCAGGATGGCCGCATGCGCGACTTCCGCTTTGCCGATGCTTCCGACTGGCGCGCGCTGGGCCGGACGATCGGGCGCAGCTATGAGCTGGCCCGCTTGCCGCACCCTTATTAGTCTTTACTTCTTTGGACCATAGAACGGGAACAGCTGCATCACCATCAGTTTGACGGGGAAGCCAGTGAAGCTTTTGAACTCTTCCACGCCAATCACTTTGTAAGGGCCGGCCTGCAGGAATTCGCCTTCATGCCAAGTGAGATCCTTCATCGCGAACTGAAGCAGCTGTCGCGGGTTATAGGCATAGCTGAAAATGGTGTACTTGCCTACGCGCTGGACTACCTTGAACCGCTGGTCGCGTTCATCGGCAATCAGCACGCGTCCCGGATAGCGTTCGATACCTGCCTCGCCTTCCATGACGGCGAGCACCTGGTCGGCGACGCTGCATTCGACGTCCGCGACTTTCTTGTCGCGGCCTTTCGCCAGCGCCAGGACTTCATCGTAGCTTTTGTTATAGGCCACCGACCACTCGGGCGAGTCGCAGTAGTTGTCGGCGTGTGCTGCGCCGGCCATGAAGGCCAGCAGGGTAGTCATAAGGATGGATTTCATTTCGTTATTTTATGGCAACTAAGGCAGCGGTGGTAGTTTCGCGCCAAGTCTGCTATAATCGCTGCTTCAGAATTCAAGGTGACAGTTGCCCAGTTGAGGAACTGACACCAGTACCGGTCAAGTCTGATGACCATAGCAAGTCGGTCCCACCCCTTCCCATCCCGAACAGGACCGTGAAACGACTCTGCGCCGATGATAGTGCTGCAACCAGTGTGAAAGTAGGTTATCGTCAGACTAATTAACAACAGGAAGGCCCGCTAGGTTAGCGGGCCTTTTTGCTTTTGTGCTATCTTTTCCGCCATGATAACTGACTGGCAACAATCGATAGCGCGAGCGCTCTCCTCCACCTCCGACGCGGATAGTTTGCTGGCCACAGCCAGCGATGCAGCCAGAAGCCTGGGATATGAATTCTTCGCTTACGGCATCCGCATGCCCTTACCCCTTTCCCGTCCGCAGACGCTGATGATCAGCAGTTATCCGCAGCAATGGCAGCAGCGCTATGCGGAACAGTCCTATATGGCGATCGATCCCACCGTGGCGCATGCGCTGCGTTCGACGGCGCCCCTGCAATGGTCGGAAGATGTTTTCGCATCGGCGCGCCACCTGTGGGAGGACGCGCAAGGACATGGCCTGCATGTAGGCTGGGCGCAGGCTGCAGTAAATTCCAACGGCGCGGTCGGCATGCTGACCCTGGCCCGTTCGGGTGACGCGATTTCCGAGCAGGAGCTTGCCGCGAATGGCTTGCGCATGCACTGGCTTGTTCATGCTGTCCATGAAAATGCAGCGCGCGTGCTGGCGCCCCAGCTGCAGCAACTGCCGCAGCTGACCGAGCGCGAATGCGACGTCCTGCGCTGGACTGCCGATGGCAAGACTTCCGGCGAAATCGGCGACATCCTCGGCGTTTCCGAACGTACGGTGAACTTCCATATCAATAACTGCATGGATAAATTGGGTGCAGTGAACAAGACTGCCTGTACTATCAAGGCTGCCATGCTGCGCCTAATCTGACTACTGTCAGCTCTGACAGCTAGTCCTTCCCCTTGGCCGCACGGTCTAATGCGGCCATTCAGTACAAGGGGATTCCATGCAGCTCAAACACTTCGTGCCGGCCGTTGTGCTGGTTCTCGGCGCCTGCTCCGCCACAACCGGCAGCGGCGTGCGCTTCTTCGTAGGCGAGGGCGCCACGCCGCGCGCCGATGACCGCATTCCGGCGCAGCTGGAGCAGATTTCAAAGGAATGGGCGCGCATTGCCGCGCCGGGCGTACTGGTGGTGGGCGATGTCGGCGCACTGGACGCCCTGGATGGCAAGCAGCTGCGCGCCATGCACAAGGCTTTCGCTGCGGGCGGCAGCGCGGACGATTTCGCAGCGCGCATGGGCGGGGTGACGAGCATCGAAACGTACGGGCTGGCCGGCTTCGTCAGGCTGGAGCGCCCGGCGGTGGTGCGGGCGGCGGATGTGGGCGCGGTCGGCTTTGCATCGCAAGGCGGGTCGCTGTTCGGTAGCACGGGCGACCTGGTGGCTGCGCGCAGCGAGGCCGACGGCATGCTGGTGCTCGACAAGGTGCTGTGCCAGGAGAAGGCGCCAGGCTTCAATGCGTGTGCGGCGCGCTATTTGCGTGGACATTTCGACCAGGCCGGCGTGGAGCTGGATGGCGACCTGCAGCCCAAGCGCGGCGGACGGCGGATCGATCCGGCTACATATGCGCTGCTGCCGCAGGGAGGTGCGCAATGAGCGCCGCCATGGCATCGGCCAAGGCATCGGCGCCGGCGGCCGCGCAAGCCTTGCTTGACCTGTCCGGCGTCGGCTACTCCTATGCGGGCGGCAAGCAGGCGGTGGCGGGATTATCGCTGCAACTGGGCGCCGGCATTGTCGGCCTGCTTGGGCCGAACGGCGCGGGCAAGTCGACCCTGATGCGCATGCTCGCCACGCTGACCCGGCCAACGCAAGGCCGGATCTTGTGGAAGGGACGCGATATCGCCCAGGACCCGGAAGCGCTGCGCCATGAACTGGGCTACCTGCCGCAGGAATTCGGCATCTATCCCGCCCAGACGGCGCGTGAGTTCCTGTGCTACCTGGCGGCGGTGAAAGGCCTGCCGCACGCGGCGATTGGCGCGCGCGTCGACGAATGTATCGAGATGGTCGGACTGGCGGCAGGCCGCGACCGCCCGATCGGCAGCTTCTCCGGCGGCATGCGCCAGCGCGTCGGCATCGCCCAGGCCTTGCTGAACGATCCGGCACTGCTGATCGTCGACGAACCGACCGTCGGCCTCGACCCCGGTGAACGGCAGCGCTTCCGCAACCTGCTGACGGATTTGGCCGGCAAGCGCCTGGTGCTGCTGTCCACGCACATCGTCTCCGACGTGGAAGCCATCGCCACCGCGCTGGTCGTGATGCAAAGAGGCCAGCTGCGCTTCAGCGGATCGCCGGAAGCGTTGCTGCGCGCCGCCATAGGCAAAGTCTGGGACTGGACGGTGCCGGAGCGCGCCCTGGAAGCCGCACGCGCCAGCTACCGCGTCTGCAATGCGCTGCGCCGCGCGGACGGCATCCAGCTGCGCATCGTGTCGGAACAGGCGCCGCACCCGGATGCGGTGCCTGCCTTGCCGGGACTGGAAGAAGCGTACATGGTCGCCCTGGCGCATGAGGTTTGATATGCAGGGCCTGCACACCTTCCTGGCTATCGCCGCCACCGACTGGCGCGAACGCACACGCTCGCAGCGCTTCTGGCTGACGCTGGCCGCCACTGCCGGCCTGGCCTGGCTTTGCTTCCCGGCCGCCAGCGCCGGCTACATCGTGCTGGGCATCAACGGCCACCACCGCGGCCTGTATTCCAGCGCGTGGATAGGCATGGTGCTGGCGATGCTGTCGATCTGGACTTCGCTGGCCGGCTTCTACCTGGTGCGCGGCAGCCTGGCGCGCGATTTCGATACCCGCGTGTGGGAACTGATCGAAGCCACGCCGCTCAAGCGCGGCACCTATCTGGCCGCCAAATGGTGCGGCAACTTTGCCGTGCTGCTGGCCATCCTGGCGGTGCAGTTGCTGGCCGGCGTAGGCGCCCAGCTGTGGCGCGCCGAAGACCCGGTGCTGCATCTGGGGGCCATGGTTGCGCCCGTGCTGCTGATTGGCGTGCCGACCATCGCCATGACGGCCATGTTCGCGCTCTGGTTCGACCTGCTGCCGCCGCTGCGCCGCACGCTGGGCAACTTTGCCTACTTCCTGCTGTGGGTTGCGATCCCGATTTCGATGGTGCGCAGCTTTGACACCGTGCCGCTGCATGGCTGGATCAGCGACCCATACGGCATTACGATTTTCCAGCAGCTGGTGCAGGAACGCCTGGCCACGGAGCTGACCCAGCCACTGAGTGGTTGCGGCGTATGCTCGCTTGGCACGCGGGCGCTGGGCACCTTCGACTGGGCTCCCTGGAGCATGCCCGCATTGCAAATGCTGGGACGCGCTGCCTGGCTGGCAATCCCCTTGCTGGGTGTGATGCTTGCCGCGCCGCTGCTGGACCGTTTTGGCGCCGCCCGCAACCGGGCCGCTGCGGCAGCCGCACCGCGCTGGGCGCCGGGTTGGCCGCGCGCGTTGTCGCGTGTCCTGGCGCGCACGCGTGCCGGTGTGCTGCTGGATGCGGAATTGCGCCTGTCGCTGCATGGGCGCAGCCTGTGGTGGTGGCTGGCGTTGGCGGTTGCGATGGTCATGCAGGCCGTGGCGGCAGCGCCGCCGCACGCCAGCTATGCGCTGCTGGCAACCTGGGTGCTGATGGCGCAGATCGCCGCCACCCCGGCCATGCGCGAAGCCGAAAGCGGCGCCGGGCCGCTGGTGTTCTCCGCACCGCAGGCCGTGCGCCGCATCCTCGTCGCGCGCTGGTTGGCCGCCGTGCTGCTGCTTTGCGCTGCGACCTTGCCGGCGCAGCTGCGCTTTGCGGCGGAAGCGCCCGGCATTGCCCTGGCCACGCTGGCCGTCAACCTGTCGCTGGCCACCTGGGCGCTGCTGCTGGCGGCGGCCAGCCGCACCGCGCGTGCGGCGGAACTGGCCATCTTCGTGCTGGCTTACCTTGGTATGCAGGGTGTGCCGCTGCTGTCCGTGACGCTGGCGCCGCTGTGGACCTTCCAGCTGCACCTGGCGCTATTGCCTTGCGCCGCCATCCTGGTCTGGCTGTGCTGGCCGCGCATGGTGGCGCGAAGCTTGTCATAAGCTTGTCACTTCGGCTAACTATGCTGGGCCTTTTCCCCTACCGAGGCCTGCATGAAAACCCTGTCGCTCCTTCCCCTTGCACTTGCCCTCGCCGCCTGCGGTGGCAGCGGCAGCCCTGAACCAGTCAAGCCGAACATCAGCGGCGTCTTCATGGACGGTGCGGTGGAAGGCGCCGACTACGTCGCCGGTACTGCGGCCAAAGCCGTCACCGGCGCCAAGGGGGAGTTCAGCTGCAAGGAAGGCGAGGCGGTCGCCTTCAGCGTCGGCGGTATCGCCCTGGGCAGCGCCACCTGCGCCGCCACGATTACGCCGCTGCAGCTGGCCGGCGTGAATGACGTCAAGGACGCCAGGGTCGTCAACCGCCTGCTGGCATTGCAGCTGCTGGATGAGGATAACGACCCGTCCAACGGCATCAGGATCGCCGCCGACGTGAAGACTGCGCTGGCCGGCAGGAGCGCCGACTTCAGCGCGGCTGCGGCAGACTTCAACAAGGCCATGGCCGCCAACCTGGCCGCCGCCGGTGCGGCCTACGGCGCGCGCGGCATCGATGACGACCGCCGCATGCTGGTGCGCGAGCATTTCGAAGACACCCTGGCCTCCAAAGTCGGCACGCCGGTTCAGGAAAGCTTTACCCAGGCGGCAGCCAGCGTCACCGTAACGCGCTACCAGACCCAGGCCGCCAACAGCTTCTACATCCCATACGAAGGCAGCAACGCCAAGGTGAAGGCCGACTTCCCGCTTGGCTTCCTGCCATCCTACGGTTCCGCGCTGGCCTTCAAGGGCACGGCCGCCAACGGCGACCTGGAGTTCTACGGCCTCACCGACCGTGGCCCGAACGGCGATGGCCCGAACGTACCGAATCCGAATGGCAGCGGCACCATGGGCGCGAAGATCTTCCCGGCGCCAAGTTTCACGCCGGCGATCGGCATCATCACTGTCGGCAAGTCTGGTGCGGTGCTGAGTTCCAGCATGCCGGTCAAGGTCTCCGCCACCGTCAACAGCTCCGGCCTGGCCATCCCTGCCGGCACCATTGGCAACTCCGCCGAAGTGCCGGTGTTCGACGCCATGAAGTACGACGCCGCCGGCAAGGCTGTCTTCAACGCCAACGGACTGGATATCGAGTCGGTCGCCTACGACAAGAAGCGCAATGCTCTGTGGGTGTCGGACGAATACGGCCCATTCATCGTGAAGATCGACGCCGCCACCGGCGTGATCCAGGCGCGCTACGCCCCGGGTAGCGGCCTGCCGGCCATCCTCGCCAAGCGCCGCGCCAACCGCGGCATGGAAGGCATGGCGCTGGATACCACCACCGACAAGCTGCACGGCTTCCTGCAAAGCCCACTGAGCGACGGCAGCGCGCCGTACTCGGTCACCGGCAAGAGCGAGCAGGTCGAGCGCTTCGCGCGCTTCACCCGCTGGATCGAGTTTGACCCGGCGACCGGCGCCAGCGGCCGCATGTTCGCCTATCCGCTAAACGGTGCGGACTACCAGGACGGCCGCACCGGCAACGCCAAGCTGGGCGACATGGTCGCACTGGGCAACGGCAAGTTCATCGTCATCGAACAGGGCGCCGCGCCAAACGGCAAAGTATTCAACAAGCTGATGCTGGTGGAGATTGCGGGCGCCACCGACATCAGCGCCGCCGCCTTCAACCCGGCCAGCTCTGACCTGGAGAAAAGCTCGATGGGCGGCGCCGCGGTCAACGGCGCCGACTGGAGCAAAGTGGCCACACTGAAGAAAACCCAGTTGCTGGACCTGAACGCCATCGGCTGGCTGGCCGAAAAGGCGGAAGGCCTGACCATGGTTGACGGCAATACGCTGGCGCTGGTCAACGACAATGACTTCGGCCTGAAAACCAGGATCTTCACGCCGGCCGGTGAAGCCGTGGCCGATGCCGACGTCACCAAGTGCAATGCCGATGCGAACGGCGTCATCGTCACCAGCAGCTCGGCAGGCTGCAATGCGGCCAACAGCATCCGCGTGGCACGCGGCGAAGACCGCGAGCGTCCAAGCCGCCTGTGGCTGATCAAGTTCTCCAAAGCGCTGAACACCTACTAAGTTTGTGCGCGCTCTCCCTGCCGGTTGGCGGATAATGCCGACAGGGAGAGCGCAATGGCACATGAAACACTTAAGGTAGAAGGCGGCAAGCCGATCAAGATGTGGACGCAAGGCGTCCCCGTCGAGCCGGAGGCGCGCGAGCAGCTGCTCAACACGGCCAGGATGCCGTTCATCTACAAGCACATTGCTGTCATGCCGGACGTCCATCTCGGCAAAGGCTCCACCATTGGCAGCGTCATCCCGACCGTGGGCGCCATCATTCCGGCGGCGGTTGGCGTCGACATCGGCTGCGGCATGATGGCGGCCAAGACCACCCTCAACGCACGCGACCTGCCCGACAACCTGGGCCCTCTGCGCAGCGCCATCGAGAAAGCCATTCCGCATGGCTTGACGCCGCGCCACAAGGGACGCGACGAAGGTTCCTGGGCCAACCCGCCGCCGGCGGTCGATGCCGCCTGGCGCAAGCTGAAGGACGAATTCGACGCCATCGTCGAGAAAACCCCGAAGCTGGAGCGCACCAATAACTACAAGCACCTGGGAACGCTGGGTACCGGCAACCATTTCGTCGAGGTCTGCCTGGATGAGGAGGGTGCGGTCTGGTTCATGCTGCATTCCGGCTCGCGCGGCGTGGGCAATGCGATTGGCACCCATTTCATCGAACTGGCCAAGCAGGACATGCGCACCCACCTGGCCAACCTGCCCGACCAGGACCTGGCCTACCTGAAGGAAGGTACGCAGCACTACGACGATTATGTTCAGGCCGTGGACTGGGCCCAGCGCTTCGCCCGCATGAACCGCGAAGTGATGATGCAGAACCTGGTCGCCGCCGTACGCACTGTGATCAAGAAGCCGTTCGAGACCCATCTCGAAGCAGTCAACTGCCATCACAACTACGTGCAGCGCGAACCGCACTTCGGGCATGAGGTGCTGGTGACGCGCAAGGGCGCGGTATCGGCGCGTGCGGGGGAGTTGGGCATCATCCCGGGCTCGATGGGGGCCAAGAGCTATATCGTGCGCGGCAAGGGCAACCCTGAGAGCTTCCACAGCTGCAGCCACGGCGCCGGCCGCGCCATGAGCCGCAACGAAGCCAAGCGCCGCTTCACGCAGGAAGACCAGGTGCGGGCCACGCGCGGCGTCGAGTGCCGCAAGGATGCCGCCGTCATTGATGAAATCCCGATGGCTTACAAGGATATCGATGCGGTGATGACGGCGCAGCAGGACCTGGTGGAGGTCGTGCATACGCTGAAACAGGTGGTTTGCGTGAAGGGGTAGGCGATGATTGAACTGGACGGATCAGCGGGCGAGGGCGGCGGACAGGTGCTGCGCACGGCGCTGAGCCTGTCCATGATCACCGGCCAGCCATTCCGGATTGCGAACATCCGCGCCAACCGCGACAAGCCGGGGCTGCGGCGCCAGCATTTGTCGGCGGTGCGGGCGGCGGCCGTCGTCAGCGCTGCCACCGTGTCGCATGCGGAAGTGGGATCGACCGAGCTGGAATTCACGCCGGGCCCGGTCAGGGGCGGCATCTACGAGTTCGACATCGGCACGGCAGGCAGCACCACCCTGGTGCTGCAAACCCTGATCCCGGCTCTGCTGCATGCCGAGCATCCGACCACGGTGTCGGTGGTGGGCGGCACGCATAATCCCAAAGCGCCGCCGGCGCAATTCCTGCAGCGCGCCTATTGCCGCGCACTGGCCGCCCTGGGCGCGGATGTGGAGATCGACATTGAGCGTTTCGGCTTTTATCCGGCGGGCGGCGGCGTGTTGTCGGCCAGCGTGTGGCCGTGCAGGCAGCTGCACCATCTTGACTTGATGGAGCGCGGCGCCCTGCGCGAGGCCTATGCTGAAGTGGTGGCATCGCGCCTGCCGGAGCAGGTGGCGCAGCGCCAGTTCAGCACCGTGCGCAACCTGCTTGGATGGGATGAGGGCCAGATGCGGCCCACGCTGACGCCGCCCACCTTCAGCCCAGGCAATGCCGTATTGCTGACCATCGAGAGCGATGCGGTCAGCGAGGTGTTTTCCGCCATTGGCGACCGTGGCGTGCGGGCTGAAACCGTGGCCCGCGAAGCCGCGCTGGAAGCGCGCCGCTACCTGGCGTCCGGTGCGGCGGTAGGCGAGCACCTGGGCGACCAGCTCATGCTGCCGATGGCGCTGGCCGGCGGCGGCTCATACACGCTGGATCACGTTTCCCAGCATGCCATCACCAATGCCGAGGTGATTGCGCGCTTCCTGCCGGTATCCATCAGCTTTGAGCAGGAAGAGCGCTGTAGCATTTGCCGCATCAAGCGGCACGTTTAGAAAGTGCGCTGCGCGCCGAAACCCAGCGCCCAGTTGCGGCCGGGCGCGCCCTCGTAATAGCGTTTGTTGGCATCGCCGACGATCACGGAACCGACGTACTGCTTGCCGGCCAGGTTGTTCAGGCGCGCGAACTCATTGAAACGCCAGCCACCGAATTCCTGCGCCGCTGTCAGGCGCAGATTCAGCAGCCCGTAGCCCGGTGCGGCGCGCTCGGTATTGCTGTCTTCCGCGTACACCTTGCCGCTGGCCACCGCTTCCAGCGCTGCGCCCCAGCTGCCCGCGCTTTCACGCCATGCGAATTCGCCGAAAGCATTCGCGCGCGGCACGCCAGGCAGGCGGGCGCCGTTTTCGTAGGTGGCGCGCAGCGATGTCAGCGCCACGCGCGTGCTGAAGCCGGCGCCCAGCGCGGCATCCAGCGACAGTTCGGCCCCCTTGCGCAGGGTGCGGGCGGCGTTGCGGTAGCTGGTGCGGCCGCCTGCGGAGGTGTCGACCACCAGTTCGTCGCTGGTGCGCACTTCGAACAGCGCGGCGTCCATGCGTACGCCAGGCGCAAGGATCGCCTTCACGCCCGCCTCGGCATGCTTGCTGCGCGCCGGGCGCAGGCCGAAGTTGAAGCCTGCGCCGCCGGCGGAATAAAACAGTTCATTCAGGGTGGGCGCTTCGAAGCCGCGCGCCGCGCTCGCATACACGTTGAGCGTCGGCGTCACGCGGTACAGCACGGCGGCTAGCGGCGTGGTCTGGCTGAAGTGCAGCTTGCCGCTGTCGTTGCCGTTGCTGGTGAAGCGGTCGTCGACGGCGACCCGGATACGGCTGTGGCGCAGGCCCGCAGTCAGTTGCCAGCGTTCGCCCTGCCACTCGGCCTGCGCATAGGGATCAGTGCTGGACACCACATCGTCCTCGTCGCGGCGCAGGCGGCCTTTGACGCCCAGCACGGCGCCGTCGAAGTTCTCATAACCCTTGCGGTTATCTTTCGCGCGTGCGTACTCGATGCCTGCAGTCGCCGTCAGTTTGCCGCCCGCGAGCGGCAGGGCGCGCTGCCAGCGTGCTTCGCCGCCGTGGAAGTCGCGGTCGAAATCGATCACGCCACCGGAATGCGATGCCGGCGCCTGGAAGGCGCGCGAGAACGACTGGTACTGGATCACCTGGCGGTTGCCGGTGTAAGCGGTGAGCAGCAGCTTGCCGTCGCCGGCGATCGGCTGTTCCCAGGTGGCGCCGGCCTGCTGGTGGTCGATGCTCTTGCGTGTGTTGTAGCGCTCGGCCAGCGTGCGCTTGGGCGTTGCGGTATCGGCGGCGTCGGTCTCGCCGGCGCGCGGGTCGCGCTGCCAGGTCGCCCAGGTCGCGCCGAGCGGGTCCTGCGTATCCTTTTGGCGCAGGCCGTTGGCGACCAGCGTGAACTTGCCGCCGCCGGCCGCGCGTATGGTCAGCTTGGCGTGCGCCTGCTCGCGGGTGGCGGCGCTGTGGTCGCGGTAACCGTCGGTATGGAAGCGCGAAGCGTCGAGCGCATAGCCGATGCCTGCCGACTCGCCCTGCGCGGCAAGGTCGAACTTATACATGCCGTCGCTGCCCGCGCTGGCGCTGGTCTCCAGCGCGGGGCGGCCTTTGCCTTCGCGCGTGAAGAGCTGGACCACGCCGCCCGAGTGGTTGCCATATAAGGCAGAGAAGGGGCCGCGCAGGACCTCGATGCGGTCGGCCATGTCGAGATTGAAGGTGGCAGCCTGGCCCTGGCCGTCCGGCATGCTGGCTGGGATGCCGTCGGCAATCAGCCGCACGCCGCGTACGCCGAAGGCGGAGCGCGCACCGAATCCGCGCGAGGAGATTTGCAGATCCTGGGCGTAGTTCTGGCGGTTCTGCGCCACCAGGCCGGGCACGGCGGCCAGCGCCTCGGAAGCATTGACGCGCAGTTGGCCATCGCGGATACGCTCCGCATCCAGCACATCGATAGCGGCGGGAACGTCGAAGCTGGCGCGCTCAGTGCGCGTTGCGCTGACGACGACGGTTGGCATTTGTTCAGGTAATGGAATGTATTGCATGGGCGAGACTATACATCTCCCCTTGCGGAGCTGCGTTCCCTTTGCTATAGTTCTGTCCCTCGCAACGAGCCGCAGCGAAAAGCGCGAAACGAAGCGAGAAACAAGAGGGGTTGACGAGTTGCACGCTA
>NZ_JASATG010000060.1:0-13084 GCF_038440195.1 Pseudoduganella sp. OTU4001 | reverse complement strand
CCCCCCCCCACCCCCCCCCCCCCCCCCCCCCCCCCCCCCCCCCCCCCCCCCCCCCCCCCCCCCCCCCCCCCCCCCCCCCCCCCACTTTTGCCCGACTTTTGCCACTAGGCATCCCTGAAGTTCGACTCCAACATATCGAGGAACGCGCGGGTCTTGGCGGGCATCAGGCGGCGGCCGGGGAAGACTGCCCAGCCGGTCACGGCGGGGAAGCACCAGTCGGGCAGGACGCGCACCAGCTCGCCGCGTGCGACCAGCGGGGCGGCAAACTGGGTGGTGCAGGTGGCGATGCCCATTCCGGTCGCTGCCATCTTCGTTAACAGCTCGGGCGAATTCGCCATCAGTCGCACCGGCAAGTCGCGCTCCCAGACGGACTTGCCGCGCGTCATGGACCAGCGCACCAGGCCATTCGCCATGCGCCGCAGGCTGAGCAGCTCGTGCTTGAACAGGTCGTCGGGATGCTCGGGCAAGCCGTGCACCACGGTGTAAGACGGCGAGGCATACAAGCCCCAGGTAGAAATCATCACTTTACGCGCCGCCAGCGTGGCGTCGTCCGGCAGCGCGCCCATGCGGATCGCGAGGTCGAAATTCTCCGCCACCAGGTCGACCCGGCGTGGCGACAAATCCAGCTCCACCGTGATGGCGGGATATTTAGCCATGAACGCCGGCAGCATGTCGGCCAGGTGGACGTTGGCGAAGTCAGCCGGCATCGACACCCGCAGCAAGCCGCTGGGCGCCTGCTGGCGGTGCTCGGCCAGGGCGCCGGCCGCCTCGGTCTCCTCCGCCACCCGCCGCGCATGTTCCAGCAGACTCGCGCCGAGCTCGGTCAGCACCAGCTTGCGCGTGGTGCGGGTCAGCAGGCGCTCGCCCAACCGCCCTTCCAGCAGTGTCAGCCGGCGCGAAACCGTCGATTTGGGCAGTTGCAGGCGTTCGGCGGCCTGGCTCAGGCTGCCAAATTCCACGATCCGGGCGAAGAGCAGCAGGTCACTGGGGTCGATTTCCGTCATGATTGTTCCATCGGTGGCACGATGTTATCCATTTTAACGTCTTCTGGAGCAAATATGGAACCACTATAGTTACTCCATCGCAGCAACAAACTAATTCTCGAAAGGAAGACCACCATGAACATCCTGCAAATCAACTCCAGCGCAAAAAGCTCCGGTTCCGAATCCACCCGCGTGGCCACCAACATCGTGAACAAGCTGCTGGCCGCCAACCCGGGCGCCACCGTTGAAGTCCGCGACCTGGCCGCCAACCCGCATCCGGTACTGGACGAAGCCACCCTGCAGGCCCTGTTCACCCCGGCCGACCAGCGTAGCGCCGAACAAGCCGCCCGCGTGGCGCTGGACGATGCCCTGATTGCCCAGGTGCAGCGCGCCGATGTGATCGTACTGGGCGCCCCGATGTACAACTTTGGCATTACCGTGCAGCTGAAATCGTGGTTCGACGCGATTGCCCGCGCCGGTGTCACCTTCAAGTACACCGAAACCGGCCCGCTCGGCCTGCTGCAAGGGAAGAAAGTCTATGTCGCCACCTCGCGCGGCGGCATGCACAAGGATGCGCCGACTGACACCCAGTTCCCGCACCTGAAGATGTTCCTGGCCTTCATCGGCCTTACCGACGTAGAGTACGTGTTCATCGAAGGCCAGGGCTACGGTCCGGAAGTGGCCGCCCAGCAGAAAGCTGCTGCCGATGCCCGTGTTGAAGAACTGCTGGCCTAACTTACAAAGGAAAAAATTATGGACAACATCGCACAAACCCGCACAGTGGAACGGATTATCCGCGGCCAGGCCGTGATGGATGGCGCTGGCGTGAAGATCAATCGCGTGTTGACCCAGCCACTGCAGCGTCGCCTGGATCCGTTCCTGATGCTGGACAATTTCGGTTCGGAGCAAGCCAACGATTACATCGCAGGCTTCCCCGACCACCCTCACCGCGGCTTCGAAACCGTGACCTATATGCTGACGGGCCGCATGCGCCACCGCGACAGCGCCGGCAACGAAGGCTTGCTGGCCAGCGGCGGCGTGCAGTGGATGACCGCCGGCCGCGGCGTGATCCACTCCGAAATGCCGGAGCAGGCGGAAGGCTTGATGGAAGGCTTCCAGCTGTGGCTTAACCTGCCGGCCAAGGACAAGATGCGCCAGCCCTGGTACAAGGACTTCGAAGCCGCTGAAATCCCGGTCGTGCAGACCGAAACCGGCGCCACCGTGCGCGTGATCGCCGGCGAGAGCCAGGGCGTGGCCGGCGCCGTGCAGCGCGACGTCACCGAGCCGCTGTATATCGACGTCGAATTGCCGGCTGGCGCATCGTTCGGCCAGGCCATCCGCAAGGGCCACAACGCCTTCATCTACGTCTATCGCGGCGAGGTGGTTGTGGACGGCAAAGCGGTAGCGGCGCAGAGCATGGCGATCCTGTCCAATAACGAGGGGGCGGATGGCGTGACGCTGAAAGCCGGTCCTGACAGCCGCTTCATCCTGTTGTCGGGCAAGCCGCTGAATGAGCCGATCGTGCAGTACGGCCCCTTCGTGATGAACTCGCAGGCCGAGATTTTCCAGGCCGTCGAGGACTTCCGCGCGGGTCGCCTGGGTGAAGAGGCGCACGCCGCCTGAAAGGTGGCGGTACAATTGCCGCCATGAGCACCGTCCTCCTTGATTGGTTGAAGAAGCTGAGCCACGCGCTCGGCTTCGATACCGCCGATTCTTTCCCGCCCGGCCACCAGTACGCCCGTACCCGGTGGACGGGCGCGTATTTCGACATCCCTTCCGATACCAAAGCCGACGACATCGAGCGCCGCCTGTGCGAGGCCATCGCCAATACGCCGCTGGTATTCGCCCACATCGAGAACCCGACCCCGCGCATGCAGCGCGTGCTGATCGACGTGATCGAGCGCCGCCTGCGCCACAGCCATGAACGCGAAGCGGCGCAGTTGGCGGCCCTGCTGATCCGGGCTTATGGCAGCCCGCACATCATCGAAGCCGCACCCGGACTGCGCCACGCCATCGAGGCCACCGAGGGCCATGAAGCGCCAGCCCGCGTGCGCGCGCTGTTCGCCTTCCTGCTGGACACGCAGACCGATAACGTGATCGAGATGCGCAGCTAATCCTTCTGGATGTAGCTCATGTCGGCGCGGTAGCGCAGCAGCTCGGTGCGCACGCCGCGCAGCATCGGGCCGGTACCGGCCGGCATCACGTCAGGCAGGTCCGCCGCCGCGGCGAAGCCGGCTACGGCGCGCATCAGCACATATTGCGCGCCCTCCCCGCCGATCTGCATCCGATACCAGGTATAGCGTTCGCCACCCGCCGCGCCGGCAGGCCGAGTTGCGCGCGCCACCAGCTGGCGCTCGAACGCTGTGACATCGCCCGGCGCCACGGTGTAGGTGGTCATTGCCAGGTAAGGCGAGGTGTCCGGCAGCGGCTGGCCGACGCTGGCCACTTCCAGGCGCCGGAAAATGCCGTGGCTGAGGAAATCTGCATGCGGGGCGACGTTGGCGGCATTGTCGGCGGCATCGGTTGCGGGCTGCACGGCGGCGTCGAAGTTGGCCGCGGCGTGGCCGAAGGTGCCGTCCATGAACATGCCTAGCCGCTCGCCCAGCACAAAGGACCAGCCATACCATGTCCAGCGGTCGCCGGCCTTCTTGTGCCAGTCAAGGTGGCGCTGGTAGCCCTGTTCGAAGGCCGCGCTTTGGCCGGGTTTGGGCTGGATTACCACCATACGGGCAAAGGGGCCGGCCTGCTGGGCCTGGGCTTGCGTGCTAAGGAGCAGCAGGGACGCTGCCAACAGGTGCTTCATGCGGTCTCCGTTTGTAGTTGGACGGGATGAATCGTTCGCGAATTTTCATGAATGGCGCTTCGACCGCAAAATATAGCAGCCATCCGGCCAGGATGCTGGCCGCGATCATCAGGGCAATGCTGGCCGGCCGGTCCGGTTCGAAATGCTCGGCCAGCAGGATGCATAGCTGCTTGTGGGTCAAGTAGATGGAGTAGGACCAGAGCGCGATGGCGCCCATGCCTGGGATGCGGGTACGCGCCAATAGGGAGCCTTCGCTTAACGCGGCCAGCAGCAGCATGGCGAACGCGATGCCGAGCAGCGGGTAGCCGAATACCGCCATCTGCCAGCCGAAATGGTCTTCCAGCAGGAGCCAGAAAGCCAGTGCCGTCAGCGCGGCGCCGGCCGCCAGCATCGCGTTGCCGTGGCTGGTCAGGCGCTGCCACAACGCGGGGTGGAAGTTGCGCAGCATGGCCAGCGCCACGCCGGCCAGCAGTTCGTCGAAGCGCGCCAGCGTGGAGTAGTAGATCAGCGTGTAATAGCGCTGGCTGCCGCGCACGCCCATGTCCATCGAAGGCTGCCACCAGTCGGCGCGCAGCCACATCCCCGCCGCCACCGCAGCGGCCAGCGCGGCCCAGCCCAGTCCCAGCGCCAGCCTCCGGCGCGCGCCGGCGATGGCGCCGATGGCAAGCGCGATCGGCGGCAGCAGCAGGTAGAACTGCTCCTCGACGCACAGCGACCAGGCATGGGAAAAAAGCGTACCGGGCTTGAGGTCGAAATTCAGCGTAAAGGTCAGATACTTCCACCACGGCGCATGCGGCAGGCTGCCGGCCCAATACGGCCAGAACACATACAGCGCCAGCACAAAGTAATACGCCGGCAAAGTCCGCAGCAGGCGCCGTCCGTAGAAGCGCCACAGCGAAAACCCGCGCCCGTCCGGGCCATCCTCGCGTAGCCCGGCGAAGATCTGGTTACCAATCAGGTAACCGGAAAGCGCAAAGAACAGATCCACGCCCGCCCAGCCAATCTCGCTGAACCAGCCAAACGTCGCCTCATGGCTGACAAAAGACATGTAATGGTTGGCAAACACCAGCATGATGGCCAGTGCGCGCAGGGTATCCAGGCCATGTACGCGGGAAGATCGATTCATGCCCGCATTGTACCTGCGCTAGAATACTGGCCACTTATTCGCTACCAGGAACCAGCATGACCGACGCCAGCAAATTCCATTTCAAATCTGTCAATTACACCGGCCAGGGCAAGGGCCGCCGCCTGATTATTACCGGCGCGGTGCACGGTAACGAGACTTGCGGTACCAAGGCAATCCTGCGCGTGATGGAACAGCTGGACAAAGGCGAACTGCGCATCGCGAACGGCAGCGTGACCTTCGTGCCGGTCACCAACCCGCTGGCGTACCAGAAAGGCGAACGCTCCGGCGACCGTAACCTGAACCGCAACCTGTTCCCGAACGAGAACCCGCAGGACTTCGAAGACAACATCGCCAACTGGCTGTGCCCCCTGCTCGCCCAGCATGAAATCCTGCTCGACCTGCACTCCTTCAACGCCCAGAGCCAGCCCTTCGTCATGGTCGGCCCGCGCAATAACGACGGCACCCTGCAGCCCTTCAAGCACGAAGCCGAAGAACGCGCCATGGCGCGCATCCTCGGTGTCAAGCGCTTCGTCGATGGCTGGATGGCCACCTACGGCGCCGGCGTGGCGCGCCGCCTGCGCAACGACAGCGAACTTCAGACCGTCCTGAAATACGGCGTCGGCACCACGGAATTCATGCGCAGCACCGGCGGCATGGCCCTGACCCTGGAATGCGGCCAGCACGCCGACCCGCAGGCGCCGGACGTGGCCTACCGCGCCATCATGAACACCCTGGCCCACTTCGGCCTGATCGACGCGCCGAAACCGCAGCCGATTGCCCTGGACGACATGGAATACCTGTCGATGGTGGAAGTGCACGACAAGCTGGATGCGGGCGATGCCTTCAGCCGCACCTGGTCCAGCTTCGACCGCCTGAAAGCCGGCGACGAGATCGGCCGCCGCGCCGACGGCAGCGCCGTGCTGGCGCCATTTGACGCCTATATGTTGTTCCCGGACGTCAATGCCAAGCCGAACGCCGAATGGTTCTACCTGGCGAAAGTGAGCGACTCTTTCGCTTAGCAAGCGTGCGCCATACAATTGCGGTAACGGGAGAGAACGATGAGAACGAACCCGGTTACCGCAATCGCGATGGCGCCGCTGCTGGCAGCCGCCCTGCCCTGCGCGACCGCATCCGGCAGCGTGACGCTGCACGTCATGGGCCAGGAAAGCCTGCCGCCGAAATGGCTGCTGCGCCAGGGCCAGCCGGCCGGCGTCTGTCCCGACGTACTGGCCGCCATCACACGCATTGAACCGCGCCTGCGCTTCCACGGCCTGGGCGACTTCCGCTCGGTACTGGTGATCGAACAGGGCCTGCGCAACGGCAAAGTACACGTGGCCTGCGCACTGCTCGCAACCTCCACCCGGCACGACATTGCCAACGCCATCGAGCAGCCACTCTACTCCTCGCGCCAGCGCCTGGCCGCAGCCGCCGGCGACACCGCGGTCGTGAATAACCTGGACGACCTGGCACGCCTGAAACCACTGGTCAACACCTCGCGCGGCGCCGCCTATATCGAGCACCTGCGCGAACGCGGCATCGAAGTCGACGACAGCACCGGGGCCAACCTCACCAACCTGAAAAAGATCCTGGCCGGGCACGGACGCTTCTTCTATATGAACGAACTCACCCTGAACTGGCTGATCCGCGAGAACGGCCTGCAGGACAAGGTCAAGCTGATGCCGGCCATCCTGAAAGAAGACCCGGTCTATCTGTGGGTGAGCAAAAAAGCCCCGCCGCAAGCCTTGCCGCTGCTGGCAGCGGCTATCCGCAAACTGCACGAGAACGGCGAACTGGCGCGCATCTACGCGCGCTGGACGGGTGAATCGGGCATGCGTCCCGAGAATTAGTGCGGCGTCAGCATCTTCAGGCCGGCGATACCCAGTACGATCATGGCGATGCAGGCCAGGCGCGCGGCATTGGCCGGCTCGTCCATCATCATGATGCCCCAGATGACAGTACCCACGGTGCCGATGCCGGTCCACACGGCGTAGGCAGTGCCAAGCGGCAGCGCGCGCAGCGCCAGGCCAAGCAGCAGCACGCTGCCGGCCATGGCGCCAAGCGTTATGGCGCTCGGTACCAGTTTGGTGAAACCTTCGGTGTATTTAAGGCCGACAGCCCAAACGACTTCCAGCAGGCCGGCGAGCAACAGGACGATCCAGGACATGATGTTCTCCCAAGTCATGACGGGGTCGTCCCCGCCTGGCTCCCTGGTCATGCGGCGGGGTCGTCCCCGCGGGAGAAGGCCGACAGTATATCATTGGGTGTTTTTACTTTCAGGGAGTCCCCCAATGCTGCTCGCGCAGATCGCTGTCGCCATAGTCTTGCTGATTCACGTGTATATCGTGCTGCTGGAAACCGTCTTCTTCGATACGCGCGGCCGCCGCGTGTTCGGCCTGTCGGCGGAGAAGGCAGCCGTTGTCAAGCCGGCAATGTCGAACCAGGGCTGCTACAACGGCTTCCTGGTGGCGGCGCTGGCTGTCGGCCTGCTGCATGGCGACCCTGCCGTGGCCGGCGCCTTCGTCAACTACGGCCTGCTGTGCGTGGCCGTGGCCGGAATCTGGGGCGGGCTGACCGTCAGCAAGCGCATCCTCTTCGTGCAGACAGTGCCGGCCATCGCGGCGCTGCTGCTGTACCAGTTCAAGTGAAAAAACTGCTCTTGAAATCCATCGTCATGCACCGATATACGCATCGGACTTTTCCGATATAATCATCGGAGAACACCGAATTATGACCAATACCATTGACATTGATGCAATCCACAAGGCCCTGGCCAACCCGGTACGGCGCCAGATCCTGTCCTGGCTGAAGGAACCGGACGCGCATTTCAGCGACCAGCTCCATCCACTGACGTTCGGCGTGTGCGCCAGCCTGATCGACAAGCAGACCGGCCTGTCGCAGTCGACCGTCTCGGGCCACCTCGCCATCCTGCAGAAAGCGGGACTGGTGACGGTGCAGCGGGTCGGCCAGTGGAATTTCTTCAAGCGCAATGAGGAGGTCATCCAGCAATTTATTGAGCATGAAAGGAATACCCTATGAGCACTTTGTTCGACCCGATCACCATTGGCGCGCTGGAACTGAAGAACCGCGTCGTCATGGCGCCCCTGACCCGTGCGCGCGCCGTCGGCGGCAAGCGCGTGCCGAACGCGCTGATGGCGGAGTACTACACCCAGCGCGCCAGCGCCGGCCTGATCATCAGCGAGGCGACCTCGGTGACGCCGCAGGGCGTGGGCTACGAGAATACGCCGGGAATCTGGTCCGATGAACAGGTGGAGGGCTGGAAGCTGGTCACCGACGCAGTGCACGCCAAGGGCGGCAAGATCGTGCTGCAGCTGTGGCACGTCGGCCGTATCTCCGACCCGAGCCTGCTCGATGGCCAGGCGCCGGTGGCGCCAAGCGCGATCGCGGCCAACGGCAATGTCAGCCTGCTGCGCCCGGCACGTCCATATGCGGTGCCGCGCGCGCTGGAGACGTCCGAACTGGCCGGTGTGGTGGAGGCTTACCGCAAGGGTGCGGAGAACGCGAAAAAGGCCGGCTTCGATGGCGTGGAAATCCACGGCGCCAACGGCTATCTGCTGGACCAGTTCCTGCAGGATTCGACCAACCAGCGTACCGACCAGTACGGCGGCAGCGTGGAAAACCGCGCGCGCCTGATGCTGGAGGTGACCGATGCGGTGATCGGCGTGTGGGGCGCGGACCGCGTTGGCATGCATCTGGCGCCGCGCCGCGATGCGCATGATATGGGTGATTCTGCGCCTGCGGAGACCTTCGGCTATGTGGCGCGGGAGCTGGGTAAGCGCGGGATTGCATTTATCGCGGCGCGCGAGGCGGTTGGCGAGGATTCGCTGGGGCCGCTGTTGAAGCGCGAGTTTGGCGGCGTGTATATCGCTAATGAGAAGTTCGACCTGGCGGGGGCGCAGGCTGCGCTGGCCGAAGGACGCGCGGATGCGATCGCCTGGGGCAAGGACTTTATTGCCAATCCGGATTTGCCGCGCCGCTTGCAACTGGGGGCTGGCTTGAATGCGCAGCGGCCGGAGTTGTTCTATGGGCCGTCGGCTGAGGGGTATACCGATTATCCGGCGCTGGCCTGAAACCGGTAAACCGGTGTCAGACCCATAGGGTCTGACACTGCTTTGCCGGTTTAGCGCGGAACAGAATAGTTCACCGGGAAGAACTTATACCCCTTCCCATCCCCACGCAAATGCCCCACCCCCGGGAACGGCAAATGCGCCACCCCGATCCAATACCCCTGCTTCGCCGCCTCCGCAAACGCCGCCTTGCGCTGCGCATAAGCCGCCTTCGCATCGCTGTCGAACTGGATCGTCACCGACGGATCCGGGAATTGCACCGCCGCGTTGTGCATCAAGTCCCCAAGCAGCACCAGCTTCTGCCCCTTGCTCTCCACCACATAGGTGGTATGCCCCGGCGTATGCCCATAGCTCGACGACGCCCGCACACCCGGCACCAGTTCGGTATTCCCATCAAAAGGCTGCAGCTTGCCCGCGCTGGCATACGCCGATACCGCATTGATCGGCCCCTGGAAATTCCCCTTGGACTCAGCGCTCGCCTTCTCCAGGTTCACCTTACTCAGGAAGAAATCCGCATCGCGCTTGTCCATGCGCACCACGGCATTCGGGAAAGCCGGCTTATCCAGCGCGCCCAGGCCGCCGACATGGTCGCCATGCAGGTGGGTGATGTAAATTTCGTCGACTTGCTCCGGCTGGTAGCCAGCCGCCTTCAGGCTCTTCACCAGGTTGCCGAGGGTCGGGCCAAACAGCCCGCCGGCACCGGTATCGATCAGCACCAGCTTGCTGCCGGTATTGACCAGGAAGGCATTGACCGAGGTTTCCACCGGATTTTTCAGGAAATGCTGGTCCAGCGACTTGGCAGTCTTCTCCGGCTTCTGGTGCAGCAGCTTGTCCATCGGCAGGTCGACGGTGCCGTCGTTCAACACGGTGACCTCGAAATCGCCCAGGGTCATGCGGTAGAAACCGGGCGCCTGGGTCTTGGCCATGGGCGCCGCAGCATGGGCCGCACCGGCCAGGGTGGCGATGGCAAAAGGAACGGCGAGCTTTTTCAGGATCATGGAGGTCTCTCTTGTTAGTTGCCAAAACACTAGCTTAGCGTATACGGCAACTACATGCTCGTCGGTATGCGTAACAGCAACGAGACATCGGGCGTATCGCGCGTCAGGCCGGCGCCAACCGAGACATTGACCGTGCGCTTGGGATTCAGGCGATAGGAAAAGCCGACCAGCAGCGTCCCCAGCTGGGTGCGCACCGATCCCGGCGACGGCACGCCGTTCTGGCGCGTGCGGCCGATCGAGCTGTGGTCGTAGCCGAAGCTGAGCGAAGTCTTTTCGTTCAGCGCCAGGCCGACGCCGAAATTGAAGCCGATCACGCCGCCGGGCTTGATGGTGCCCAGTGGTTCCCATTCACCGTTGAGCACACGGCGGCTCAGGTTCTTGCGCTGGAAGTTGTGCAGGTAGCTCACGCTGCCGAACAGCACGGCAGGATCGTTGGGGTACAGCCAGGTCAGGCTCGGCTGCACGGCGTAGAAACCGGAACCGGTCGGCAGGTCGAGCGGCAGGCCGGTGCCGGTGACGTTTTCGCCGACGCAGCGCTTGCTGCAGTCGGTCACCACCTCGAACGGGTCCTTGCCGGTGCGCGTCTTCAAGCGCAGGCCGCCGACATAGTAGGGTTTGTCGGCGCCGCCATCATTGATCTGGTGCCGCACCGACAGCTCAACGTCGCCGATGGCGCGTCCGCTGACGTCGAACACGCGCTCCACGGCGGAGCCGGTGAACAGTTCGCGGCTGACCGTCGAATCCGAGCGGTAGATGTAGGGAATGCGCAGCTCGAGCTCGGTGCGGTTGGTCAGGCCGTAGCGCCCGCTCAGGGTGGCGGTGCTGGTGTTGCGCTTGATTTCGCGCACGTCGATCAGGCCGACCAGCAGCGCCGGGATGATGGTGTAGCCCACCAGGGCCACGCGGTTGCTCGACGAATAGCCGAACTGGAACGAAGGTTCCAGCACATATTTGCCGCGTGCGGTCAGCACGCCGGGTGCTTCGAAGATGGGGGCGACCTCCGGCGGCTTGGTATCGCGCTTGGGCGGCTCGCCAACGGTCGCCACCGCCTGCGCCGGCGCCGGCTTCGGTGGCGGCGCCGTGGGCTGCGGCTGGCTTTGGCCCGCGCCCTCGGCGCCGGCCGCCGCCGCGCCGGTGCCGCGCGCGGCGGCCAGGCGCTCTTCGGCGACCTGGCGGCGCAAGTCCTCCAGCAGCGCGCGTTGCTCGGCAAGCACTTTTTTCAGTTCGTCCAGTTCGGCCGCCAGCTCGGCATTGCTGCGCTGGCCGGGTGGCGTCTGGGCCAGCGCTGCGGCCTGGGCCGCCAACATCAGCAATCCGGCTGCACCGGCAATCAGGGTTCGACGCATCGTTTTCCTCCGCTTAGCGCGGTACCAGGACGTTGGACAGGGCCTGGCGCAAATTGCCCTCCAGGTTCATGCTCTTCAAGGTGGACAAGGCATTGACCGTCAGGTCGATCGTGGTCAGGCTGCGGATCAACTGTCCGTTAGCATTGTTCTGCACCAGCAGCGGCGCCAGTGCCGCACTGGCCTCCTGCAGGCTGCCGGCCCGCGCCATATCGGACAGGTCCAGCCGGTGGCGCGCCACCACCACGCCATTGACTTCCACCATCCGCTCCACGCCCAGCGCCAGCAACAGGCCGTTACCCGGGTCGTCGCCGCCGCGCGCCTGCTCCAGCTGTGCCTCCGGCGCCGGCGTCCAGCCCTCCGGCGGTCCTTGCGCCAGCGCAGGCAATGCCAGCATCAGGCACATGCCACACCATCCTCGCCGCATGCTTGCCTCCCCTTCAGAAATCATTACCGCCCAGTTTGGGCACGGTCACATCGCGCAGGCTGTCGCGCACAATGCCCTCGGCCAGCATGGCCTGCGGCGCCACGCGCCAGTCGGCCAGCTCGTTAAAGCGCGGCTTGCCGGGCCGGCTGTGGATCACGAACAACAGGCGGTTCTGCCATATCGCCTCAAATCCCGAGCGCGGCATGGCGCGCGTGCCGCCGGCCGGATCGCCCAGCAGCACACGCTGGCCCTGCACGCCTTTCAGCACCACGAAATGGCGGTAGCCATTCTCGGCCACCAGCACGATGGCCGGCAGCCCGGCCTCGGCCAGCTTGTCCAGCGGCTGCTCGAAGCCGTCCGCCGTAAAGCCGCGCCCCGCCAGGTAGCGCTTCATGTCCAGCAGCGAAAAGCCTTCGCGCCGGATGCGCGGCTGGTCGCCGCGCAGGAACATGTCACGGAAAACCTCCTGTTCCGTGACCGGAAAATCGTAGTGGTAGCTCAATAGCGTCGCCAGCGCCGCCGAGCCGCAGCTGAAGTCGTACTGCTGCCGCACCGTGCTGCGGAAGCGCGCCTCCTTCAGGCTCGTCACCGGCACCACAAAGCTGGCGCCGCCGGCCGTGAAGTCGGCGGCCTGCCCGGCAACGGCCGGCAGGAGTGCCAGAACGCTGATGAGCCTTTTCATTTCACTTGCACATTGATGATGGTGGCATTCTGGATCAGCACATTCGCTCCGGAATTTTGTATCACCATCGGCAAACCCGACGCATTGCTGAATGCGCTCTCCGTCACGATATTGGCGCCGGTGACCACGTTGACCGCGCTGTTATTGGCCACGCTGCCGGCCAGCTTCATATCGCTCCACGGCGTATCGGTCCCGCCGCGCATCTGCTCCAGTTTCTCGTCGCGCGCCGCCGGACTGGCAGTGGCCGCCGGCTGGGGCGCCGCCGCCGCAGTGGCGGCATCGGACAAGGCGCCCACCGGTACCACGGCTGCCCAGGGCGCCGCCGCTGCCATGGCTGGCAACAGGGCGCCGCACAGCAGCGCGACAAGAACTGGCCGGCGGGCGGCCGGTCCGCTCCGCACGCCGGCGCTGCTCATCGTCCCACGCTCAGGTTGGCCTGCACGTTGACGCTTTGCTGCACCAGTGACGACATGCCGTTGTTCTGGCTGATCACCATGATGCCCGCCGCCGACTGGCCGACATTGCTCATGGTGTTGGACATGTCGAAGGTGCCGGCGCTGACGCTGTTGGTGCCGCCTGCCCCGCCCGCACCGCCGGTGCCGGCACCGCCGCTTGCGGTGCCGGCGGTATTGGTACC
>NZ_JASATG010000059.1:0-13290 GCF_038440195.1 Pseudoduganella sp. OTU4001 | reverse complement strand
CCCCCCCCGGGGGCCCCCCGCGCGCCCGTGGCCGCCGCCGGTCCGTGTCAGACCCTGCGGGTCTGACACCGGTTGTCCGGTTTGTGGCAGCGCTGCTGCTGGCCATCGCCCTGCCCGCAACCGCCGCGCCGCAATTGCGCAACCTGGTCGCCATCGAAGGCGTGCGCGACAACCCGCTGGTCGGTTACGGCCTGGTGGTCGGCCTGAACGGTTCCGGCGACTCGACCCAGGTCAAGTTCGCCAGCCAGTCGGTGGTCAATATGCTCAAGCAGTTCGGCGTCAAGCTGCCGGACGGCGCCGACGCCAAAAGCAAGAACGTGGCCGCCGTCATGGTGTCGGCCGTGTTCCCGCCCGGCTACCGCCGCGGCCAGCCGATCGACGTCACGGTTTCCTCGCTGGGCGACGCCAAGAGCCTGCGCGGCGGCTCCCTGCTGCTGACCCCGCTCAAGGCCGCCGACAACGAGGTCTACGCCCTGGCCCAGGGCAATGTGGTGGTGGGCGGCCTGGCCGCCGCCGGCAAGAGCGGCTCCTCGGTCACCGTGAACACCCCGACCGCCGGCCGCATCCCCAACGGCGCCGTGATCGAGCGTGAAATCCCGACCGATTTCGCCAGCAAGCCCACCGTCCACCTGTCGCTGAAACAGCCGAACTTCCAGACCGCCACCAATATCGTGGAAGCGATCAACCGCAAGTTCGGCGAAGTGGCCAGCACCGCCGACGGCACCGGCATCGACGTGCTGGCGCCGGAAAACCCGACCCAGCGCGTGGCCTTCATGGCCAAGCTGGAAGCGCTGCCGGTGGAAGTCGGCTCCGACATCCCGAAAGTGGTGTTCAACTCGCGCACCGGCACCGTGGTGATTGCCGACGGCCTGCGCGTGAAAGCCGCCGCCGTGACCCACGGCTCGCTGAAAGTGGTCATTTCCGAAAGCACCAAGGTCAGCCAGCCCCAGCCGTTCAGCCAGGGCCAGACCACAGCCAGCCCGCAGTCGCAGGTCTCGGTCGACGAGGCCAAGCCGCAGATGTTCAAATGGCCGGCCGGCGCCAAGCTGCAAGCCATCATCGACGTGGTCAACAGCCTGGGCGCCACGCCGGACGACATCATGGCAATTTTGCAAGCCCTCGACCAGGCCGGCGCCATCGAAGGCGAACTGGTGGTGATCTGATGGATAGCCGCTTCATCCCGATGCAGGTGCGCCAGCTGGAGATCGGCGAGCCGGCGGAAGCCAAAATTGGCCAGTCCGCCCCGGCCCCGCAGACCGAGGAAGCGCGCTACCGCGCCAAGGCCACCGAAGCCGCCGTCAAGTTTGAAAGTTTCTTCATCGCCCAAACCCTGCACAAGATGCGCGACGCCACCCGCGCCATGGCGGATGAGGACAGCCCCCATAAAGATTCGATCAACAGCGATATGCTGGACATGGCTGACACCCTGGTGGCCGACCAGCTGGCCGGCCGCCGCGCCTTCGGCGTGGCCGACGCCATCCTGCGCCAATTGCTGCCCGCCCCTACTTCCACACCGGAAACTTCACTTCCGGCTAAGAAAAATCCGACCGACGCTTAATGGCACGCGCAACGCGGTCGCCTTTACACGTTAACGGGTGAAAAGTGCCATAGAGCAACCACCCAAGCCAAGGGAATCCACATGTCGATTATTAACAATGCCCTGTCCGGTTCGTTGGCTGCGCAAGCCGCCCTGAACACGACCAGCCAGAACATTGCAAACTTGCAAACTAAAGGCTATACCCGCCAGGGTGTGGTACTGGCCGCCGTCGCGCCGGCCGCCGGGACCTACGGCGCCGGTTTCGGCGTCGAAGTGAGCAAGCTGGTGCGCTTCTCTGACTCCTACAAGAGCCAGCAGCTGTGGCGCGCCAATTCCGACCTCGGCGCACGCACCCAGGCGCAACCGTATTTCACCCAGCTCGAGCGCGTCATGGGCGACGAGCAGACCAGCCTGTCGAATGGGGTCGACCAGTTCTTCCGCGCCCTGAACGCGGCCGGCGTGGACCCGGTGTCCAGCCCGCTGCGCCAGCAGGTGGTGACCGCCGCCAACGCCATGGCGCAATCTTTCAACAGCATCTACAACGTCACGCGCCAGCAGGAAGTATCGATTTCGCAGCAGCGCGACGCCATCCTGCCGCAGCTGAATACCCTGTCGGCCAATGTCGCCGCCCTCAACAAGCGCATCACCGAAGCCGGCGCGCTCGGCACCAATACCTCCGGCCTGGTGGACGAACGCGACCAGGCGATCGACGCCCTGGCCAACCTGGTGGCGATCGAGGTGCTGGAACAGCCGGACGGCACCCGCAGCGTCTCGCTGCGCAGCGGCCAGCCGCTGGTGGTGGGCAACCTGGCCGGCACCCTGGCCATGAACAGCACCTCCGGCACCCCGGTGCTGGAGCTGACGTTCGGCGGCACCGTGTTCGGCCTGGACGACACCAAGATCGGCGGCCAGCTGGGCGGCATTGGCGACTTTGAAAAGAATATCCTGCAGCCGCTGCAGCAATCGCTGGTCGACATGGCCGACCAGCTGGCCAGCAAGGTCAATACCCAGCTGGCAGCCGGCTTCAAGCCGGACGGCACGCCGGGCACCGACCTGTTCAGCTTCAACGCCACCGGCGCCGGCGGCATCCTCAGCATCACGCCCGGCATCCTGGCCACCGACCTGGCATTCTCGTCCGACGGCACGCCGGGCGACAGCGGCAACCTGCAATTGCTGATCGCCCTGAAGAATTCGCCGGTCACCCTGACCTCGATCGGCGCGGTCCTGCTGGGCGACGCCGACACCCAGCTGGTGGGCAAACTGGGCATCGACAGCGGCCAGAACCTGTCGCTGCTGGAAACCGCCACCACCATCCGCCAGCAGTCGGAAGACGACTGGGCGGCAACCAGCTCCGTCAACAAGGACGAGGAAGCGATCAATCTGGTGGAATTCCAGAATATGTACCAAGCGAACATGAAAGTGATCGCCGTGGCCAATGAATTGTTTGACGCCACTTTGGCGCTGTTCTGAGGTAAGTGACCATGCTGCGAATCGCCACCAACCAGTTCCAGGCGTCGATGAACCGCTCGCTGTCGATCAACCAGACCATGATCGCCAAGCTGACCGAACAGATGGCCACCGGCAACCGCATCCAGGTGCCGTCGGATGAGCCGATCGCCAATGTACGCCTGTCGCGCCTGCGCCGCGAAGAGAATATCGTCAGCCAGTACGTCGACAATATCGAAGCGGTCAAGATCCGCCTGTCGAAGAACGAAACCTACCTGACCTCGATGGTCAACGACATCGGCGCCGCGCGCGACCTGTTCGTGTGGGCCGCCGACGGCTCGAATACGCCGGAAGACCTGAACGCCATGGTCAACAGCCTGGTCGCCCTGCGCGACTCGCTGTACTTCAACGGCAATACGCTGGACCAGGAAGGCAAATACATCTTCTCCGGCACCCTGACCTCGACCCAGGCCCTGACCGTCGATAACACCCAGGCGCCCGGCTTCCGCTACAGCTATACCGGCAACAACGGCGTGCAGGAGGTGGTGGTCGGCAACGGCATCACCCAGCCGGCCAATGTCACCGTGGACGGCATGCACGACTACCTGAACCAGCTCGACGTCGCGATCGACACCCTGAGCCAGGCCGGCGTCAACCCGAACGATCCGGCGGTGCGCGCCAACCTGACCGCCGCGCTCAATGGTTCCGATACCGCGCTGGCCCTGGTCGCCGGCAAGGTCGCCAATTTCGGCGGCGCCCAGAACGTGATGGAAACCCTGTCCAACAACCATGCCAACGTGAGCTTGTCGAACAAGATGGCCATCACCGACATCGCACAATTGGATTACGGTCTCGCTGCGACCCAGCTGACTGGTTACAATAACGCCTTGCAAGCCACTTACCAGGCGTATTCGAAAGTCAACAACCTGTCGCTGTTTAACGTACTGTAAACATCATGGAAATCGCCCAGCGCCCCAGCACATCCGGCCTCGCCTCCCGCGCCACCGCCAATCCCGGTGTCGCCCAGGCCGAGTCCGCGCTGGCCGATTCCGGCGCCGCGCTGGAGCAGGCCGCCGGTGCCAATGCCGCCCCGGCGCCGCTGCGCCGCGGCCTGAGCAAGATCGACGCGCCGCTGCAGAACGACGTCTCCGGCGCCCAGCAAGCGATTGATTTCCTGGAACAGAGCGCCGCCCAGCTGCGCGCCCTGAAGACCGACCTCGCCGCCAAGCTGGCCACGCGCCAGATGCGCGACGGCCAGGTCGAACAGCGCGTGCGCCAGTTCACCGACACCTGGCGCAACCGCACCCAGGCTTCCGGCGGCACGCTGGACGCCCAGCTGAATTACTCGACCGAACCGTCCACCCAGCGCTTCACCGTGCGCGGCATGACGCTGGCCAACCTGCGCAACGGCGCCCGCGAAACCCTGGCCGTCTCGGTCGGCGGCGGCACCGCCGGCCTGCGTTCGGTGCACCTGACACCCGGCCTGTCCGACGCCGAAATCGTCGCCCGCTTCGACCAGGCCATGGCGCCGGCCGGCGTGCGCGTCAGCGTCAACAAGGATGGCGAGCTGGTGTTCTCCGCCCCGGAGAGCAACTGGCCCGCCCTGCGCGAATCGCTGGCGGTGCAAGGCGGCGGCATCCGCTTCCCGGCCGGCCAGTTGAACCGCCTGAAAGCCGAAGCCGAAGCGCCTGCCGTGGTCCCGGAAGGCTGGGGCACCAGCGACATCGAAGCCATGCGCGCCACCTTGCAGCAAGTCACGCAGGCCCTGGCCCACGTCGAAGCCGCCCTGGCCAAGGTGCGCCAGGAACTGGCGATGGCCGCCCAGCGCGCCAAGATCGACTTGCCGGAGATTGAAGTCGCCGGCATGGGCCAGATGGCCGAAGTGTTCGCCAATGTCGCCAACGAGCCCGGCTACGGCGCCCTGGTCTCCCTCACCTCCGCCCTGGTCGGCATCAACCGCGACCGCGTCGTCTCCCTCCTCCGCCTCAGCTAAATTTCGTCGAAGCAAAACAGGGACGGAACAAGTTTTCTGCGAAAACTTGTTCCGTCCCTGTTTTGCTTCGACGAAACTTCAGGCCAGGCGGGCGGGGCCGCGGGCCATGGCGCTCATCTGGGCCGGCGGCATGGGGTGGGCGTAGACGTAGCCTTGGGCGTAGTCGCAGCCGGCGGCTTTCAGCAAGTCGAGCTGGGTCGGGGTTTCGACGCCTTCGGCCACCACTTTCAGGCCGAGCTTGTGGGCCATGACGATGATGCCTTCGCAAAGCGCCAGGTCGCCGGAATCGCCGGCCAGGTCCATCACGAAGCTGCGGTCGATCTTGAGGTAGTCGATGTCGAATTTCTTGAGGTGCGCCAGCACGGAATGGCCGGTGCCGAAGTCGTCCAGCGCGACTTGCAGGCCCATCGACTTGAACTGGCGCAGGCGTTCCATCACGGGGCCGCTGTGGTCCAGCAGCAGCCGTTCGGTGATTTCGATAACGATGCTGCGCGGCGCCAGCTGCAGGCGCTCGACGTATTGCATCCACTCTTCGAAAACGTGCGGGTCCGAGCGGAACTGTACCGGCGACTGGTTGACGCTGATCTGGAACGGCCGCCCCAGCTCTTCCTGCCAGCGCTTGGCCTGGTCGGCCGCGTTGCGGAACACCCAGTCGCCGATTTCCAGAATAATGCCGCTGGCCTCGGCGCTGCCAATGAACTCGGCCGGGTTCAGCATGCCGCGCTCGGGATGCCGCCAGCGCAGCAGCGCCTCGGCGCGTTCGATGGTGCCGTTGTGCAGGTTGACGATGGGCTGGTAGTGCAGCTCGAACTGGTCGTTGGCGACGGCCATCTGCAAATCACGCGTCAGCCGCATGCGCCGCTGGGAGGCGGCCTGCATATCGGGCGTGAAATAGCTGTAGCGGTTGCGGCCGGCATTCTTGGCGGCGTACATGGCCTGGTCGGCGTTGCGCAGCAAGTGCTCGGGGTCGCTGGCGTCCGACGGGTGCAGGGCGATGCCGACGCTGGCCGAGACCGATCCCGTGCTGCCGCCCAGCAGGAAGGGCCGGTTCAGGGAAGCGATGATCTGCTGCGCCACGCGTTCGGCGCTGGTCACGTGGTCCAGCCCGGGCAGGATCACCACGAACTCGTCGCCGCCCAGGCGGGCCAGGGTGTCGGAGGCGCGCACGCAGGAGGCGATGCGCGAAGCGGCTTCCACCAGCAGGGCGTCGCCCATCTCATGCCCTAGACGGTCGTTGATTTCCTTGAACTGGTCGAGGTCGATGAACAGCAGCGCCAGGAACAGGCCGTCGCGCCGCGCCTTTTTCATTTCCTGCGACAGGCGGTCCTGGAACATATTGCGGTTCGGCAGCGCCGTCAGCGTGTCGTAGTTGGCCTGATGCCAGATCAGTTCGGCAGATTGCTTGCGCTCGGTGATATCGCTGACCAGCGCCAGCGCGCCGATATAGCTGCCGTCGCCATCGAAGATAGGGTTGGTGGCCAGCGTGGCCCACATTTCCGTGCCGTTCTTGCGCATGAACTTGAACTCGTGGCGCTCGGCGATGCCTTGCTGGCGGCGGGCGATATTGCGTTCCAGCAGGGAACGCCCTTCCTCATCCATGAAGGCCACCAGCGGCTGCTCCAGCATCTCTTCGATGGTGTAGCCGAGCATGGCGGCCATTTTGGGATTGACGAAGCTGGTGCGGGCGCTGGCGTCGATTTCCCAGATGCCTTCCTCGGCGCTGTGGACGATGCGGCGGAAGCGCTCCTCGCTCTTTTCCAGCGCCGCCAGCTTGCCTTCGGCCAGTTCCAGCACCACCCGGAATTGCGCGGCGCCAGCAGCACCGCTGCCCAGCAGGGTAACGGCAAAACCACGGTCGCCACGCCCGCGCGTCATCTGCAACGACAGCCGCTGCGGCTCGTCGCCGGCCAGGCAGGCGTTGACGAAGCCGTCGAAGTCGGCCATGAAGCGCTGGGCGATAAACTGGCGGAAGGGAATCCGTTCGGGATTGTTGCGTGGCAGACCCAGCAGGTCGGCGCCCACCAGGTTCATCTGCAATACCGTGGTGTCGCTGGCCAGTACGAAGTAACCGACCGGGGCCAGCAGGTAGAGGTCGTTGAAATAGTCTTGCTCGCGGACAAAGGCGACGCCGCCATCGCCATTGCCATTGCCATTGCCATGGCGGTATTCCACCGGCGGCGTGCCGCCCATGGCCGCCAGCATGGCTTCGCCAGGCAAGAGCTGGTCCAATCCTGCCAGTCCAGGGACGGCAGTCCTGATGGCGGTGGCCTGCTCCGCCGTTCGGGCATGCTGGTCTTTATCCATATGGCTTCCAGCCTAGCATGCCCTTGTAGCAATGTCGAGTAGCTAACTTTTAACGGTGGGAGCGGTTCAGCCGTTGTTCGGCAAAGCGTTGTAATTGCTCGAAAGCGAGGCTGAGAATCCAGTAAATCGCGGCGGCCGCGAGGTACAGCGGCAGCGGGCGGAAGGTGGTGGCAATCACTTCCTTGGTCGATAGCATCAGCTCGGTCATGGTGATCACGGAAACCAGCGAGGTGTCCTTGATCAGGCTGATCAGGGTATTGCTCATCGACGGCACCGCAATGCGCAGGGCCTGCGGCATGACCACGTAGCGCAGGGTCTGGCCGTAGCCCATGCCCAGGCTGTAGCTGGCCGACCACTGGCCTTTGGGAATCGACAGCATGGCGCCGCGCAGGCTTTCCGACAGGTAGGCGCCGGCGTTCAGGCTCAGCGCCAGGATGCCCGCCGTGACGGGCGTAAATTCGATGCCGACCGACGGCAAGCCGTAGTAGATGACGAACATCTGCACCAGCAACGGCGTGCCGCGCATCAGGCTGACGTACACATTGGCCGGCCAGCGCAGCCACTTCCACGGCAGGATGCGCATCACGGCGGTCGGGAAGCCCAGCAGCAGGCCGCCCACCATGGAGGCGACCGCGAAGACCAGGGTATAGCCGGCGCCCTTCAGCATCACCGGCGCCGCTTCATGCAGCAGGTCCAGCCACTCCATGCTTACGGCGCCTTGGTCACGTCGGTGCCGAACCATTTCATGGAAATGGCTTTCAGGCTGCCGTCGGCGGCGGCATCGGCCAGCACCTTGTTGAGGGCTGCCTTGAATTCAGGATTGCCCTTCTGGAATGGGATGCCCATGCGCTCGGTATTGCCGACGCGGGCGCCGGCCTTGATCGGCAGCTTGGTGGTTTTCAACAGGTAGGCGGTGATCAGGCTGTCGTTCAGGGCGGCGTCGATACGGCCCAGCGCCAGGTCCTGCAGGTTTTCCGGCGCGGCCGGGTAGCCCTTGACCTCGATGCCCGGCACGGCTTTCAGCTGCATCTCATAGACGCTGCCCTGCCCTGCGCCGACGCGTTTGCCCTTCAGCTGCTCGAGCGAGGTCCAGTTATTCTTTTCGTCCTTGCGCACGATCAGCATCGGCGAGGAGTAGATGTACGGCACGCTGAAGTCGAAGGCCTGCTCGCGCTTGGGGTTGATGCCGACCTGGGAAATGATCACATCGTACTTATTGCTGGCCAGGCCGGCCAGGATGGACGCCCACTCGGTGGTCACGAACTCCGGCTTCAAGCCCAGCTTGCCCGCCACCAGGCGCGCCACGTCCACGTCATAGCCCGCCAGCTCGCCATTCTTTTCCTTGAAGTTGAACGGCGGGTAGACGCCTTCCATGGCCACTTTCAGCGTGCCGCGCGCCTTGACGGTCTGCAGCAGGTCGGCCGCATTGGCGTGCAGCGCGGCTGCGGCCAGCAGGAGGGCGAGGATGGGTTTGCGCATCGTGGATCCTTTAGTAAGAACGGCGGCGGCCAAAGTTGTGGCCTACAACGAGGGTGGTGGAGGCGATCAGGGTCGACAGGCCGAGGATCAGCTGGATGAGCTTGTCTTCCGGCAGGGCCCATACGCGGCCTTTGGGCGGCTCCATGCCGGACACCGCGCACAGGAGAGGCTCCACCCAATCGGCTTCTGGCGTAACATCAAGGATAACGGCGCCCTCGGTGGTCTGCATGTAAATGTCGCCGCCCTCGGCCAGGCTGAAGCACACGCCATAGCCGGTTTCCTGCTTGCCGACGTGTTCCTTCAGCGCGAGGTCGTGCTCGGCGATCCACAGCTCCACATCCTGGGGCGTTTCCAGTGCCGTCCAGGGGACGGGGCGAAAGCGCGGCTTGGCCGCATCGTCATCATCAATCAACATGGCTCAGGAGTGTAACCGAAAGCTCGGGAGGTAGTATGAAAGTAAACGAATATGTTTCTGAGTTTGAGAGCTTCTTCGGCAAGCTGCTGGAAGAGCATCCCGAAATGGTGGAAGACCAGCGCAAGGGCTGGAACATCTGGTGGGACCATCGGGTCGACCTGGAGGCCGAACGCCTGGCCCGCACGGATGCGGTGCCGACGCCGGCCTACTATTACCACTAGCCCTTCCAGCTGCGCTGCAGGCCCGTATCGGCATGGATCCAGCCGCCACGCGGCCCTTCGCGGTAATAGAAACCCACGCCGCCCTGGCGGAAACTCTGCACCAGGCTGCCCAGCACCTCCGCATTCAGGTTAGGGATGCGGATATCGGCCGCGCGTCCGCTCATGTGCAGCGACTGGCGCGCCGCCGGAATACCCTGCTCGATCAGGCGCTTATTGGAAGCCGGGGTGCGGTAGCCGGACAGGATCTCGACCGGGCTCTCGATCCCGAAGCGCTGCACGAACGCTTGCGCGCCCCACAGGGTTTCGAACAGCTTGGGGTCGATCGGTGCGGTTTCCTTGCCGTTCACATCGCGCAGCATATGGCACAGTTCCTGGTAGGCCGAGTCGATGATCTCGCCGTCCTTCCAGTACAGCAGGCGGGCCTTCTCGCCGCTTTGCGGCCGGATCATGCTGATGGTGCGCGGCTTGAGCCAGAAGTCGAGGTCGAGCATCTGGGCGTCGAAAATATCGGGAGGCGGCTCCGGCTCCTGCGCGGTGCGGCCGATCAGCGGCAGGCCAGCCAGGGCCGTGCCCGCCATCATGTGTAGGAAGTCTCTGCGTGTCGCCATGGCAAATCGTAATCTTGCAATACGGTTACTATAGCAATAGCAGGGGGGCGCGGGAAACCCTTATTGAGAAAATCCTTTAAGAGTCTGTCGTAAACCGTGCAGCGGGCGACTGCAGCACCAGGTCGGATTCCGCCACCGCGACGCAGGGCAGGATGAAGCCTTCCCGTTTCTCCTCCAGGCTCAGCCCCGGCCACTCGATCAGGTGGCGCGCGCTGCCCTGCTGCACCTGGCAGATGCAGGTACGGCAGGTGCCGTTGCGGCAGGAACTGGGCAACACCACGCCTGCCCGTGCGGCAGCCGCCAGCAGGCTGGCTTCGCCGTCCGTTTCGAACGATAATCCCTTCGGCTCAACTTTTATCAAAAACACAATGCCTCGCTATATCGCCCTGCTCCGCGGCGTCAGCCCGATGAACTGCAAGATGCCGGAACTGAAAGCCGCCTTCGAAAGTGCTGGATTCTCCAACGTCAGGACCCTGCTATCAAGTGGAAATGTCGCGTTCGACGCGCGCGCCGCCAGCGAAGCCACGCTCGAGCGCAAGGCCGAAGCCGCGATGGAGGCTGCGCTGGGTCGCAGCTTCTACACCATTGTGCGCAGCCAGCAGCATCTGGTCGAGCTGCTGGCAAACGACCCCTACCCCGCCCTCCGCGCCAGCGGCCTGCCCAAGCGCGTGGTCAGCTTCATGCGCGGCAGGCCGCAGCCGAAGGCACCGCTGCCGCAGTCGCTGGACGGCGCGCACCTGCTCGGCATCGTCGGCAACGACATTTTTTCCGAGTATGAGCCCAGTGCGGACGGCCCCGCCTTCATGCGCCTGATCGAGAAGACCTTTGGTAAAGACATCACCACCCGAACCTGGGATACAGTCCGCAAGTGCAGTGCAGCATGAAATGCTGCCTAAACGACCATTCATACAGGCACCCATTGCAGTACAATATGCGACTCGGCTGCGCCGGCACCCGGCAAGCTACAGGAAGAATATCAAGCGGACACCATCCGCATTTGAGGGAATACATATGTCTGACAAGTCCAAAATCATCTATACCCTGACCGACGAGGCGCCTCTGCTGGCGACTTATTCCCTGCTGCCGATCGTGCAAAAATTTGCGGCACCTGCAGGCGTCGACGTCGTTACCAGCGACATTTCCGTAGCCGCCCGCGTGCTGGCAGCCTTCCCGGAATGCCTGACCGACGAACAGAAGGTACCTGACAACCTGGCCGAACTGGGTGCACTGACCCAGAACCCGGACACCAACATCATCAAGCTGCCGAACATTTCGGCATCCGTCGCCCAGCTGGTCGCCTGCGTGCGCGAGCTGCAGGCCGCCGGCTACAAGCTGCCGGACTACCCGGAAGACGCCAAGACCGAAGAAGAGAAAGCACTGAAAGCCCGCTACGGCAAGTGCATCGGCTCCGCCGTGAACCCGGTCCTGCGCGAAGGTAACTCCGACCGCCGCGCACCGAAGGCAGTGAAAGAATACGCACGCAAGAACCCGCACTCGATGGGCGAATGGAGCCAGGCTTCGCGCACCCACGTGTCGCACATGCACGGCGGCGACTTCTACCACGGCGAAAAGTCCATGACCCTGGACAAGGCGCGTGAAGTGAAGATGGAACTGCTGACCAAGTCCGGCAAGACCATCGTGCTGAAGCCAAAGGTCGCCCTGCAAGCCGGCGAAATCATCGACTCCATGTTCATGTCGAAGAAAGCCCTGCTGGAATTCTACGAGCGCGAAATCGACGACGCCTACAAGACCGGCGTGATGTTCTCGCTGCACGTAAAAGCCACCATGATGAAGGTATCGCACCCGATCGTGTTCGGCCACTGCGTGCGCATCTTCTACAAGCAGGCGTTCGAGAAGCACGCCAAGCTGTTCGAAGAACTGGGCGTGAACGTGAACAACGGCATGGTCAACCTGTACGAGAAGATCGAAAAGCTGCCAGCGTCGCAGAAGGACGAGATCCTGAAAGACCTGCACGCCTGCCTGGAAAACCGTCCGAAGCTGGCCATGGTCGATTCGGCCAAGGGCATCACCAACTTCCACTCGCCGAACGACGTGATCGTCGATGCATCGATGCCAGCGATGATCCGCATCGGCGGCAAGATGTGGGGCGCCGACGGCCGCACAGCGGACGTCAAGGCAGTGATGCCGGAGTCCACCTTCGCCCGCATTTACCAGGAGATGATCAACTTCTGCAAATGGCATGGCAACTTCGATCCGAAGACCATGGGCACCGTGCCGAACGTGGGCCTGATGGCGCAGCAAGCCGAAGAATACGGCTCGCACGACAAGACTTTCGAGGTGCCGGAAGCCGGCATCGCCAACATCACCGACCTGGCCACCGGCGAAGTGCTGCTGACCCAGAACGTGGAAGAAGGCGACATCTGGCGTATGTGCCAGGTGAAGGACGCGCCGATCCGTGACTGGGTCAAGCTGGCCGTCACCCGCGCCCGCAACTCCGGCATGCCTGCCGTGTTCTGGCTCGACACCTACCGTCCGCACGAAGCGGAAGTGATCAAGAAGGTGCAGGTGTACCTGAAGGACCACGACACCTCCGGCCTGGACATCCAGATCATGTCGCAGACCCGCGCCATGCGCTACACCCTGGAGCGCGTCTCGCGCGGCCTGGACACCATCTCGGTGACCGGCAACATCCTGCGCGACTACCTGACCGACCTGTTCCCGATCCTGGAACTGGGCACCTCGGCCAAGATGCTGTCGATCGTTCCGCTGATGGCGGGCGGCGGCATGTACGAAACCGGCGCCGGCGGCTCGGCGCCGAAGCACGTCAAGCAGCTGGTGGAAGAAAACCACCTGCGCTGGGATTCGCTGGGCGAGTTCCTGGCCCTGGCCGTGTCGTTCGAAGAACTGGGCATCAAGACCGGCAACGCGAAAGCCAAGATCCTGGCCAAGACCCTGGACGAAGCCACCGGCAAGCTGCTGGACAACAACAAGTCCCCTTCGCCGCGCACCGGTGAGCTGGACAACCGCGGTTCGCACTTCTACCTGTCGATGTACTGGGCCCAGGCCCTGGCAGCGCAGAACGAAGACGCTGAACTGAAGGCCAAGTTCACCCCGGTCGCGAAAGCACTGAGCGAAAACGAAGCCAAGATCGTGGAGGAGCTGAACTCCGTGCAAGGCAAGGCGATGGACATCGGCGGCTACTACAAGCCGGACGCAGCCAAGACCTCCGCCGTGATGCGCCCAAGCGCCACCTTCAACGCAGCGCTGGCTTCCCTGTAAGCCCTAACGCTCCGCAAAAAAGCCCGCAGCAGCGGGCTTTTTTTATT
>NZ_JASATG010000058.1:0-13765 GCF_038440195.1 Pseudoduganella sp. OTU4001 | reverse complement strand
ATAAAATCCCCCACCAACCCCCCCCCCGCCCCCCCACTTTTTCCCCCCGACTTCCCAACCTTGCGGTAAATATATTTTAGGTTTAAAGTAGATTGCATAACGGGCAGTCTTCCTGAACCTTTACCCAAGGCCACCATGAACCGACTCACTGCAGAACCGAGCGCGCATCTCGACCAGTTCGCGCGCCAGCATCTCCCGCCGGCCGACCAATGGCCGGACCTGGTATTCGATCTTCCCGAATTGCAGTACCCGGCGCGCCTGAATTGCGTGGCCGAGCTTCTCGACAAGGCCGTGGCGGCCGGGCGCGGCGAGCGCCTGGCACTGCGCGGCGACGGTATCAGCTGGACTTACGCCGACCTGCAGCGCCAGGTCGACCGCATCGTCAACGTGCTGCGCGGCCCACTGGGCCTGGTGCCCGGCAACCGCGTGCTGCTGCGCGGCGCCAACCACCCGATGATGGCGGCCGCCGTGCTGGCGGTGCTGAAGGCCGGCCTGATCGCCGTACCCACCATGCCGCTGCTGCGCGCGCGCGAGCTGGGTGTGATCATGGAGAAGGCGCAGGTGCAGGCAGTGCTGTGCGCCCATGCGCTGCGCGAGGAAATGGAAGCTGCGCCAGGCTGCCCTGAGCGCACCCTATGGTTCAATGTGGCCCCCGCCGGCGCCGTGCCGCCGGAACGTTCGCTGGATGCGCTGATGGCCGCCCAGCCGGCCAGCGCCGCCGCTTGCGACACTTCGGCCGACGACATCTGCCTGATCAGCTTCACCTCCGGCACCACCGGCGTCCCGAAAGGCACCATGCACTTCCACCGCGACGTGCTGGCCATTTGCGATTGCTTCCCGCGCCATACGCTGAAGTCCGCCGAGAACGACCTGTTCATCGGCACGCCGCCGCTGGCCTTTACCTTCGGCCTGGGCGGCCTGCTGCTGTTCCCTTTGCGCGTCGGCGCCGCCGCCGTGCTGCTGGAAAAACTCACGCCGGAAACGCTGCTGCAGGCGATTGAGAAATACGGCGCCACCATCTGCTTCACCGCGCCGACCTTCTACCGCCAGATGGCCGCGCTGGCCGGCAAGTACGGCCTCTCCAGCCTGAAGAAATCCGTTTCGGCCGGCGAGGCGCTGCCGGTCGCCACGCGCGAGGCTTGGCAGCAGGCCACCGGCCTGCGCATGATCGACGGCATCGGCGCCACCGAAATGCTGCACATCTTTATCTCCGCAGCCGGCGACGAGATCCGCTCCGGCGCCACCGGCAAGCCGGTACCCGGCTACCGCGCCTGCATCCTGGACGACCACGGCCAGCCCGTCGGCCCCGGTGTTGTCGGCCGCCTGGCCGTGAAAGGCCCGACCGGCTGCCGCTACATGGCCGACCCGCGCCAGCGCGATTACGTGCTGGATGGCTGGAACCTGACCGGCGACGCCTATGAGATGGACGCCGACGGCTACTTCATCTACCGCTCGCGCACCGACGACATGATCATCTCCGCCGGCTACAACATCGCCGGCCCGGAAGTGGAAGACGCGCTGCTGCGCCATCCTGCGGTGGCGGAATGCGGCGTGGTCGGCAAGGCGGACGAGGAACGCGGCCAGATCGTGGAAGCACATGTCGTGCTGAAGCCCGGCTTCGAACCATCCGCCGAGCTGACCGTGCAGCTGCAGGACTTCGTCAAGGAGCAGATCGCGCCGTACAAATATCCGCGCGCGATCCGCTTCCTGTCCTCGCTGCCGCGCACCGAGACCGGCAAGCTGCAACGCTTCAAACTCCGTAGCACCTGAGGAAACGCATGAATATCGTTTGTATTGGCGGCGGTCCTGCCGGCCTGTATTTTGCACTGCTGATGAAAAAGCAGGACCCGTCGCACCGCATCGTGGTGGTGGAGCGCAACCGGCCCTACGACACCTTTGGCTGGGGCGTGGTGTTCTCCGACCAGACGCTGGGCAACCTGGTGGCGGCGGATGAAAAGACTGCGCGCGAGATCCTGCAGTCCTTCAACCATTGGGACGATATCGATGTCTTCTTCAAGGGTGAGAAGGTCACCTCGGGCGGCCACGGTTTCTGCGGCATCGGCCGCAAACGCTTGCTGAATATCCTGCAGCAGCGCTGCGAGGAACTGGGCGTGGAGCTGGTGTTCGAGACCGATGTGCAGGACGACCAGGAGCTGGCGGCCCGCTACCAGGCCGACCTGGTGATCGCCTCGGATGGTTTGAATTCGCGCGTGCGTTCGCGCTATGAATCGACGTTCCAGCCGATGATCGAGGCGCGCCAGTGCCGCTTTGTGTGGCTGGGCACAAAGAAGAAGTTCGATGCCTTTACCTTCGACTTCAAACAAACCGAGCATGGCTGGTTCCAGGCCCATATCTACCAGTACGACGGCGATACTTCGACCTTCATCATAGAGACACCGGAGTCGGTGTGGCGCGCGGCCGGCCTGGAAGACATGTCGCAGGAAGAAGCGCTGGCCTGGTGCGAGAACCTGTTCGCCGACCGTCTGGACGGCCACAAGCTGATGTCCAACGCTTCGCACCTGCGCGGTTCCAATGTGTGGATCAAGTTTCCACGCATCGTGTGCCAGAAGTGGGTGCACTGGAATGGCGGCACGCCGGTGGTGCTGATGGGGGATGCCGCCCATTCGGCCCACTTCTCGATCGGCTCCGGCACCAAGCTGGCGCTGGAAGATGCGATCGAATTGGCGCGCTGCTTCGCCAGGCACGGTGACGATCCGCGTGCGGCGCTGTCGGCATACGAGGAAGTGCGCGCGGTGGAGGTGCTGAAGATCCAGAGCGCCGCGCGCAATTCGATGGAGTGGTTTGAGAATGTGCAGCGCTATACCGCGATGGAAGCGCCGCAGTTCGCCTATTCGATGCTGACCCGAAGCCAGCGCCTGTCGCATGAGAACCTGCGCCTGCGCGACAAGGACTACGTCGCCGGCTTTGAGCGCTGGATGGCGGAACGGGCTTTCGCGCAGGCCGGGATGCCGGCGGCGCCTGCGCCGGGCGGCCGCACGGTACCGCCCATGTTCACGCCCTACAAGGTCCGTGGCCTGGTGCTGAAGAACCGCATCGTGGTGTCGCCAATGGCGCAGTACAGCGCGGTCGATGGCTGCGTCGGCGACTGGCACATGGCCCACCTGGGTGCGCGCGCCATGGGCGGCGCTGCGCTGGTGATGGCGGAAATGACTTGCGTCTCCGCCGACGCCCGCATCACCCCGCATTGCCCTGGCTTGTACGCCCCGGCCCACACCATGGCCTGGAAGCGCATCGTCGACTTCGTCCACAACAGCACTGACGCCAAGATCGGCCTGCAGCTCGGCCACGCCGGCGCCAAGGGTTCGACGCGCGCCATGTGGGACGGCATCGACCAGCCGCTCGACAAGGGCAACTGGCCGTTGGTTTCGGCCTCGCAGCAGCAATACCTGGCTGGCGTGTCGCAGGTCGCACGCACTGCGAGCATGGAAGACATGCGCCGCATCGAGGCCGACTTCGTGCGCGCCACCGTGGCGGCGGAGGAGGCGGGCTTCGACTGGCTCGAGCTGCACTGCGCCCACGGCTACCTGCTGTCGTCCTTCATTTCCCCTCTGACCAACGAGCGCGGTGACGAATACGGCGGCTCGCTGGAAAACCGCTGCCGTTTCCCGCTGCGGGTGTTCGCTGCGATGCGCGCCGCATGGCCGGCGCACAAGCCGATGAGCGTGCGTATTTCGGCGCATGACTGGGTCGAAGGCGGTATCACGCCGGATGATGCGGTGCAGATCGCACGCCTGTTCAAGCAGGCCGGCGCGGACATGATCGATTGCTCGTCGGGCCAGGTCAGCAAGCTGGAGAAACCGATTTTCGGTCGCATGTTCCAGACGCCATTCGCGGACCGGGTGCGCAATGAGGCGGGCATCCCGACCATTGCGGTGGGCTCGATCTTTGAGGCGGACCACGCCAACGGCATCATCGCCGCCGGCCGCGCCGACCTGTGCGCGGTGGGCCGCCCGCATCTTGCCAATCCCGCGTGGACGTTGGCCGAAGCCGCGAAGCTGGGCTACACGCCGGTTACCTGGCCAAAGCAGTACCTGGCCGGCAAGCAGCAGCTGGAGCGCAACCTGGAGCGCGAACGCCAGCTCGCCGCTGCCAGCGCCGGCCTGTCGCCGCAGGAAGTTGCGGCCAGATTGCTGGAGGGCTGAGCGATGCAACATGCATTCATCACCGGCGGCGGCCGCGGCATCGGCTTCGCCTGCGCCCGCGCGCTGCTGGCGCAAGGCATCAACGTCACCATCGCCGGCCGCGACGTGGCCACGCTGGAGCAGGCGGCATCGCAGCTCGCTGCGGAAGCCGGCAAGGCGGGCGTCGCGATTTGCGTGCTTGACGTGACCGACGAAGCGGCGGTCCACGCCGGCATCGCCGAGGCCGCGCAGCAGCTTGGCCCGATCACCATCCTGCTGAACAACGCAGGACAAGCGCAGCCCGCGCCGTTCGCGAAGACCACGGCAGCGCATTGGCAGCAAATGCTGGACGTGAACCTGACCGGCGCCTTCCACTGCACCCAGGCAGTCCTGCCGCAGATGCTGGAAGCGGGCTGGGGCCGCATCATCAACATCGCCTCCACCGCCGGCCTGAAAGGCTATAAATACGTCAGCGCCTACGTGGCCGCCAAGCACGGCCTGGTCGGCCTGACCAAAGCCCTCGCTCTGGAACTGGCGACGAAGAACATCACTGTGAACGCAGTCTGCCCCGGCTACACGGAAACCGACATCGTGCACGACGCCATCGCCAACATCATGCAGAAAACCGGCCGTAGCGAAGAGCAGGCCCGCGCCGAGCTGGCCGCCGCCAACCCGCAGCAAAAGCTGGTGCAGGTGGAGGAGGTAGCCAACGCCGTCACCTGGCTGTGCCAGCCCGCATCCAGCGCCATCACCGGCCAATCCATCGCCGTCGCCGGCGGTGAAGTCATGTAAGGAAGCCAGAACCATGCAACTAGACCTGGAAAGCCGCCTGACCAGCGACCACCACCAGTCGCTGAAACTGTGGCTGCGCATGCTCTCCTGCACCACCAAGATCGAAGCCGAGATCCGCAGCCGCCTGCGCACCGAATTCGGCATCACGCTGCCGCGCTTCGACCTGATGGCGCAGCTGGAGCGCCACCCCGAAGGCCTGCGCATGGGAGAACTCTCCAAGCGCATGATGGTCACCGGCGGCAACGTCACCGGCATCACCGACCAGCTGGAGCAGGAAAAGCTGGTGGTGCGTGTGCCCGACCCGAAAGACGGCCGCGCCTTCAGCGTCAAGCTGACGCCCGCCGGCCGCAAGGCTTTCGCCCAGATGGCGGAAGTGCACGAAAGCTGGGTCGCCGAACTGCTGCAAGACATCACACAAGAAGACAAGGGACAGCTGATCGACCTGCTGTCGCAAATGAAGGGCCACCTGTACGCCCGCGAAGAAAAGGACAAACCATGAAATACCTGCAAGGCGAACCGCAAAACCTGCCCGGCAACCGCGTGCAGCTGGCCCAGCACCAGGCCGAGCACTTCAAGTTCAGCGTCGCCAACGGCGTCGCCACGCTGACGCTGAACCGCCCCGAGCGCAAGAACCCGCTCACCTTCGACTCTTACGCCGAGCTGCGCGAACTGTTCCGCGCCATGGCTTATGCCGACGACGTCAAAGCCATCGTCATCACCGGCGCCGGCGACAACTTCTGCTCCGGCGGCGACGTGCACGAAATCATCGGCCCGCTGACCAAGCTCGATATGCCAGGCCTGCTGGCCTTCACCCGCATGACCGGCGACGTGGTGAAAGCCATGCGCGCCTGCCCGCAGCCGGTGATCGCCGCCATTGACGGCGTGTGCGCCGGCGCCGGCTCGATGCTGGCCCTGGGTTCCGACATCCGCCTCGGCACGGAGCGCAGTAAGACCGCCTTCCTGTTCACCCGCGTGGGACTGGCTGGCTGCGATATGGGCGCCTGCGCCTTGCTGCCGCGCGTGATCGGCCAGGGCCGCGCCGCCGAACTGCTGTACACCGGCCGTTCCATGTCCGGCACGGAAGGCGAGCGCTGGGGCTTCTTCAACAGCCTGCACGCGCCGCAGGACCTGCTGGCCGCCGCGCAAGCCTTCGCGCAAGGCCTGGCCGACGGCCCGACCTTCGCCCACGGCATGACCAAGAAGATGCTGCAGCAGGAATGGAATATGGGCGTCGACGAAGCCATCGAGGCGGAAGCGCAGGCGCAGGCCATCTGCATGGCCACCAACGACTTCCACCGCGCCTACCACGCCTTCGTGGCGAAACAGAAACCGGAATTCGAGGGCGACTGAGATGGCGGATAAATCCTATCTGGGCTGGCCCTTCTTCGAGCAGCGCCACGCAGCGCTGGAGCGCGAACTGGATGCCTGGGCCGCGCAGCACGTGCGCGAAGTGCACAGCGACGGTCACGGCGCCGAAGCTGCCGACGCTGCTTGCCGCGCCCTGGTGCGCGCCCTTGGCGAAGCGGGCTGGCTGCGCCACGCCATCGGCGGCACGGCCCACGGCGGTGCGCTCGATGCGATCGACACCCGCGCCATCTGCCTGATCCGCGAAACCCTGGCGCGCCACAACGGTCTGGCCGATTTCGCCTTCGCCATGCAGGGCCTGGGTTCCGGCGCCATCAGCCTGTTCGGCAGCGAGGAGAATAAGCGAGCCTACCTGCCGCGCGTGGCCAAGGGCGAGGCCATAGCCGCCTTCGCGCTGTCCGAACCGCAGGCCGGCTCCGATGTCGCCGCCATGGCCTGCGCCGCCGTGCGCGACGGCGACCACTACGTGCTGGATGGCGAGAAGACCTGGATCAGCAACGGCGGCATCGCCGACTTCTACGTGGTCTTCGCCCGCACCGGTGAACAGCCGGGCGCGCGCGGCATCAGCGCCTTTATCGTCGACAAGGACACGCCGGGTTTCGAGATCGCCGAGCGTATCAGCGTGATCGCCCCGCACCCGCTGGCGCGCCTGAAATTCACCGCTTGCCGCATCCCGGCCAGCCAGCGCCTGGGCGAAGCAGGGCAGGGCTTCAAGGTCGCCATGGCCACGCTGGACGTGTTCCGCACTTCGGTTGCCGCCGCCTCGCTGGGCTTCGCCCGCCGTGCGCTGGACGAAGCGCTGGTGCACGCGCAAGGCCGCAAGATGTTCGGCCAGACCCTGGCCGATTTCCAGCTGACGCAAGCCAAGCTGGCGCAGATGGCGACCGGCGTCGATGCCAGTGCCTTGCTGACCTATCGCGCCGCCTGGCAGCGCGACCAGGGCCAGAAGGTGACCAAGGAAGCCGCCATGGCCAAGATGACCGCCACCGAAACCGCGCAGCAGGTTATCGACGCCGCCGTGCAGATGTTCGGCGGCCTGGGCGTGGTCAGCGAGCACCCGGTCGAACGCCTGTACCGCGAGATCCGCGCGCTGCGGATTTATGAAGGCGCCACCGAGGTCCAACAATTGATCATCGCGCGCGAGCTGCTGCGCGAAGGTAAGGAGTAAGTATGCAAGTCCTGCAACCGCCAGGCTGGGCCCGCCCACGCGGCTATTCGAACGGCATCGCCGCCAGCGGCCGGATGGTGTTCGTCAGCGGCATGATCGGCTGGGATGCCGACTGTCAGTTCCAGACCGATGATTTCGCCGGGCAGGTGAAACAGGCGCTGGCAAACGTGCTCGCCGTGCTGAAGGAAGCTGGCGGCGGCCCCGAGCACATTTGCCGCATGACATGGTACGTGGTGGATAAGCACGAATATGTGGGCGCCTATCCCCAGATTGGCGCCATCTACCGGGAGCTGATCGGCAAGCACTATCCCGCCATGACCGCCGTGGAGGTAGCAGGGCTGCTGGAGCCGCGCGCCCGAGTGGAAATCGAAGTCACGGCAGTCGTGCCCGGGTAAATTGACCAAAGTGCTATATTCGGCCGTGGAGGTGCAATGCCATGGCCAAATTTTTCATGCGCCTGCTTGGCGCTTTTATCCTGCTTGCCGCGCCGGCAGCGTACGGCGAAACACCGCTGCTGACTGACGCGGACAAGACCCAGCTGCTGAAGTGGCTGGGCAGTGGTCCGGTCACGCTGGAGCGCCTGTACAAGAAACGCGATGGCCAGACCGCCGCCGATTTCCACGCCGCCGTGGATGGCAAGGGGCGCACCTTCACCGTCATGGAGGCGACCACCGAGCTGGGCGAGATGTTCAAGGTCGGCGGCTACAACCCGCAAAGCTGGGACTCCAAGGGCGGTTTCCACATCACGACCGAAGATGCGCTGCGCACCGCCTTCCTGTTCAACCTGACGTCGCACCAGGTCCACTTGCAGACGCCGCGCACGTATGCGCTCGATACGGTGGGCTCGTTCCAGACCTGGAACGACCCGCGCGCCGGCCCGGTGTTCGGCGCCGGGCATGACCTGTTCGTGCCCTGGGACCTGACCAACGGCGGCTATTCAAGCATGTATTCCTACATCGACCCAGCGCGCAGCAACTTCGATTCGAGCTTGCTGGATGGGCGCGACTACAAGTCGCCGAACATCACGTACGGCGATATCGAAGTGTGGGCCATCATTGCAGTACCGGAGCCGGCCGGCTGGATGCTGCTGCTGCCGGGACTGGCCCTGTTCGCATTGAGGCGGCGCTGGTCTCCAGCAGCGTAGTGCGGAAGATTTCCACCAATGGACGCAAATTGATCCGGTGCCATGCCGCCCATAGCGGTGAACGGTAAGTGAGCCATGCCAGGTCGCGCAGCACCACGCCGTCCGGTGCCTGGTTACGCAGGCTGTATTGGACCATCGTCAAACCCAGGCCTGCCGCCACCAGGCCCAGCGCTGCCAAAGGCTCAGTGGCCTCCATCTTGACTTGCGGCGTAAAGCCGGCGCGTGCACAGGCCGCGACGAAATTGTCGTGGCCGGGCCGGCCCTCCTTGTAGCGCACGGCGATCCAGGTTTGCGCCCCCAGGTCGTCCGGCGTGATGTTCAGTGCAGTCGCCAGCGGATGGTTCTCGGGAATCGCGACCAGCATGGGATCGTTGAGGACCTGGGCGCTGGCCAGGTCGGGATCGTCCAGCGCTGGCGGTTCGCACACCAGGGCGATGTCCAGGCTGCGCTGGCGCAAGCTTTCCAGCTGGGCCGCTGAATGGGAGTTGTACAGGGCGACATGCACCGCGGGCCGTGTGGTGCGCAGTTCGCGCAGGGCGTTCGGCAGCACGCCGGAGTGCATGGCGTTTTCCAGGTAGCCGATGCACAGGCCTCCTTCGTCGCCGCGCCCGAGGCGCTTGGCCATCGATTCCAGGCGGTTGGCGTGGGTGAGGAAGGCCTTGGTTTCGGCCAGGAAGGTCTGGCCGTCGCGCGTCAGGCGGATGCGCTGCTGGGAGCGCTCGAACAGCGTCAGTCCCAACTTGTCCTCCAGCTGGGCGATCTGCCGGCTCAGCGGGGATTGAGAAATATGCAATCTTTCCGCCGCGCGGCCGACGTTTTCCTCTTCCGCGACGGCGACGAAGTAGTGCAGTTGGCGTAGATCGAGCATTTAAGACCTCCGGGGACTCAAGTGTCGCATATTCCGTCTTGGACAGTCTGAACCCGCTTACCTAGACTGGGCTCTACCAAACATCACTCGAAGGAGTACATAGCATGAGTATCAAAGATAAACTGATCGGCGACAATCCACTGGGCTTCGGCACCGCACCGCTGGGCAATATGTTCCGCAATATCCCTGAGGCGGAAGCCGAGGCGACCGTGGACGCGGCCTGGGACAACGGCATCCGCCATTTCGACACGGCGCCATTCTACGGCGCCGGCCTGGCTGAACTGCGGCTCGGCAAGGCGCTGGCCAAGCGCAAGCGCAGCGATTTTGTGCTGTCCACCAAGGTGGGACGGCTGGTGCTGGATGAGGTGGAGGATGTTTCGGCGCGCGATATGGGCGAGAAGGGCGGCCTGTTCGTCCATGGCCGTCCTAACAAGATTGTCAATGACTACACGGCGACAGCCACCCTGCGCTCGATCGAGGACAGCCTGAAACGCCTGGGCACGGACTACCTGGATATCGTCTATGTGCACGACGTGGCGCAGGATTTTTACGGCGACGAATGGCTGGCCAAATTCGAGGAGGCCCGCACCGGCGCCTTCCGCGTGCTGTCGCAGCTGCGCGAGCAGGGTGTGATCAAGGCCTGGGGCCTTGGCGTCAACCGTGTCGAGCCGATAGAACTGCTGCTGGATTTACAGGAAACCCGGCCGGACGGCTTCCTGCTGGCGGGACGCTATACCTTGCTGGACCATGAGCGTGCCATGCAGCGCCTGGTCCCGTCGCTGCAAAAGCATGGGGCCGACCTGGTGGTGGGCGGGCCTTACAGCTCGGGCGTGCTGGCTGGCGGCAGCACCTTTGAGTACCAGAAGGCGCCGCCTGAGATCCTGGCGAAAGTGGAGCGCATCAAGGCCTTGGCGGCCCGCCACGGCATCAGTGTGAAGGCGGCGGCTTTGCAGTTCGTGCTGGCGAATCCGGTGGTGGCTTCGGTGATCCCAGGCGCCAGCCGTCCGGAACGTATTTTGGAAGACAAGGCCGCGCTGGCGGAAAAGATTCCGGTGGCCTTCTGGCGCGAGCTGCGCGAGCAAGGGCTGGTCGCGCACAATGCCTTCCTGCCGCTGTAAGGCTTAGGGCTGGGAGTTCAGTACCTGTGTCGCCACCTTGCCATCGTCGGTGATGGTGAGGTGGTACAGGCGGTTGTACTCATCGTCGGCGATGTCGCTGCCCGCATCGCCGCCCAGCTGGCGTACCAGGTCGGGGATGGTGTTTGAATGGCCGACCAGCAGCATATTGCCGCCCATGCCGCGCACCTGCTTCGCAAATTCGGCCTGCTTGCCGGGGTCGTAGCTTTGCACGGCCAGCCCGAACTGCGCCGCCGTCGGCGCTGCAGTCTGCTGCGTGCGCTGGTAGTTCGTGCTGAACACCCGCTGGATGCCCGCACTCTGCAACATCACCGCGATGTGCCGCGCACGCAGCTCACCGGCGGCAGTCAGCGGCGGGTCCTTGCTGTCGGAGACCACTTTCTCGCCATGGCGGCTCACGTAAATATGGTAGGTCTCGGCCAATGCCTGCAGGGGCAGGGCCGCGCTGGCGGCCAGCAGAAGTGTGGAGAGTATTTTCATGGAGAGTGATATTGCCACAGCTAATACAGCCCGGCAATGCGGCCCATGAGCCCTAAAATTGTGGCGAAGCCGGCAAGAAAGACGCCCAGCAACCATCGCATCTCCCTACGCATTTCGGCAAAGCCCTGGTCCATCCTTGCCTCGAGGCGCACGATGGCCTGAGTATTCTGTCGGGCAATTTCTTTGAGCGATTCCACTTCGACCTCGAGTTTGGCAATGCGGACTTCAATATCCATGATACCTCCTTAGCGCAATTTTCTTCACTGTGGCGCAAAGCGGGGCGGGCGTATTGAGCTAGGACAGGTACGCGTGCGGAAAGTTCCGCGTTATCTCAGAAATTCATAGCAGGACCTGCATTCCGCATAACACTTGCCTGTTGGGTACGATATTCTTCTGCTATTGATAATAAGTGCGTGCTCCGGGGCGCGCGCGAGAGACAAGGCAGCCATGAAAATCACCACGCTCGACATCGTCGTTTTCCTGTTTTATTTCGTTGTAGTCGCCGCCTACGGCTTCTGGGTGTACCGCCGCAAGAACGCCAGCTCCGGCTCGGCCTCGCGCGATTACTTTTTGGCGGAAGGCTCGCTGACCTGGTGGGCGATTGGCGCCTCGCTGATTGCGTCCAATATCTCGGCCGAGCAGTTCATCGGCATGAGCGGCTCCGGCTTCAAGATCGGCATGGCCATCGCCGTGTATGAGCTGATGGCGGCGGCCACGCTGATCATCGTGGCCATCTTCTTCATGCCGGTCTACCTGAAGAACCACATCTACACCATGCCGCAGTTCCTGGAGCGGCGCTACGGCAAGGGCGTGGCGATGACCATGGCCCTGTTCTGGCTTGGCCTGTACATCGTGGTCAACCTGACCTCCATTCTCTATCTGGGCGCGCTGGCGATCAACAGCGTGTCCGGCATCGGCGTGCTGCCCTGCATGCTGTTCATGGCGCTGATGGCGACCGTCATCACCCTGGGCGGCATGAAGGTGATCGGCTACACCGACGTGATCCAGGTGGTCTGCCTGGTGATCGGCGGCCTGGTGACGACCTGGCTGGCGCTGGACCTGGTAGCCGGCCTGGCCGGCAAGCAGGGCGCCATTGCCGGCGCCGGCGAGCTGCTGCAGCGCGCCAACGGCCACTTCGACATGGTGCTGTCGCGCGACCATCCAAGCTATATGGACCTGCCGGGCCTGAGCATCCTGATCGGCGGCGTCTGGATCGCCAACCTGAATTACTGGGGCTGCAACCAGTACATCACCCAGCGCGCGCTCGGCGCCGATTTGCCGACCGCCCGTAAAGGCCTGCTGTTCGCGGCCTTCCTCAAGCTGCTGATGCCGATCATCGTGGTGCTGCCGGGTATCGCGGCCTATGCGCTGGACCAGTCGGGCGCCCTGGGTTCCGCGCTGCGCGAAGGCGGTGAATTGAATCCGGACCGCGCTTATCCGACCCTGCTGGCGCTGCTGCCATCCGGCTTGAAAGGCATCGCCTTCGCCGCACTGACCGCCGCCGTGGTGGCTTCGCTGGCGGGCAAGGCAAACAGTATCGCCACCATCTTCACGCTCGACCTGTACCGCGGCCGCATCAATCCCAACGCCAGCGAAGAGCGCATGGTGTGGGTGGGCCGCCTGACCGTGGTCGCCGCCATGGTCATCGCCGTGCTGATCGCGCCGATGCTGGGCATCGACAAGAAGGGCGGCTTCCAGTACATCCAGGAATATACCGGCTTCGTCTCGCCGGGCATCCTGGCCATGTTCCTGCTTGGCTTCTTCTGGAAGAAGGCGACCAGCGCCGCAGCGATGTTCGCCACCGTGGGCGGCCTGGTGTTCTCGGTCATCCTCAAATTCCTGCCGCAGATGATGGACCTTTCGTTCCTGGCGCCGATCGGCTGGGCGGCGGACAACGGCAGCGGCGTCTACGAGATCCCGTTCATCGACCGCATGTTCCTGGTGTTCTTCGCGGTGGCTGCCGGCATGGTGCTGATCAGCCTTGCAGGCAAGCGCGATGGCGCTGCCAAGGCCTTGGTGGTGGAGCGCCGCCTGTTTGCGGTAGACCGCGGCTTCGCCGTTGGCTCCGCCGCAGTCTGTGTACTGCTTGCTGTGATTTACGCGCGCCAGGCCGCCGCGTAAGCGGCAGCGCGCTGCGCCAGGGTGTCGAGCGCGACGCCCGGCGCATAAAGTTGGCTGCCAATGCCGGCGCCCGTTGCGCCGGCATCCTTCCAGGCGGCCAGCTGTTCCGGCGTCACGCCACCGACAGGCCACAGCGGCGTGCCGGCCGGCAGCACGGTGCGGAACGCCTTCATTCCCCCATATCCAATCGATTCGGCTGGAAACAGCTTGAGCGCGTGCGCGCCTGCATCGAGCGCGTCGAATGCTTCGGTCGGCGTAGCCACGCCTGGAGCGCACAGCATGCCGCGCGCTTTCGCGTGGGCGATCACCGCTGGGCGGCAGTTAGGCGAGACGAACAGGCGGCCGCCGGCCTCCGCCACGGCGTCCACATCGGCCACGCTCAGCATCGTGCCGCCGCCTACGATTGCATCGGCCGGCGCCATGCTGGCCAGCACATTGATCGCTTCCAGCGCGCCGGGGCGGTTCAAAGGCACTTCCAGCAGGCGGAAGCCGGCTTCGAACAGGGTAGCGGGGGGGGGGGGGGGGGGGGGGGGGGGGGCGGGCGGGGGG
>NZ_JASATG010000057.1:0-13766 GCF_038440195.1 Pseudoduganella sp. OTU4001 | reverse complement strand
CGCTTTTATACGCCCCACACGATATCGTGTCCGCCGGTCTTGGCGGCGCGCAGCATCTCCAGCAGCGGGAATGCGCGCTGGGCGAAGCCTACCTTTTGCGTTTCTGCGAACTCAGTGTCACCGTCGTCATCCGGTAATGCATGGCTCGGCATATGCGAGGCATGCTCGGAATCAACTTCTGGATGTAGTTTGCTTAGTGCAACTTCTTTCTCAAGCAGTTGCAGGGCTCCGGGAGCCTCTGCTGCGGTGATCACGCCCCGTGTGGAGCTTTTCTGCAGCAGGTCCATGATGCGTTCGACATGCTCGTGAGCCATCATGACTTCCGGCGACGAAATGGATTTGAATTTGATCAACATGGCGCGCTTCCCGTAGTTTGTTGATGTGCTCACGATAGCACGACTGGAGTCGTGCACACCGTGCCTCTTAATACAATTTAAACGAACTCAAGAATGTATCAACCGTATCCGCACTAAAATGTTTCTGGTTGCCCAGAATGATCACCTGATACACCCGTTTATCTTTCGCCAGGAAGCGGCCATGCATGGCAACAGGCGCGCCGTTGGCAGCTGTGCCGCGGGCCTCCACTTCAAATGCACCGTTCTTAGTGCTTTCTTTCGTAATCGTGCCGTTGATATTGCGCACCATGGCGAGGCGCATGGCCTGTACCGCCAGGGCGGCCTTGGCCGCATCGGGTAGCTCAGCAGTTCCCACGGCAAACATGGTGCCGTCCACTTCGGCTGCAGACATGGTCATCTTCACTTCCTGGCCGTCGAGGTTGACGGTACGGGTGTGGGTGGCGGCTTTGCCAGGCAGCATCACCGTATAAGGTGCGTCGGTGCTGCGGAAGTCGCGCCAGTCGAATTTTGGGCTGCAGGCAGCGAGAGCGCCAGCAGCAAGCAGGGCCGCGAAGGCTGTATTCAAGGTCTGTTTCTTCATACCCGAATGGTAGCACTTCGCGGCTGCGCTCAGTCGCCGCCTGGGCCGGGGCCCATGCCGCCACCGGGTGGCGGACCCATGCCGGGGCCGCGCATGCCAGGCCCGCGCATGCCATCCGGACCGCCTTCGCGCGGCATGCCAGTGACGCCGCCAAAGCGGTAGGACAGGCCGACGTACACGATGCGGCCATCGAACTGGCGTTCGGAGCGCTCGCGCAGGGTGTAGGTGTCGGTGACGGTGCTCATCTTGTTGCTGTTGAAGACATCGGTCGCATTGACGGTCAGTGCCAGTTGCGGCGTGATCGCGTGGCGCCAGGTCAGGTTCAGCGTGGTGTTCGGCTCGCGGTAGCCCTGGCCGGTCAGCATCTTGCCTTGCGCCTGCACGGCTGCCTGCAGCATGTCGGCACTGGTGGCTTGCCAGTTCAGGCGGAAGCGGCCGCTCAATGAGGAAGCGGTACGCTTGGTCTGTTCGCCATTCATCTCCAGCACGGTCTGCTCGCTGCGTCCCAAGTTGCCGCTCAGGTTCAGCGACAGGCCCGGCACCAGCTTGCCGCTCAGCGTGAATTCCATGCCGCCGGAGCGTGTGCTGCCGGCATTCTCGCGCGTGGTCAGCAGCACGGTCGGGCTGATGAAGTATTTGCGCTCCAGGATGGAATCCGATTCGTCTCGCAGGTAGCCGCGCAGGTTGGCTTCCAGCCCGAACAGGCGGCTCTCGTAGCCCACTTCCAGCGAATCGGTCTTGGCCGGCTTCAGTTTCGGATTGCCGGACGAGACATTCAGTTCATCGCGATAGATCACGAAAGGATTCAGGTCTTGCGCCATGGGGCGGCGCAGGCGCTGCGCGTAGGCGAAGCGCATCTGCGCGTTGTCGCTGACTTTATAGGTCGCGAACAGGCTCGGGATCAGGTTGGCGTAGCTGTTGCCGGCCGCGATCTGGCTGGTCAGCTGGTCGATCTCCATCTCGGTATGCTCGGCGCGCAGGCCGGCCTGCATGCCCCATTGCTCATTGAAGCGCATCTGGTACGAGCCGTAGACAGCGTAGATGGTTTCCTTCATGTCGAAGGCATTGCTGCGCAGGGCGTTAGGCGAACCGGCCTGGGTGATCGGATCGATATTGGTGTAGTCGACCGACGATTCGTTGTGGTTCTGGACCACTTTGTAGCCAAGCTTGGTGATGCCGCCGAACAGCGGGGCTTCGTAATCGCCGGTCAGGTCGATGATGCCGGTCTTGTTGCGGTTCTGCTGGGCGCTGTCCATCTGGCCGCCCGCTGGCGGGCGCACCACATAGGTGTTGCGGTAGGCGCTGTCCGAATCGTTGGTGGCAGACGAAACGCGCAAATCGGCCTTGAAGGTCTCGCCAGGGATGTCGCCCTTGTGGTCCCAACGCGCCCCCCAGGAGTAGTTCTCGCTCTCGCCTTCGCGCACGGTACTGCGCTGGTAGTTGTCGGTGACGGTGCCGGCGGCATCGGTCGACAGGTACGCGTCGTTTGAGCGCGCATCGTTGCTGCGCTTTGAGTAGGCCAGCTGGGCGCCCAGCGTGTCGTTGGCGCCCAGGTTGTAGGTGACGCCGCCGTTCAGCGCAGCGTTGTCGTTCAAGCCGTTCGAGCGCGACTTCTGAATGCTGTGCGAGACAGCGTTGGTGCGCGGATCGATGCGGTCGCGCACCGATTCGCCGGTGGAGTTGCGGCCGTCATGGCGTACGTTGACGCCGCCCTGGAAGCCCCACAGGCCTTCGTTGTATGTGCCGGACAGCGCGCCGTTGTAGCGGCCCGCCGTGCCGTAGTTGGCATTGGCCACGCCGAAACCGCCGGGGCGGCGCGAGCGCTTCATCACCAAGTTGATGATCGGACCGCCGCCGCCTTCGTTGCCGAACTGCGAACCTGGATTGTTGATCACCTCCACCGATTCCAGGTCTTCGGCAGGAATCGATTGCAGCGCCGGGCCGCGGTTATCACCCTGCAGCATGGCGGACGGCTTGCCGTCGACGTACACCTGCACATTGCTGCTGCCGCGCAGGGTCAGCGCACCGTCCGGATCGACGTTGACGGAAGGGACGTTGTTCAGCGCATCGGCTGCGGAGCCATTGCTGCTGGACGCGTCGGATTTCACATCGTAGACCTGGCGGTCGATGCGGTTGGTGGGGCGCTCTGCCGCCACCGTCACACTGGGCACGGTGGCGGGTTCTGGAGGGACATCCTTCTTTACGGTTGCTGGCTTGGCGTCGGCCTTGGCTGGCTGGTTAGTCTGGGTCTGGGCAGCGGCACTGCCGCAGCACAGAAGGAACAGGAGAGGGCCGGCGCTGTAGCGCGAGTAACGGTATAAGGTAGTCATGATGGCGGCCATTCTAGCCAGATAATTGGCCGAAAAACCGCTGATTTACTTGAAATTACATTTGAAACTTGGCGCTGCATTCACTGCTCGCGCAGGGCGCGGCGTAGCTGGACGGCCTCCGATACATGCTTGAAGCCGATCTGCTTTTCTCCGGTCAGGTCGGCGATGGTGCGCGCGACGCGCAGTATGCGGTGGTAGGCGCGTGCAGACCAGAGCATCTGGCTCATGGATTTGCGCAGCACGGCCTGGCCCGCAGCGTCGGGGCGGCAGTAGCGGTCGATTTCGCGCGGCGTCAGCGCCTGGTTGGATTTGCCCTGGCGCTCCAGTTGGCGCTCAAAGGCTGCCGCCACGCGCGCAGCGATGGCGTGCGACAGTTCGCCGCTGGCATCGGCCTGCAAGATGTCGGGCGGCACCGGGCCCACTTCGATATGCATGTCGATGCGGTCCAGCAGCGGGCCGGAGACGCGGCTTTGATAGCGCAGCACCTGGTCGGGCGTGCATTGGCAGCAATTGGCGGGATGGCCAAGGTAGCCGCAAGGGCAGGGGTTCATCGCTGCGATCAGCTGAAAGCTGGCGGGGAAGTCGGCGTGCCGCGCGGCGCGTGCGATGGTGACGCGGCCCGACTCCAGCGGTTCGCGCAGCACCTCCAGCACGCGCCGGTCGAACTCGGGCAGTTCATCGAGAAACAGCACGCCGCAGTGGGCCAGTGAGATCTCGCCGGGACGCGGCACGCTGCCGCCGCCCACCAGTGCCGCGCCGGAGGAGGTATGGTGCGGCGCGCGGAACGGCCGTACCTTCCAGCCATCGACTGAGAAGCCGCTGATCAGCGATTGCACGGCAGCCGCTTCCAGCGCTTCATCGTCGGTCATCATGGGCAGCAGGCCGGCGAAGCGTGTGGCCAGCATGGTCTTGCCTGCGCCGGGCGGGCCGACCAGCAGCACCGAATGGCGGCCGGCGGCGGCGACTTCCATCGCGCGCTTGGCATGCAATTGGCCTTTGACGTCGGCGAAATCGGGGATGACGGACGGCAGCGACAGGGGCCGGGCCAGGTGGCGCGGTAGCGCGAAGCTGCCATCGCAGTCGGGACCGAAATGGGCACATACCTGCAGCAGCGTGGCGGCGGGGTAGATGGCGGCGCCGGCCACCAGGGCCGCTTCATCGGCATTGGCCATCGGCAGGATGAAACCGCGCCCGTGGCCGCCGGCCGAACGCTGCATGGCGTAGGTCATGGCCAGCGCGCCGCGGATTGGCCGCAGCTCTCCGGTCAGCGACAGCTCTCCGGCAAATTCGAAGCGGTCCAGGTCCATGGAGGGAATTTGGCTGGAGGCGGCCAGGATGCCGATGGCGATCGGCAGGTCAAAGCGCCCCGACTCCTTGGGCAAATCTGCCGGTGCCAGGTTGACGGTGATGCGGCGGGCAGGCAGCTCGAAACCGGCATTGGTGATGGCGGCGCGTACCCGGTCGCGCGCTTCCTTCACTTCGGTATCGGCCAGGCCGACTATGGCGAAAGCGGGCAGGCCGTTGGCCAGGTGGACTTCGACGCTGACTTCCGGCGCCTGCATGCCGGCCAGTGCGCGGCTCTTGATGACGGCAATGGACATGGTGGCCTCCCAGGGTGTCCTGCCATCGTAGAGGGCGCACTGCGGCGGGCTTTGAGCTAGATCAGCGCTTGCTCGGTGTTGCGCGGCGCAGACATCATCTCTTTGGATGATGCCGAGCTTCTGCAGCGCGCATAAGATCGGCCCTCTCTGTCGTTTGCTACCAAATAAACAACTTTAATAAGTTACTTTCAAGGAGCAATGATGAAACAACGTCTCGTGGTGACTGCTTTAGTGGGAAGCGCCTGGCTGGCGCCTGCGCATGCCCAGCTCAATTGCAACAAATCGTATGGCTTCCGCGCCGATGTGGGAAGCACAGTGGGCCAGACTTTGTGCAGTTCCACGGTGATGGGATTCATCGACGCGGCCCAAAATATGAGCCTGAGTAACCCGGGATATACGGACAACTCTGCCGCCGTGGTCGCCGCCCGCATCAGCGATGTTTCCATCAACCTGCGCTACAACGCCAACACCACCACCTTGTTCTACAGCTTCCCCGAGCTGGGCATGAGCGGCAGCTTCACTGGCAGCAACCGCGACCAGTCGGAGGAGATGCTGGTCGATTACCTGAAAAAGACCGACATCATCGGCCGCATCATGAACTACCAGGCCAAGCATTCCCCCACCAGCCCTCTAACCGGGCAGGGCGGCGCCATCCTGACCATGGCGGGTACGGATTTCTCGCAGAGCTTTGAACCGGCCAGCCAGATCGCCACGCCGGGCAGCACGGCGGAAGACCGCACCGGCAACAACAACCTGATCGGCGCCGGCTTGAGCTACGGTTCCTACAACATCAACGGCAGTGGTGACCGCATCAAGCCGATCAGCCTGCCGCTGTCCTACACCATCCGCAACGATATTGATCCACGCCGGCAACTGGTGTTCAGCATGCCGCTGTCAGTGGTGAAGATTGGCGATGGCGACGTGTACCAGGTAGGCATGGGTCTCAGCTACCGATTCCCGGTCAGCGACCGCTGGACCCTCGGGCCGGGCGTGCGCTACACCGTGGTTGGTTCCAAGGACCGCGCCACCGTATCGACCATCATGTCAGCCAATTTGATGAGCACCTATGTAATCCCGGCTGGCAGCTATACCGTCGCCATTGGCAATATGGTCGGCCTTTACCGCAGCGGAAAAATTTCATCGGGCGACTATTCTTTCGATCCCGATATCAGCGCGACGCTGCTGCGCAATGGCCTGATGCTGTCGATGCCCGCCGGCGCCGGCATGGCAGCCGAAGTGTCGCTGATCGACACGCGCTACGCCGGCGGCGACAAACCTTATGTGCGCGACACGCAGGAACTTGGCTTCACGCTTGGCACCAACCGCAGTGCACGGAGTGCGCGCAGTTTCGTGCGCGGCGGCGTAAGCTATGTGCACGGCAAGGACTCCAAGGGTTTTACGGTGAATCTCGGTTATTGGTTCTGATATGGACACGCAGCTTCCAGAGGTCCGGAACGCCTGGTTCGGAGACTTCGGGGGCAGCTGCGTGCTGGCCTGGCAGTGTGCGCTGCGCTTGCCGCGCCTGCGCCAGCGCGCCCACCGTGAGCGCTTGCTGCAACTGATGCTGGAAATCTGGCGCGCCGGCGGTGTTGACGCCAGCCTGCGCGCGCTGGCGCTTGGCACGCTGGCCAGCGCAGCCCTGTTCCAGATGCTGGCTTCAAATACCGAGGCAGCGGTGCGGGTGCTGGCGGTATCGCTGCTGCGCGAACTGGGTCCGTTCCTGGCCGCGCTGCTGTTGTTGCTGCGCACCGGCACTTCGCAAGCCGCCACGCTGGCTGGCATAGCGGGCGGTAACGAAGCGCGCAGCCTGCGCTTGCTGGGCCTGGGTTTGCGCAGTTACCTTGCGCTGCCGGTACTGGTAGCATGTGTGTTGATGGCCATGCTGTTGACTGCCTACTTTGAAGTGATGGCAGTGAGTGGCGGCTTGCTACTCAGTGGCTGGCTGTTTGACCTGCCCCTGCGCGAAATGTTCCACCACTTTGCAGGCCAGCTCACGCTGGCTGACCTGGTGTACCTGGGCGCCAAGAGTGCCCTGTCCGGCCTGGTGGTCGGGACGGTGGCGGCTTACCAGGGCCTGGCGCAGCGCGAGCCGGCGCAGGCGGCGGCGCAAGCTGCGCTGCAAGGCTTGTTTGCGCTGGTGGCGCTGCACGGCTTGCTGGCCTGGCTGGCGTATCGGAATGTGGAGGGCTGATCCATGTATCCCCTGCTGGAGTTTTATCGCGATGGCCAGCACCTGGGCACGGTGCGGCAGGGCAGCCAGAGCCTGCTGCGCTTCCGCCATGCCGCGCATTGCCGCGATTTCCTCGAGCAGTTGCTGGCGGCGCGCCGCACCAGCTTCCATGTGGATGGTATTGATTGCCGCTTGAAAGTGGCGCCGGGCCTGTTTGGCTTGTTATCTGCCACGCCTACCGTGCTGGGCGGGTTGTCGCTGCGCGACAATCTGGGCCTGGCTGTACCGCAGGAACCGGCGGACTTGCTCGATGCACGCATTGCGCACGCGCGTACCGTGACGGGCCTGCTGGCCGGAATTGAGCTGGCGCGCCGGACTGACAGCCTGGACTGGCGCCAGCGGCTGGAACTGAACCTGCTACAAGTGTGGCTGCGCGCGCCTGATTGCCTGCTCTGCGAGCGCTTGCTGGATGGCGGACGCGGTAGCGCGCTGGAGGGCTTGCCAGCCTTGTTCCGCCAGCGCTATCCGCTGCGCGCCGTGTGCTACGTGCAGCATGGGCCGGCGCGGCTGCCGCCCGGCCTCGCAACCGTGATCGAGTTATGAAGCGCCTGTCGCAGCCGGCCTGGCAGCTGTTGTGGATCGCCGGTCCGGGCGTGCTGCTGGTGCTGCTGGCCTGCCTGCTGGTACTGGCGCGGCAGAATGTCTTCAGCAGCCACGACAAGCTGTATTTGCTGGTGCCGAGCGCCAGCGGCATTACGCACGGCATGCCGGTCAAGCTGAATGGCTTTATGGTGGGCACGGTCGACAAGGTCGAATTGCTGCCGCCGGGCGAGCAATCGCCGCTGCGCGTGCGCATCGAGCTGCAGATCCAGCGCCGCTTCACTTCCTACATCCCCCGTACTACCGTGGCCCGCCTGCAGCAGGAGGGCATGATCGGCGCCACCGTAATCGAATTGCAGCCAAGCCGCTACGATGCGCGGCCGGTGGTCAACGGCGAAGTGCTGCCGTTCGAGCGCAGCAAGGGGATGGGAGAAGTGGCCGAACTCGTGGCCAACCGCCTGCTGCCGGTGATCGACGAAGTGCAGGTGGTGGCGCAAGACCTGGCTGCGCCGGAAGGCGGCTGGCGGCAATCGCTGGCGGCCAGCCGCGATTTGCTGCGCTCCTTGCCGCCGGCGGTGCAGCGCTTGCAGCAGGATGCGTCGCTGGCGGCTGCCGGCGTGGCGCGCAGCAGCCGCCAGGCCGATGCGGTGCTGTTGCGGGCCGAGGCGCTGCTGGCCGATACCCAGGCGCGCTTGCCGGCCATCCTGGAGCCGGTGCGGCAGGGCGCGGGCGACTTGCAGCATGTGGCTGCCGATCTGCGGCAAATGAGCGCCGCGACTGCGCCTTCGGTGCCGGGCCTGCTGGAGGACACGCGCGAACTGGGCCAGGACAGCCGCCAGCTGCTGCATGACGCGCGCCAAAGCTGGCCGGCGCGCCTGCTGATGCCAACGCCGCAGCCTGCCGCCGTACCGGGCGACAGCTTGCTGGACCTGCCGCTGCCGCCGCCCGCCGCACCAGTGAGGCAGCCGTGAACGTGGCCGTCAGCGTGGCCGGGCTGCTTCTGCTGGTGGTGCTGGCAGGCTGCGCGGCGCCGGCACCGCTGCCGGCCTTGCGCCAGCAGGCGGTCGCGCTCAACCAGCTCGGCTTGCAGCATTTTGGCGCCGGGCGCTATGCCCAGGCGGAGCGCCAGTTCGCGGCGGCTCTGCAGCTGGAGCGCGCGGCCGAACACGAGGAGGGTATCGCGCAGAACCTGCTGAACCTGGCCCACTGCGCACTGCGCCAGGGCCAGCCCGCCGCAGCCATCCCCTGGCTGCAGGAGCTGGCTGCTGACAGCGGCTGGCAGCCCAGTGCGGCGCACCGCGCAGAAGCGCAACTGTTGCTGGCGCTGCTGGCCTTGCAGCGCGGCGATGCGGCGACGGCGGCGCAATGGCACCGGGCGGCGCGCGATGCGTGCGGCAGTTGCAGCGTGGCGGGCAAGCTGGCCGTGTTCGAAGCACGCCTGGCGCTGCAAAACGGGCTGGCGGCGGAGGCGCTGGTACTGGCGCGCCAGGCGCAGCAGAGCGTGGGCAGCGACGTGGTCGAGCAGGCCAATGCCCTGCGCCTGCAGGGCAGCGCGCAATTGCAGCTGGGGCAGCGGGCGGCGGCGCAGGCCGTGCTGCAGCGGGCGCTGGCGCTGGACAAGGCGGCCGCGCTGCCGCCGAAGATTTTCCAGGATTTGGTGTTGCTGGGTCATGCGCATCAGGCAGACGCAGCGCAGCAGTATTGGCACAGGGCGCGCCGGGTGGCGCACGCGGCAGGCATGGCGGCTGCCGTGGCGGAAGTCGATGCATTGCTGGCCGAGCTTGCGGCCGGCGAACCAGTTCAGGGAGGCGGGAAATGAAATCGTTTTTGATGGGTTTGGCGCTGCTGGCCGGCGCACTGGCGGGGCCGGCGGCAGCAGTCGATGAAGTGGCCGGCATGGTGCTGGACGTGCAGGGCAATAGCAATGTGCAGCGCGAGGGCGCGCGCAGCAAAGTCCAGCTGCTGGACTACCTGACGGCGCCGACCCGCCTGGTGCTGGAGGCGGACGCCCGCGTCTCGCTGTCGCATTACAAGGCGCGCCGCTTGTATCGCCTGACAGGCCCGGCGCAGGTGCTGGTCGGCGCGGACCAGGTGCAGGTGCTGCAAGGTCCGCCCGCCAGCAGCCAGGCGCTGGCGGAACCTGCGCGGCAGGGAACGCCGGGCAGCGGCGCTACGCCGGCTGCGGTGAAAATGCGCGGGCTGGGGCCTGAGGTCAGGCTGGGCAGCCCGGCCGCCAACGGCGTGGTGCTGGACCTGCGGCCGGAGTTCCAGTGGGAGGCGGTGGAGCCGTCCAGCTACCAGGTCAGCGTGGTGGAGCTGCCGCAGCGCGTGGTTGCCAGCGGCAGCAGCGAACGGCGCGGCTGGCAATTGCCGGCCGGCGTGGCGCTCGAGCCCGGCAAGGATTACCGCTGGATCGTCAGCTACCGCTCGGCGGCGGACGGCATGCTGCGCACGGCGAGCGCCGAGTTCCGTGTCGCCAGCGCCGATGAAAGCGGCAGCATGCAGCGCTTGCGCCCGGCACCCGGAGCGGCGGTAGACGAGTGGGTCTGGTACGCCACCATCCTGCGCGAACACCAGATGTATGACGAAGCGCGGCGTGCCTGGCAAGCCATCGCCGCGCGCCGGCCCGACCTGGCGGACGCCCACAGCCTGGCGCGTTAAATGCGGACAAGAATCCCGCGGCGCTGGCTGGCGGCGGGCTATGGCGCGCTGCTGGGGCTGGTCGTCTTGCTGCAAGGGCTGGGCAACGCGCTGGACCGCCAGCTGTACGACGCCTTGCAGCGTTTCAACCGGCAGCATTTCCCGCAGCCCTTGCGCAACGATGTGGTGCTGGTGGGCCTGGACGACGCCTTCCTCGACCAGGTCGCGGAGCCGCGCACCCTGAGCCACCGCTACCTGGCCGAATTCCTGGGCGGTGTCAGCCGCGCGGGTGCGGCCGTGATCGGCCTCGACATGGTGCTGCCGGATAAACGCTTTGACCGCATCGTAGCGCTCGACAAGCCGGACCAGGATTACCACCGCAGCTTGCTGGCCGGCCTGCTGGAAGCCATGCCGCGCAGCCCGCTGGTGCTGGCCAAGGTCTGGGATGGCGGGCGCGGCCACTACCGCGACATCCACCTCGACTATGCCGCCGTGCTGTCGCGCCAGCGCGCGCCGCCGCAGGCGCTGGCGGCGGCCCTGTTCTGCGCCGATCCGGATGGCCGGGTGCGGCGCTACCCCGGCCCCGATACCGATTGCTTGCCGGACCGCAGCGCGGCTACCTTTGCCAGCGAGATCAGCAGCGCACTCGGCGTGCGCCAGCCATGGCGCGGTTTGATCAATTACCAGCTGGGCGGCGAGCTGCGCTACATCCCCTTGCAGCAGGTACTCGACTGGATACGCAGCGGCAATTCCGCGCCGCTGGACCGGCTGGTGCGCGGCAGGGCCGTGCTGCTGGGCACGGTCGAAGAGGATACCGATTTGCTGACAGTGCCGGTGCCGCTGGCCGAGTGGCGGCCGGGCAATACGCGCGTGCCGGGCGTGGTGCTGCATGCCCAGGTGGTGCGCAATATGCTGAATGGCGGCCTGGTGCAGCCGATTGCCCCGGCGCTGCTGATACTGGCCTGCTGGCTGGCCAGCCTGTTCTGGTTCGGCGCTGCGCTGGTGCGCAAGCTGTCCCTGTTTGTCCTGCTGAGCGTAGCCGTGCTGGCGGCCAGCCTGTTCTACTTGCAGCGCGAAACCTGGCTCGAGCCCGGCACGCCCTTGCTGCTGGCTGGGCTGGCGTTGGCCCTGCGCGCGGTGCTGCAGGCCTGGCATAACCAGCGCCAGGGCCAGCAGCTGGCCCTGGGTTTTGGCGCGCGGGTGGCGCCGGAGGTGCTGCAGCAAATCCTCGACGGCCGCTTGCCTGCCGTCGGCGAGGCGCAGCGGCAGCAAATCTGCGTGCTGCAGGCGGAATTGCTCGGTTTCACGGCCGGCAGCGAGCACCTGCCGGCCAAGGTGGTGGCGCGCCTGCTGGCCAGTTATGCCGAGCGCATGGCGGCGCTGGTGCACCGCCACGGCGGCACCATGCTGAAGCTGCAGGGCACCCGCCTGGGCGCCTTTTTCGGCGCGCCCAACCGTCTGCCCAGTGCGGAGAAGGCCGCCCTGGAGGCGGCGCGCGATATGCTGGACCTGGCGGCTGCCCTGCAGCGGGAAGCGCAAGTGCTGGGCGTGTCGCCGCTGGCGCTGCACACCGGGGTGCATAGTGGGCCGGCCACGGTGGGCAAGCTGGGGCCGCCGGGGCTGGCGTATTACAGCGCGGTCGGGGCGGTGGTGGAGGTGGCGGAACAAGTACTGGCGCAAGGCGTGCGGGCAGACTGCCCAATCACCTGCTCGCGCCAGGTCGCCGAGCGGCTCGGCTATCCAGCCGTGCTGGAGGAGTTGCCGGACGCCAATTACGGCTGGCGTCCCACTATCTGATTATTTGTCGGCCAGCTTGGCTTCCAGCTCGGCCAGACGCGATTCCAGCAATTCCAGCTTGGCGCGGGCTTTGGCCAGCATCTGTGCCTGGATATCGAATTCCTCGCGGGTCACCAGATCAAGCTTGGCGAAGCCCTGGGTCATCATGGCCTTGACGTTCTTTTCAATGTCCTTGGCCGGCGAGTTTTCGATAACCTGGCTAACTTTTTGTTGCAGGTCGTTAAAGAAAGCGTTCATGTCCATTTGCTTCATTCCTGAGGTGTGAGGTTCTTGCACCACAACGGTGCGACTTTGGCTTCAATTGGTGCGCCATGGCGGCATAACATCGACTGAGGCACGGTTAGGGGGCCGGTTAAAGCTGGCACGCAATCTGCTAATAAGGTGGAAAGCTTGCCGATTTAAGCCTGAATTTTAAACCGCAATAAAAGTTCACTCAAAAGGAAATCGCCATGAATCAAAAGAGCAAGAACCTGGTCCTCACCGCAGCAGTCGCAGTGGCAATGGCGACGATGGGAACCGGCCTGGCCCACGCGGCGGATGCCGCACCGGAGGCGAAGCCTGATAATGAGATCAGTTTTAATGCAGCCCTGACCAGCGACTACCGTTACCGCGCTATCTCGCAAACCCGCCTGAAACCTGCGCTGCAAGGCGGCGCCGACTGGGTCAACAATCCGACCGGTTTCTATGCAGGCGTCTGGGGCTCCACCATCAAGTGGATCAAGGACGGCGGCGGCGACGCTTCCGTTGAAATTGATGTGTATGGCGGCAAGCGCGGCGAAATCGCGCCGGGCGTCAGCTATGACGTGGGTTTCCTGGCCTATGTCTACCCGTCCAACGATCTCAACCCGAGCGCCAATACCCGCGAAGTGTACGGCCAGCTCGGCTACGGTTCGGCTACCCTGAAGTACTCGCACTCGCTGAGCAACCTGTTCGGCTTTGCCGACAGCAAGCACAGCACTTACCTGGATGCTTCCGTCAACCAGGACCTGGGTGAGGGCTTCGTGCTGAACCTGCATGTGGGCCACCAGAAAGTGAAAAACAGTGGCGCTTTCAGCTACACCGACTGGAAAGTCGGCGTGACCAAGGATCTGGGTGTGGCGAGCGTGTCGCTGGCCTATATCGATACCAACAACGACAACTATCTCTCGCCGGTGAATGGCAAGAACCTGGGCAAGGCCGGCCTGGTGCTGACCGTGTCAAAAACTTTCTGAAGAGGCATCCGTATGAAAATGATTACCGCCATTATCAAGCCGTTCAAGCTGGACGAGGTGCGTGAGGCCCTGTCGGCGATCAACGTGCAGGGTATTACGGTGACCGAAGTCAAAGGCTTCGGGCGCCAGAAAGGCCATACCGAGCTGTACCGCGGCGCCGAGTATGTGGTGGACTTCCTGCCGAAGACCAAGATCGAGGCCGCTGTCGATGACGCCATCGTCGAGCAGGCGATCGAGGCGATCGAGAATGCCGCCCGCACCGGCAAAATTGGCGACGGCAAGATCTTCGTCTCGTCGCTGGAACAAGTTATCCGTATCCGTACCGGCGAAACCGGCAACGAAGCACTGTAAGGGGAACCGTGATGCTTAAAATTAAAAACCTCCTGGCGGGGATGACTGTCCTGCTGGCCTTCAGCGCTGCCCTGCCAGCGCTGGCGCAGGATGCCAAGCCGGCCGAGGCGCCTGCCGCCACCGCACCAGC
>NZ_JASATG010000056.1:0-14196 GCF_038440195.1 Pseudoduganella sp. OTU4001 | reverse complement strand
ACCCTGACCCCGGTTGCGCCGGGCGACAGCCGCAACCGCACCACCCACACGGTCGAGCTGGACCTGGCCCGCATGCATGAAGTCGGCCTGGTGACGGCCGCCGGCGGCCGCACCGCGCTGGTGGAAGACTTCCGTATCATCAAGCGCCCGCTGATCAAGCGCGCCTTCGGCGCCCGCAAGCCGGGCGACAACCCCGGCAACCTGATCATGATCACCAGTTCGCTGCCGGGCGAAGGCAAGACCTTCTGCTCGATCAACCTGGCGATGAGCATTGCCATGGAACTGGACCATACTGTGCTGCTGGTCGATGCCGACGTGGCGCGCCCGTCGGTGCTGCGCACCCTGGGCGTGCCGGCCCAGCGCGGCCTGATGGACATCCTGCTGGACGAGAATGTCGACATGGCCGACGTCATGCTGCGCACCAACGTCAACACCCTGTCGATCCTGCCGGCCGGCACCAGCTCGCCGCGCGCCACCGAGCTGCTGGCGTCGCACATGATGAAGAACCTGGTCAACGAGATCGCGAACCGCTATCCGGACCGTATCGTGATCTTCGATTCGCCGCCGCTGCTGCTGACTTCCGAGTCGCATGTGCTGGCCACGAATATGGGCCAGATCGTGCTGGTGGTGGAGTCCGAGCGCACCACCCAGCACGCGGTCAAGGAATCGCTGCGCCAGTTGGAAGGCTTGAGCAACGTCAACCTGATCTACAACAAGTCGCGCGAGTTCCCAGGCACCGAAACCTATGATTACCACTATGGTTAAACGCGGCGGCCTCGCCCTGCTGCCGCTGGCAGCGGGCCTGTGCGCAGCGTTCCCGGCCCAGGCCGCGTGGGACTTCACGCCGGTGGCCGGCGCCCGCGCCACCTGGTCGGACAACCTCACGCTGCAGTCCGATGCCCTGGCCGAGAGCGGCTATGTGATGGAGGTGACGCCCGGCTTTTCGCTGGCCAACCATTCGCAGCGTTTCGATCTCAGGCTCGATTACGCCCTGCGGCTGTACAAGACTTCCGCCGCGCGCAGCAACGGCGCCCAGAATCGCAGCCAGGACCTGGGCGGCGCACTGAAGTCGCGCCTGGTCGATGAGTTGCTGTATTTCGATGCCCGCGCCGATATCCACCAGCAGGCGGTATCGGCCTTCGGCCCGCTGGCCAGCGGCACCGATTACCTGAACAACAACCGCAGCGAAGTGCGCAGCTACCACCTGAGCCCCTACCTGGTGCACCGCTTCGGCGCCTTTGCCAATGGCGAACTGCGCTATGTGCGCGATTCGGTCAGCAGCGACAACCCCGGCTTTCGCGGCAGCGATGGCAACATCCTCAGCGCGCAACTGCGGAGCGGCCCGACGTTCCGCCGCTTCGGCTGGGATGCCAGCCTGTCGCGCATGGTCAGCGACGAGGAGGTGCCGGTGGCCGGCGGCCGCAACGAACGGCAGACCACCAGTTCCAAAGGCGCCAACCTGGGCCTGCGCTACGTCGCCTCGCCACAGCTGAACCTGGGCGTGTATGGCGGCTACGACGATTACGATTTCAGCGGCTTGGGCGGCAGCCAGTCCGGCGCCGCCTACGGCGCCAGCCTGGAGTGGGTGCCGTCGGCGCGCACCGCGCTCAGGGCCTCGGCGGGACACCGTTTCTATGGCCCCAGCTATAGCATGGACCTGACGCACCGCAGCCGCGGCACGGTGTGGAAGCTGCTGTACAGCGATGCCGTCAGCAGCTCGCGCAGCCAGTTCAGCCTGCCGCAGGCGATCGATACCGCGGCCATGCTGGACAACCTGTTCCGGGCCCAGATCAGCGACCCGCTGCTGCGCGCGGCCGCGGTGCAAGCCTATATGCAGTCGACCGGCCTGCCGTCGTCGCTGGCGGTGCCGGTCAACTTCCTCAGCAACCGCTATTCGCTGCAGAAGCAGCTCAACGCGACTGTCATCTGGCAGCTGGCGCGCACCACCACGACCTTCAGCCTGATGCGCATGCGGCGCGAGATGCTGTCCAAGCAGCAGTCGGACAGCGTGCTGCTGGGCAGCAGCTTGCTGGCGCTGAACGACAACACCGACCAGGTGAGCGCCATGGCCAACGTCAGCTACCGGCTGGGTCCGCAAACCGTGGCCAACCTGATGGCCACGGCCTTCAATATTGAATCGTTGAGTACCGGGCAGCGCAACCAGCGCCGCGACCTGCGCTTTAACCTGTCGCGCAGCTTCGGCGGCCGCCTCAGCGGCACGCTGGAGTTGCGCCACGTGAAGGGAGCCAGCGGCGCGGGCGGCCCGCAATTCGCGGAAAATGCCGTCACCGTTGGGCTGACGTCGAAATTCTGAGCCGTAAGGTAAACCATGTATGAGAGCTATTATGGGCTGAGCGACAAGCCCTTCCGCCTGCGGCCCGACCCGCATTTCTTCTTCGGCAGCAAGGGCCACAAGCGCGCCATGGCCTACCTGGAGTACGGCCTGTCGCAGGGCGAAGGCTTCATCGTCATCACCGGCGAGGTGGGGGCCGGCAAGACCACCCTGGTGCGCAACCTGTTCAACCATATCGAATCGGACCGCATCGTCACCTGCCACCTGGTGAATACCCACCTCGATTCGGACGATGTGCTGCGCGGCGTGGTGGGCGGCTTCGGCCTGGCCTGCGAGGACAGCGCCAGCAAGACTACCCTGCTGGGGCGCCTGGAAACCTTCCTGCGCCAGTGCGAGCAGGACAACAAGCGGGCCCTGCTGGTGGTTGACGAAGCGCAGAACCTGACGCCGAAAGTGGTGGAAGAATTGCGGATGCTGTCCAATTTCCAGACCGACGACAAATCGCTGCTGCAGACCTTCCTGCTGGGCCAGCCGGAATTCCGCGCCACCATGCACAGCCCCGGCATGTCGCAGCTGCGCCAGCGCGTGATCGCCACCTACCACCTGGGCCCGATGGACAGCGCCGAGAGCCAGGCCTATATCGAGCACCGCATGCGCACCGTGGGCTGGAGCGGCGACCCGCACCTGACGCCGGCCGCCTATGCCGCCGTGTTCGAATATACCGGCGGCATCCCGCGCAAGACCAACCATTTGATGGACCGCCTGCTGCTGATGGGCTTCCTGGAAGAGATGCATGAATTCACCGATACCGATGTGGATACGGTGATCCGCGACATCCAGCAGGAATTCCAGGCGCCGCCGGCCGAACCGTCGCCGGCCCATCCCTCCGCTGCGCCATCCAACGGTGCGGCGCAGCCGGGCTTTGAGCCGGACATGATGTTCGGCGGCCAGTATCCGGCCGTGCTGGACGAGCGCATGATGCGCGTCGAAAAATCCCTGACCTCGGTGCTGTCGATCCTGAAGAAGATCGTACGTTCGCCGTCGTCCTACAACATCCATCAGGACAGCAACGAATGAGCCCTTACCGTATCCTGTGCGTCGTGGGTGCGCGCCCGAATTTCATGAAGATGGCGCCCATCATGGCCGCCTTCGCCCAGCTCAAGCCGCAGGTGGAAGCGCTGCTGGTGCACACCGGCCAGCACTACGACGTGGCCATGAACCACCAGTATTTCGAGGCGCTCGGCATCCCCAGCCCGGACATCAACCTGGAGGTCGGTTCCGGCAGCCACGCCCAGCAGACCGCCGAAGTGATGAAGCGTTTCGAACCGGCCATGGATGAAGTGCAACCGGCCGCCGTGCTGGTGGTGGGCGACGTCAACTCCACCATCGCCTGCGCCCTGGTGGCGGCCAAGAAGGGCGTGCCGGTGATCCACGTGGAAGCGGGCCTGCGCAGTTTCGACCGCGCCATGCCGGAGGAAATCAACCGCGTGCTGACCGACCAGCTGTCGGACCTGTTGTTCACCACCGAGGAAAGCGGCGCCGCCAACCTGGCGAAAGAGGGTATCGGCGCCGAACGCGTGCACTTCGTCGGCAACGTCATGATCGACACCCTGCGCGCCAACCTGGCGCGCGCCATCCCGGCGGCGCAGATCGCGGCCGGCCATGGCCGTCCCGACTTCAAGGCCGGCAAGGGCGAATACGCGGTGCTGACCCTGCACCGCCCGTCCAATGTGGACGACCAGGCCGTGCTGCAGGGCCTGCTGGAAACCGCAGCGAAGATCAGCGCGCAGACCCCGGTGATCTTCCCGGTCCACCCGCGCACCCGCGCCACCATCGAGAAGTTCGGCCTGAGCCACCTGCTGGACCGCCCGGAAGTGCTGCTGCTGCCGCCGATGGGCTACCACGAGATGCTGGGCCTGATGCAGGATGCGCGCGTGGTGCTGACCGACTCCGGCGGCATCCAGGAAGAGACCACGGCCCTCGGCACGCCGTGCATCACCCTGCGCAACAACACCGAGCGCCCGATCACGGTCGAGGAAGGCACCAACACCATCGCCGGCAACGACCCGGCGCACATCCTGGCGGCGTACCAGGCGCTGCTGGGCGGCGCCGGCAAGTCGGGCCGCATCCCGCACTACTGGGATGGCCGCGCCGCCGAGCGCATCGCCGCCATCGTGCTGGACTGGCTGAAAGCGCGGGGCTGAGCATGGAGCAGCCGGTGCGCAATGCGATGACCATCGACGTGGAAGACTACTTCCAGGTATCGGCCTTCGCCCCGCACATCAGCCGCGACAGCTGGCCGCAGCGCGAGTGCCGGGTGGAAGCCAATATCGACCGCATCCTGGGCATCCTGGCGGCCGGCCAGGCGCAGGGCACCTTCTTCACGCTGGGCTGGATCGCCGAGCGCTATCCGGCCATGGTGCGCCGCATCGTCGACGCCGGCCACGAACTGGCCAGCCACGGCTACGGCCACCTGCGCGCCTCGGACCAGACGCGCGAACAGTTCATGGACGATATCTCCAGCAGCAAGAAAATCCTGGAAGACATCGGCGGCCAGGCGGTGCTGGGCTACCGCGCGCCCAGCTTCTCGATCGGCCCCGGCAACCTGTGGGCGCTGGATGTGCTGCAGGAAGCCGGCTACCGCTATTCGTCCTCGATCTACCCGATCGCGCATGACCATTACGGCATGCCCGATGCCCCGCGCTTTGCCTTCCACCCGAATGGCGCCAATGGCTTGCTGGAGGTGCCGATCACCACGGTGCGCATCGGCCAGCGCAACCTGCCGGCCGGCGGCGGCGGCTACTTCCGCCTGCTGCCGTACGCCGTGTCGCGCGGCCTGATGCGGCGCGTGAACCAGGAAGATCGCCAGCCGGCGATCTTCTACTGCCATCCATGGGAGCTGGACCCGGGCCAGCCGCGCATGCAGGGCGTGGGGCTGAAGACGCGTTTCCGCCATTACGTCAACCTGGGCCGCATGGAAGCGCGCGTGCGCGCGCTGACGCGCGATTTTGCGTGGGACCGCATGGACCGTATTTTCCTGGGACAGCAATGACCTCGATTATCGAAGCCGCAGCCGAACGGCGCGCCGCGCGCGCGCGGGCCGAGGCGGAAACGGCGACGGCGCTGGCTGTCGCTGCCGCGCCCGACCCGGCGCCTGCGGCTGCGCCGCAGCCGCTGGTGCAACTGCTCGGCAGCGGCGCCGAAGAACGCGCGCGCTGGGACGCCTTCGTGCAGGCATGCCCGCAAGCGACCTTCTTCCACCGCGCCGGCTGGCAGACCGTATTGGAGCAGTGCTACGGCAAGCAGACCTGGTTCTTCTACGTGGAAGAGGGCGGCGCCATCACCGGCGTGCTGCCGCTGGCCATGATGCAGAGCCGCATGTTCGGCCACTACCTGGCTTCGACCCCGTTCTGCGTGTACGGCGGCGTAGCCGCCAGCACCGAGGCCGCGCGCAGGCTGCTGGACCAGGCGGCCGAAGAACTGGCCGCCGCGCTCGGCGTCGGCCACCTGGAATACCGCAACTACGCGCCGGCCCACCCGGACCATCCGAAGTGGCAAGGCAAGGACCTGTACTACACCTTCCGCAAGGCCATCAGCGGCGACGACGAAGAGAATATGAACGCCATCCCGCGCAAGCAGCGCGCGATGGTGCGCAAGGGCATCAAGCTGAATCTGGAAGGCGAAGTGGACGACAACGTCGACCGCTTCTTCACCTGCTACGCCACCAGCGTGCATCGTCTCGGCACGCCGGTCTTCGCGAAGAAGTATTTCGCCATGCTGAAGCAAGTGTTCCAGGACGACTGCGAAGTGCGCGTCATCACCCAGGACGGCCGGCTGGTGGCGGGTGTGCTGAGCTTCTTCTTCCGCGACGAGGTGCTGCCGTACTACGGCGGCGGCATGGACATCGCGCGCGAGGTGGCCGGCAATGACTTCATGTACTGGAACCTGATGCAGGCCGCGGCCGCCAAGGGCTGCCGCGTATTCGATTTCGGCCGCAGCAAGAAGGGCACCGGCGCCTTCGACTTCAAGAAGAACTGGGGCTTCACCGCCCAGCCCCTGCCCTACGAGTACCAGCTGTTCGCCGCCGCCGAGATGCCGGACGTGAACCCGCTGAACCCGAAATTCCAGCTGTTCATCAAAGTGTGGAAAATGCTGCCGCTGCCGCTGGCCAATGCGCTCGGCCCACACATCGTCAAGCACCTGGGGTAAACCGTGGACGACCTGCTGCTGCTGGTGCATCGCATGCCCTATCCGCCGAACAAGGGCGACAAGATCCGCTCCTGGCACCTGCTCAAGCACCTGGCGCAGCGCTACCGCGTGCACCTGGCCACCTTCGTCGACGACGAAGACGACTGGCAGCACGTGCCGGCGGTGCAGGCGGTATGCGCCAGCAGCCATTTTGCCGCCCTGTCGCCGCGCGGCGCGCGCCTGCGCAGCCTGGGCGCGGTGCTGCGCAACCGTTCGCTGTCGTTCGACTATTACCGCGATGCCGGCATGCGGCGCTGGGTCGACAGCACCATGCGCCAGCACGGCATCGGCCGCATCGTGGTGTTTTCCTCGCCGATGGCGCAATACGCCGAAGCCTGGCCGCAGGCGCGCCGCATCGTCGACTTTTGCGACGTCGACTCCGACAAATGGCGCCAGTACGCCGAGCGCAAGCCATGGCCGGCCAGCGCGGTATTCGGCTATGAAGCGAGCCGCCTGCTGCGCTACGAGCGCCATATCGCCGCCACCTGCGACGCGGCGCTGTTCGTCTCGGCGCCGGAAGCGGAGCTGTTCTGCCGCCTGGCGCCGGACAGCGCGGCGCGCACCGGCTGGTTCAGCAACGGCGTCGATACCGCCTACTTCGCGCCGGGCCGCTACGACAATCCCTACGCCGCCGGCGACAAGGCGCTGGTGTTCTGCGGCGCCATGGATTACTGGCCCAACGTCGACGCCGTGCAATGGTTCGCCAGCGAAGTGCTGCCGGCGCTACGCGCGCGCGATCCGCAGTTGCGCTTTGTGATCGTGGGCGCGCGCCCGGCGCCGGAAGTGCAGGCGCTGGCGGCGCAGCCGGGCATTACCGTCACCGGCACGGTGCCGGACGTGCGGCCCTATGTGGCGCATGCGGCGCTGTCGGTGGCGCCGCTGCGGGTGGCGCGCGGCATCCAGAACAAGGTGCTGGAAGCGATGGCGATGGCCAAGGCGGTGCTGGTGACGCCGCAGGCGCTGGAAGGCATCGATGCCGAGGCCGGGCGCGAGCTGCTGCTGGCTGAGGATGCGCAGCAGTGGATCGCGGCCGCGCTGGCGGCGCTGGCCGGCCCGCCGGCCGTGCTGGATGCGCTGGGCCAGGCTGCCCGCGCCCGCGTGGAAGCGGCATACAGCTGGGACGCCCGCCTGGCGCCGCTGGACCGCATGATTGAAACCCCGGCTGCGCACGGCGGTGCCGCAGCCTCCGCCCTTTGGACGCCGGCATGAATACCGTACCTTCCCATGGATCGAGCACGCTGACCCCGCCGGCGCCGCAGCCGGCCGGCGCCCGCAATGCGCTGCTGGTGGCGCTCGTGATGCTGCTGCCGCTGCTGGTGTTCTACCAGACGGCGCTGTCGCTGGCCGAAATCTGGCAACGTTCGGAAACCTTTGCGCACGGCTTCCTGATCCTGCCGATCACGCTGTGGCTGGTGTGGCGCCAGCGGGCGGCGCTGCAGGAACTGCCGCTGCAGCCCTGGTGGCCGGCGCTGCTGGGACTGGCCGCCTGCGGCGGCGTCTGGCTGCTGGGCGCGCTGGTCGACGCCGGCATCGTGCGCCAGTACGCGCTGGCGGCCATGCTGCCGCTGACGGTGCTGGCGGTGCTGGGCAAGCGCATCGCACTGGCCCTGCTGTTCCCGCTGGCCTTCCTGCTGTTCGCGGTACCGGTCGGCGAGAGCCTGGTGCCGCCGCTGATCAACCTGACCGCCAATGTCACGGTCGACGCGCTGCGCCTGACCGGCATTCCGGTGCTGCGCGACGGTAATAATTTCGCGATTCCGAGCGGCAATTGGTCGGTGGTGGAAGCCTGCAGCGGCCTGCGCTACCTGATTTCCTCGGTGACCCTGGGTTGCCTGTTCGCCTACCTGAGCTATCGCAGCCCATGGCGCCGCGCCGCCTTCGCGCTGGCCTCGATCGTGGTGCCGATCGCCGCCAATGGCGCGCGCGCCTACATGATCGTGATGATGGGCCACCTGAGCGGTATGAAACTGGCGGTGGGCGCCGACCATTTGATTTATGGCTGGGTGTTCTTCGGCCTGGTGATGCTGCTGCTGTTCTGGATCGGCAGTTTCTGGCGCGAAGACCATCAGGCCCCTGACGCGCCGGCCGCGCCGCAGGCGCCGGGCGGCGCCGCGCCGCTGGACTGGCGCCGCCTGCTGGCGCCGCTGGCGGCGGTGCTGGCGGTGCTGGCGCTGTGGCCGCTGATGGCGGTGCGCGCCAGCCAGGCTGCGCCAGTGGCCCCGCCGGTAACGCTGGCGCTGGCCGGCGCGGCGCCGGCCGCCGCCGAATTCACCAGCTGGCAAGCGGAATACGCCCCGGCCAGCGGCACGCTGCGGCAAGCCTTTGCCGGCCAGCCGCCGGTGGGCTTGAACGTGTTGTACTACCGCGACCTGCCGGGCGGCGAGAAAATGATCAGTTCGACCAACCGTCTCGGCGTCGACAAGGGCGAATTCCGCGAGAACAGCGTGGCGCTGCGCGACGAGCGTGTCGGCAGCCGCACCATGGCCGTGCGCGAAGCCATGCTGGGCCGCGAAGGGCGGCGCCTGCTGGTGTGGCAGTGGTACTGGATCAACGGAAACATGACCAGCAGCAACTATGTTGGCAAATTGTTACAAGTGAAAGAAAAATTGATAACGGGCAGCGGCGATGGTGCTGTCGTGATGGTATTCTCGCCTTACGATGAAGATCCGGCCGTGGCGCGCGCTGCCATGCGCACCTTCCTGGATAGCAACCTCGCGCCCCTGGACCAGGCTTTGGCCAGCAACCGGCGCCCCTGATTTTCTGCCATGAACGACATCCCACTCATCGTCCACCTGACGTATGCGCTTGATTTTGGCGGCATGGAAAACCTGATGGTGGAGCGTATCAACCGCATGCCGGCTGAGCGCTACCGCCACGCCATTGTCTGCCTGACCCGGGTCAACCCGGAGTTCGTCAAGCGCATCAACAAGCCGGGCGTGGCGGTGCACACCCTGGGCAAGCAGCCCGGCCTGTCGCTGGCCACCCACGGCGTGCTGTGGCGCCTGCTGCGCGAGCTGCAGCCGGCCGTGTTGCACAGCTATAACTTTTCGGCCATCGAATACGCGCCGAGCGCGCTGCTGGCCGGGGTGCCGGTGCGCGTCAACGGCGCCCATGGCCGCGACCATACCGACCCGCACGGCACCAACCGCAAGCACAATTTCCTGCGCCGCCTGATGCTGCCGTTCTACGACGTGTGCTATGCCAATTCGGCCGCCATGGAGGTCTGGAACCGCGAAGTGATCGGCGTGCCGGCCGCCAAGAGCCGCATGCTGGCCAACGGCATCGACGCCGAGCGCTTCCGCGTGCGCGGCGAAGGCGAAGCGCGGCCGTATTTCAACGACGGCGAAATCGTGATCGGCACCGTGGGACGGGTGCAGGACGTGAAAGACCACGCCACCCTGGTGGACGCCTTCCTGCAGCTGCGCGAACAGCTGCCGCAGCTGCGCCAGCGCCTGCGCCTGGCCATAGTCGGCGACGGGCCGCTGCTGCAGCCGCTGCGCGACAAGGTGGCCGCCGCCGGCGCCGCCGGCGCGGTATGGCTGCCGGGCGCGCGCAACGACGTGCCCGATATCCTGCGCAGCTTCGACGTGTTTGCCATGTCCTCGATCGCCGAAGGCACGCCCGGCTCGGCGCTGGAAGCCATGGCCAGCGGCCTGCCGGTGGTGGGCACGCGCGTCGGCGGCATCCCGGAAGTGATCGACAACGGCGTCACCGGCCAGCTGGTGCCGCCCGCGAACGCGGCCGCCATGGCCGCCGCACTGAAACACTATGTGGAGGCGCCTGAGCTGGCGCGCCGCCACGGCCGGGCGGGCCGCGACCGGGTGCTGCGCAAGTACAGCATGCCGGCCATGGTGGCCGCCTACCAGGACATGTACGACAGCTTGTGCGAACGCAAGCTCAAAATCAGAAGGCCAGTACCATCATGTGCGGAATAACAGGGATCATGGATGCGCGCGGCGGGCGCGCGGTGGACGAGGCGCTGCTGCGCCGCATGAACGACACCCAGCACCATCGCGGCCCGGACGAGGGCGACACCTATATCGAACCCGGCATCGGCTTCGGCCATCGCCGCCTGTCGGTGATCGACATCGCCATGGGCCAGCAGCCGCTCGGCAACGAGGACGGCAGCGTGATGGTCTGCTACAACGGCGAAATCTACAACTACCGCGAACTGACCGCGCAGCTGAAGGCGCTGGGCCACACCTTCAAGACCAAGAGCGACACGGAAGTCATCGTGCACGCCTGGGAGCAGTGGGGCGAGGATTGCGTACACCACTTCCGCGGCATGTTCGCCATCGGCCTGTGGGACCGCAACAAGCAGGTGATGTTCCTGGCGCGCGACCGCCTGGGTGTGAAGCCGCTGTACTACGCCATGACGCCGGACGGCTGGTTCGCCTTCAGCTCGGAACTCAAGGCGCTGCGCATGCATCCTTCGTTGCCGCGCGAGATCGACCCGCAGGCGGTGGAGGATTATTTCGCCTACGGCTACGTGCCGGAGCCGAAGACCATCTACCAGGGCGCGCTCAAACTGTCGCCCGGCTTCCGCCTGACGCAGAAAGTCGGCGCGCCGCTGGCGCAGCCGCAACAGTTCTGGGACGTGCCGTTCAAGCGGCACGAGAAGATGACCGAAAGCGATGCGCAAGGCGAGCTGGTGGAGCGCCTGCGCGAAGCGGTGAAGATCCGCCTGGTGGCGGAAGTGCCGCTGGGCGCCTTCCTGTCGGGCGGCGTCGATTCTTCCGCCGTGGTGGCGATGATGGCCGGCCTCGATGAGGGGGCCGTGCATACCTGCTCGATCGCGTTCAAGGACAAGGCGTTCGACGAATCGGAATATGCGCAGCAGGTGGCGCAGCTGTACCAGACCGACCACTTCGTGGAAACCGTCGATACCGACGACTACGGCCTGCTCGACACCCTGGCCCACCTGTACGACGAACCATTCGCCGACAGTTCGGCGATCCCGACCTACCGCGTGTGCGAGCTGGCGCGCAAGCGCGTCACCGTGGCCTTGTCGGGCGACGGCGGCGACGAGAACCTGGCCGGTTATCGCCGCTACCGCTATGCGATGGCGGAGCAGAGCGTGCGCGGACGCATTCCGGAAATGCTGCGCAAGCCGGTGTTCGGCACCCTGGGCCGCGTGTATCCGAAAGCCGACTGGGCGCCGCGCGTGTTCCGCGCCAAGACCACCTTCGAAGCGCTGTCGCGCGACCTGGTGGAGGGTTACTTCCACGGCGTCTCGATCATGTCGGACGCCATGCGCGCGCGCCTGTTCTCGGACAAATTCCGCGCCGGCCTGCAAGGCTACAGCGCGATCGACGTGATGCGCGGCCACGCGGCCAAGTCGCCGACCGACGACCCGCTGTCGATGATCCAGTACCTGGACATGAAGACCTACCTGCCGGGCGACATCCTGACCAAGGTCGACCGGGCCTCGATGGCGCACGCGCTGGAAGTGCGGGTGCCGCTGCTGGACCACAAGCTGGTGGAGTGGATTTCCGGCCTGCCGCCGGAAATGAAGCTGAAAGGCAGCGAGGGCAAGTACATCTTCAAGAAGTCGCTGGAGAAGTACCTGCCGCACGACATCCTGTACCGCAAAAAGCAGGGCTTCGCCGTGCCGCTGGCGTCCTGGTTCCGCGGCCCGCTGCGCGAGCGCGTGCAGCAAGCCTTGCTGGGGCCGACCCTGGCCGATACCGGCATGTTCAACCAGGCCTTCCTGCGCGAAATCGTGGAACAGCACCTGTCCGGCCGGCGCGACTACAGCGCCCCGATCTGGACCCTGCTGATGTTTGAAGCCTTCCTGAAAAAAGAGATGCAGGCATGAGTATCCGTATCCTGCACGTGCTGGACCATTCGATCCCGCTGCACAGCGGCTATACCTTCCGCACGCGCTCCATCCTGCAGGCCCAGCGTGCGCTGGGCTGGCAGACCTTCCATATTACCGGCCCCAAGCAAGGCGCCAGCGCCGCCGCCCGCGAAACCGTGGATGGCCTGGAGTTCTACCGCACGCCCGCCTCGCGCGGCGCCCTGGCCAGGCTGCCGGTGCTGAACCAGGTGGCCGTGATCGACGCCCTGGCCGCGCGCCTGCTGGACGTGGCGAAGGAAGTGAAGCCGGACGTGCTGCACGCCCATTCGCCGGCGCTGAATGCGGTGGCTGCCCTGCGTGTGGGCAAGAAGCTGGGTATCCCGGTGGTGTATGAAATCCGCGCCTTCTGGGAGGACGCGGCGGTCGACCACGGCACCAGCAAGGAATGGGGCCTGCGCTACCGCCTGACGCGCGCCATGGAAACCTGGGCGCTGCAGCGGGTCGACGCCGCCACCACCATTTGCGAAGGTTTGCGCAGCGAGATCATCGGGCGCGGCATCCCGGCGCGCAAGATCGAGGTGATCCCGAACGCGGTCGATATCGGCGACTTCGCCGTAGGCGGCGCGCGCGACGAGCAGCTGGCCGCCTCGCTGGGACTGGAAGGCAAGACGGTGCTGGGCTTTATCGGCTCGTTCTATGCCTACGAAGGGCTGGATATCCTGCTCAACGCGCTGCCGGCCATGCTGGCCAAGCGTCCCGAGATCCGCGTGCTGCTGGTCGGCGGCGGGCCGCAGGACGCGGCGCTGCGGGAGCAGGCCAGGGCGCTCGGCATCGAGGACAAGGTGCTGTTCACCGGCCGCGTGCCGCACAGCGAAGTGCAGCGCTACTACAACCTGGTCGACGTGCTGTGCTACCCGCGCCACAAGATGCGCCTGACCGACCTGGTCACGCCTTTGAAGCCGCTGGAAGCCATGGCGCAGGGCCGCCTGATGGTGGCGTCCGACGTCGGCGGCCACAAGGAACTGATCGAAGACGGCCGCACCGGCGTGCTGTTTGCCGCCGGCGATGCCGACGCGCTGTCGAAGCAGGTGCTGGCGTTGCTGGAAGCGCCGCACAAGTGGCAGGAATTCCGCCAGCTGGGGCGCCGCTTCGTCGAACAGGAACGCAACTGGACTGCCAGCGTGGCGCGCTACCGCAACGTCTACGGCAGCATCACGGAGAAGGCGCTGGCATGAACGCGCCGCTGTATGCCACCGCACCGGCACCGGTCGCCGCCGCGCTGGAAGTGAACCACATCGCCCTGGTCGGCCCGCTGCCGCCGCCATCGGGCGGCATGGCCAACCAGGCCTTGCAGCTGGCGGGCCTGCTGCGCGAAGCCGGCGTCGCAGTCGATTTCGTGCAGACCAACGCGCCGTACCGGCCGGCCTGGGCCGGCAAGCTGCGCGGCGTGCGCGCCCTGTTCCGCTTGCTGCCCTACCTGGCCGCGCTGTGGCGCGCTGCGGGCCGCGTGCAGGTATTCCATGTGATGGCCAATTCCGGCTGGTCCTGGCACCTGTTCGCCGCGCCGGCGATCTGGATCGCCCACCTGCGCGGCACGCCCGTGGTGGTCAACTACCGGGGCGGCGAGGCCGCCAACTTCCTGCGCCAGGCCGCTGCCTGGATGCGTCCCAGCCTGCGGCGCTGCGCCGCGCTGGCGGTGCCGTCGGGTTTCCTGGCCCACGTCTTCGGCCAGCACGGCATCGATTCGGTCGTGGTGCCGAACATCATCAACCTGGAACGCTTCAGCGCTGCTGAGGGGGGGGCCGGGGGGGGGGGGCCCCCCCCCGCGCGCGGCGGCCGCGGGGGGGGGCGCGGG
>NZ_JASATG010000055.1:0-15749 GCF_038440195.1 Pseudoduganella sp. OTU4001 | reverse complement strand
CCTCCCCCGCCCGCCGGGGGGGGGGGGGGGGGCCCCCCCCCCCCCCCCCGGGGGCGCGCCCCCTACTGGTGGCGCGCAACCTGGAAGACATCTACGACAACGCCAGCGCGCTGCGCGCCTTCGCCCTGGTGCGCCAGGCGCATCCGGAAGCGCAGCTGACGGTGGCCGGCTCCGGCCCGCTGCGCAGCCAGCTGGAGCAGCTGGCGCGCGAACTGGGCGTGGCGGACGCGGTGCGCTTTACCGGCCGCGTCGACACCGCCGACATGCCGGCCCTGTACCGCAACGCCGACATCATGCTGAACCCCAGCCTGATCGACAATATGCCCAATTCCGTGCTGGAGGCCCTGGCCAGCGGCGCGCTGGTGGTCAGCACCCGCGTCGGCGGCGTGCCGTATATCGTGGACGAGGGCCGCACCGCGCTGCTGGTGCCGCCGGCCGACCCGGCCGCGATGGCGCAAGCCGTGCTGCGCCTGGCCGATGAACCGGCGCTGGCCGAAGCGCTGCGCAGCGCCGGCCGCGCCAGCGTGGCGCAATATGCGTGGACCAGCGTCAAACCGCGCCTGCTCGATGTCTACCGGCAGGCGCTGGCAAGCAAAGGAGGGCGCCGCCCATGATCTATACCGCCCTGGTTTCCGGCGTCCTGTTCCCGCTGCATGAAAAGCTGAAGAAGCACAGCAGCGTAGCGGTGCGCCGCCATATGGAACAAACCCAGTACTGGCCCTTGCCCAAGCTGCAGCAGCTGCAGCTGGAGCGGCTGCGCGCTCTGCTGGTGCACGCGCAGCAGCAGGTGCCGTACTACCGCGCTGAATTCGCACGCATCGGCTTCGACCCGGCGCGCGACTTCCAGGGCGTGCCGGACCTGATGCGCCTGCCCTTGCTGGACAAGGCTGCGATCCGCGAACATATCGAGACGCTGAAAGCCGAGGACGCGCAGAACCTGGTGCGCTATAACACCGGCGGCTCCACCGGCGCGCCGCTGACCTTCTACGTCGGGCGCCACCGCGTCAGCCACGATGTGGCGGCCAAATGGCGCGCCACGCGCTGGTGGAATGTCGACATCGGCGACCGCGAGATCGTGATCTGGGGCTCGCCCATCGAACTGAGCGCGCAGGACCGCGTGCGCATGGTGCGCGACACCCTGATGCGCACCGAGCTGATGTCGGCCTTCGCCACCACCGAAAGCGGCCTGGATGGCCACGTCGCACGGATCCGCCAGCGCAAGCCGAAAATGCTGTTCGGCTATCCGACCGTGCTGGCGCGCATTGCCTCGCATGCCGAGGACAAGGGCATCCGCCTCGACCAGCTGGGCATCCGCGTCGCCTTCGTCACTTCGGAATGCCTGTACCAGCCGCAGCGCGAACAGATCGAGCGCGTATTCGGCTGCCCGGTGGCCAACGGCTACGGCGGCCGCGATTCGGGCTTCATCGCCCACCAGTGCCCGGCCGGCAAGCTGCACATCACGGCCGAGGACATCGTGGTCGAAGTGCTGGACCCCGAAGGCAGGCAGCTGCCGCCGGGCGAGTCGGGCGAGATCGTGGTGACCCACCTGCAGTCCGGCGACTTCCCGTTCATCCGCTACCGCACCGGCGACGTCGGCGCGCTTGATAGCGAGCCATGCTGCTGCGGCCGCACGCTGCCGGTGCTGAAGGAAATCCATGGCCGCACCACCGACTTCCTGATCAACCAGGACGGCACCCTGATCCACAGCGCCGCCCTGGCCTACATCATGCGCGACTTGCCCGAGGTGCGCTCCTTCAAGGTGATCCAGGAAACGCTGGACTGGACCCGCGTGCAGATCGTGTACGACGGCCAGTTCGACGAGCAGGCGCGCCAGGGCATCGAGGCCGGCTTCCATGCGCGCATGGGCAAGCAGGTCAGGATCGATGTCGAGCTGGTGCCCGAGATCCTGCCGGAGAAGAGCGGCAAATACCGCTATTGCGTAACCAAGCTGGAGACCCCATGGAACGCCTTGACCAAGTAAGCCGGGAGGCGCCGTGCGCGATCTGATCGTTACCCTGATCGTCTTTGGCTCGCTGCCCTTCATTTTCAAGCGGCCGTTTTACGGCGCCGTGCTGTGGATCTGGATCAGCGTGATGAACCCGCACACCCAGGGCTGGGGCTTCGCGACGACCATGCCGTTCGCCGCGATTATCGCCGGCACAACGATCCTGGCGATGCTGGCCAAACCCAAGGAAGTCGTGTTCCCGAACACCGGCTATATCTGGGTCCTGATCGCGTTCACCGCATGGATGGCCGTGACTTCGGTATTCTCGCTGGGGGTGGAAGAGCCCTGGACCATGATGAAGAAGGTTGTGAAAATCATGGGCATGACGCTGGTGGTGGCGATGCTGGTGCGCACCCGCAAGGAAATCGAAATGCTGCTGTGGACCGTGGTGATATCGCTCGGCTTCTACGGCGTCAAAGGCGGCTTGTTCACGATCCGCAGCGGCGGCTCTTCGCGTGTGTGGGGCCCGGCCGGGACCTTCATCGAAGGCAATAATGAGGTGGCGCTGGCCCTGGTCATGGTGGTGCCGCTGATTCTGATCACCTTGCCCCTGGTCGCCAACAAATGGGGCAAGCGCGCAATCTGGGTGTCGGCCGGCCTGTGCGTGATGGCGGCGATGGGTTCGTATTCGCGCGGCGCCGCGCTGGCATTGGGCGCCATGCTCGGCTTCCTGTGGCTCAAGAGCCATGACAAGGCCAAGCTGGGCGCGCTGCTGATCATCCTGGCGCCATTGGCCCTGATGTTCATGCCGGAGCAATGGCATAGCCGGATCGATACCATCAACAACTATGAGCAGGACGATTCGGCGATGGGCCGCATCAATGCCTGGCGCATGGCGATCAACCTGACGGCGGAGCACCCGCTGACCGGCGGCGGTTTCGAGATTTATAACCACCTGATTTTCGCGCAGTACGCGCCGGTGCCGGAGGATGTCCATGCCGCCCACAGCATCTACTTCCAGGTACTGGGCGAGCATGGCTACGTGGGGCTGGCCTTGTACCTGTCGATCTACCTGCTGGTGTGGCGCAATGGCAGCTGGGTGATCAACCACGCCCGCAATATTCCGGAGCTGGAGTGGGCCAGGCGGATGGTCAGCATGCTGCAGGTCAGCCTGCTCGGCTTCCTGGTCGGCGGCGCCTTCCTCAGCCTGGCCTATTTCGACGTACCGTATTACGTGATGGTGATCCTGGTGGCGACCCGCCTCTTGGTGGAAAAAACGCTGAAGGAGCGCGCGCAGCAGGCGCCTGCGGTACGGGTGGAGGAGGCGCATGGTGTGGCTTAAGCGGCAGTTGGAGCAGGGCGCCTTGTCCCTGCTGTCCGGTGGCGGCCACCGCGCGCCGGCCATCCTGATCTACCACCGCGTGCTGCCGCAGCAGGACCGGATCTTCCCGCTGGAAGTGCACCGGGCGCAGTTCGACAGCCAGCTGGCCTGGCTCAAATCGCGCTTCAACGTGCTGCCGCTGCTGGAAGCGGTGCAGCTGGCCGCCGCCGGCCGCCTGCCGCCGCGCAGCGCCTGCATCACTTTCGACGACGGCTATGCCGATAACGCCGAAGTGGCGCTGCCGGTGCTGCAAAAGCATGGCTTGCACGCCACCTTCTTCATCGCCACCGGCTTCCTGGACGGCGGCCGCATGTGGAACGACACCGTGATTGAAGCGGTGCGGCGCGCGCCCGGCGAGTGGCTGGACGCCAGCGCGCTGGGCCTGGGCCGCCATGCGGTGGGCAGCTGGGAGCAGCGGCGCCAGGCGATCGGCGCGCTGATCCGCCAGTTGAAGTACCTGCCGATGGCGCAGCGCCTGGAGCAGGTGCAGCAGGTGGCGCAGCTGGTCGGCACGGAATTGCCGCGCGACCTGATGATGAGCACTGCCCAGCTGCGCAAGCTGCACGCGGCCGGCATGGGGATTGGCGGCCATACCGTCAACCATCCGATCCTGGCGCGCCTGGAAGCAGCAGCGGCGCGGCAGGAAATCGCCGAGGGCAAGGCGGCGCTGGAAGCGGCGCTCGATGCGCCGGTGCGCGTGTTTGCCTACCCGAACGGCAAGCCGGGCGAGGATTATTTGCCCGAGCACGTGGCCATGGTGCGCGAGCTGGGCTTCGACGCCGCGGTCACCACCTCGTGGGGCGTCAGCCGCGGCGCCGCCGACTGGTACCAGCTGCCGCGCTTCACGCCGTGGGACCAGGGCATCACCAAATTCGGTTTGCGCATGGCGCGCAATATGCTCCAGCCGGCGGTGCGGGTTTAAGCGTCCGGCTCGTCGCCGCTCTTGCGCAGGCGCGCCAGCAGGGCCGCGGTCTGGTCGTTGAGCGGCAGGCCGTGGCGCCGCAGCAGCTGCACGTGCAGCACCAGGTTTTCCAGCACCAGCTTGGCCGCCACCGCCAGCAGGGTCAGGCGGCGGTCTTCTTCGCTGAACGCTTCCAGCGCATCGGCCATCTCGCACAGATGGTTGGCCACCAGCTGGCGCAAATCCTGTTCGTCAAAGGGCAGGTCGGCGAAATCGATCGGGTCTTCCTGCTCCACTTCATGCATCAACAGCTCGAGTTCCTGCGGAGTGATACCCATGCGTGGCTCCGGTCATGCAGATGGGGCCATTGTAGGCCAAAGCGCGTTAGAATGGCCCTTCCCATGGCCCAGATCATATTCACCCAGCAGCTGGCGCGCTTCCTGCCCGTCCCCACCCTGGAGACACAGGCCGCGACCTTGCGTGCCGCGCTGGACGGCGCCTTCGCCGCCAACCCGCGCCTGGGCGCCTATGTGCTGGACGAGCAGGGCCGCCTGCGCGCCAATGTGGTGGTGTTCATCGATGGCCAGCGCAGCGAACTCGATCAGCCGCTGCGTGGCGATTCCAAGATTTATGTGCTGCAAGCCTTATCCGGAGGATGACATGGCTGACCGCGCTTTCCTTGCAACCCGCAAGGGTTTGTTCGAACTGTCTTACCGTAACGGCGAATGGAAGCTGGAGGACGACAAATCGTTCTTGGGCGAACCGGTGTCGATGGTGCTGCACGATGCGCGCGACGGCACCACCTACGCCTGCCTGAACCTGGGACATTTCGGCGCCAAGCTGCACCGGCGCGATGCCGGCAGCAGCGCGTGGACCGAGATCGCGGTGCCGGCCTATCCCGCCAAGCCGGACGACAGCAGCGACAAGACCGCCTGGGCGCTCAAGCAGATCTGGTCGCTGGAAGCCGGCGGGCCGGACCAGCCCGGCGTGCTGTGGGCCGGCACCCTGCCGGGCGGCCTGTTCCGCTCGCAAGACCGCGGCGCCAGCTGGCAGCTGGTGGAGTCGCTCTGGAACGTACCGGAGCGCAGCCAATGGTTTGGCGGCGGCTACGACGTGCCGGGCATCCACAGCATCTGCGTCGACCCGCGCGACAGCCAGTCGCTGCTGGTCGGCGTGTCCTGCGGCGGCGCCTGGCAGACGCGCGATGGCGGCGCCAGCTGGGCCCTGCGCACCAAGGGCATGGCGGCGCGCTATATGCCGCCCGAGATGCAGGAGGTGGGCGCGGTGCAGGACCCGCACCGTATCGTGCGCTGCGGCGCCGAGCCGGACGTGTTGTGGTGCCAGCATCACAACGGCATCTGGCGGTCGCGCAATAACGCCGAAAGCTGGGACGAGGTGACGGCGCCGCTGTCGAGTTTTGGTTTTGCGGTGGCGGTGCATCCGCGCGACGGCGGCACGGCCTGGTTTGCGCCGGCCGTGGCGGACCAGCAGCGGGTGCCGGTCGAGGCGGCGCTGGCGGTCAACCGCACCGCCGATGGCGGCGCCAGCTTCAGCACCTTGCGCGGCGGCCTGCCGCAGGAACACTGCTATGACCTGGTGTACCGCCACGGACTGGCCGTGGCCGATGACGGCAAGACGCTGCTGATGGCGTCCACCACCGGCGGCGCCTGGCTGTCGACCAATGGCGGCGAGCACTGGCAGACCATCTCCACCACCTTGCCGCCGGTGTACGCGGTACGCTTCAACGCCGCCTAGGCGGCGTAGTAGGCCAGGAACATCTCGACGGTGGCGCTGATGACCGCCTCCTGTTCCTGCGGCGTCAGTGGCGGCTTGCCCATGGCCACCTGCGGCCACAGCGCGAAGCTTTTGAGCTGGCCCTGCAGCATATGCGACATGAAGGCCGGGTCGCCGGCTTTCAGCACCTTGTCCTCCTGCGCCGCGCGCAGGAACGTCGCCACCCCTTCCTCCTTCTTGCCCAGCTTGGCGACCATATCGCCGGCGCGCTGCGGCGCATGGATTGCCTCGGCGATCGCCACCCGCACCAGGTCCAGGAAGTAGTCGTCGCGCAGCATCGCCATCTTCTGGCGCATCAGCTCCGTCAGCTGCGGCTTGAGCGGCTGCCCCTGGCGGTAGCTGACCGCATTCAGCGCCGTGCTGCACTCCCACAGCTCCTGCAGGATGTGCTCGAACAAGTCGTCCTTGCTGGGGAAGTGGTTGTACACCGTACGCTTGGACACGCCCGCTGCCGAGGCGATGCGGTCCATGCTGGTGGCTTCGAAGCCGCGCGCGCGGAATTCGGCGATGGCAGCCGTGGTGATGGCGGCGCGCTTGCGGTCGGTCAGTTTGTCGGGTTGGTTCATAAAGAATATTTTACACCGGGTAGTTTACTTTTCTCAAAACGGAAACTACACTGTGCAGTGTAATTTATTGGAGTGCCATGAAACGAACCGTGCTGATTGGAGCGATTTTCGCCATGACTTGCCTTGCCTACGCCGCCGATACCCGTCCCGTGTACCACAATGACGCCCCGCGCCAGCAACCGGGATTCCTGAAGACCCTGAAGATTCTCTGGGACTTCACTTTCAACAAGCCGGCCAATACCACGCCAGCGCAGGCGCTGCCGGTGCAAGCACTCACTCGCGAGCAATTGCTGGCTGCGCCGGACAATACGCTGTACCGCCTGGGCCACTCCAGCATCCTGCTCAAGCTCAACGGCGAGTTCTGGCTGACCGATCCGGTGTTTTCCCAACGCGCCTCGCCAGTGCAATGGGCCGGCCCGGCGCGCTTCCACGCGCCGCCGATCAGCATTGCCGAGCTGCCGCCGATCAAGGGCGTGATCCTGTCGCATAACCACTACGACCACCTCGATTACGACGCGATCCGCGCGCTGGCCGCCAAGACCGAACATTTCCTGGCGCCGCTGGGTGTGGGCGACACCCTCATCGAATGGGGCGTGGCGGCCGGCAAGGTGCGCCAGCTGGGCTGGTGGCAGTCGGTCGAGGCCGGCGGCCTGAAGCTGACCGCCACCCCGGCCCAGCACTTCTCCGGCCGCGGCCTGTTCGACGGCAACAAGACGCTATGGGCCTCGTGGGTGATTGAAAGCGGCAACCTGCGCGTCTTCTTCTCGGGCGACACCGGTTATTTCAAGGGCTTCAAGGAGATCGGCGAGCGGTTCGGCCCGTTCGACCTGACCCTGATGGAAACCGGCGCCTACGACCCGCAATGGCCGGACATCCATATGCAGCCGAAGGAAACCATGCAGGCCCATCTCGACCTGCGCGGCAAGGTCCTGCTGCCGATCCATAACGGCACTTTCGACCTGGCCATGCACAGCTGGGACGACCCGTTCGAGCAGATCACCGCCCTGGCAGCCGCGCGCCGCCAGACCCTGGCTACACCGGTGATCGGCGAGCCGCTCAGCATCGCCGAGCCGGCCGCCGGCAGCGCCTGGTGGAGGCTGCCATGAAGCCCTACCAGCGTTTCCTGCTCCAGTGGCGTTTGCCGAAACCGGCGCCGCGCCCGGCGGCACAACCGACGGCGCCCTCTAATTCCTTGGCGCAATAGTAGGGCGATGCTACATTGGGCCCACATTAACTTTCTGATAATTTAAGTTTATGAACCTGATGAAAACCCTGCCAGCGCTGCTGGCCAGCCTTGCCTTCCTGCCCGCCCAGGCCCAAACCGAGGGTGTCGGGCGCATGGATCAGTCCGCACAGAAGCAACTCTCGGTTGATTTCAAATCCTGCGCCAAGCCGGTGTGGCCGAGGGAGTCGCTGCGCAAGGAGGAAACCGGGCGCGTGACCCTGGAATTCCTGATCGGGCTGGACGGCAAGGTGATGGAATCCAAGGTGCTCACGTCGAGCGGCTACCCGCTGCTGGACCTGGCGGCGCAGGATGGCCTGGCCAAATGCCAGTTCACGGCGCCGGCCAGCATAGGCCGCACTGAGCCGACCCGCACCCGCATCCAGTATGCGTGGACGCTGGAGGAGGCGAAGTCGCCGGCCGAGCAGAAAGCCGAATGGGAGCGCAGCCTGGCCGCCGCCGAGCAGGGCGATAGCGAGGCGCAAGTACGGGTCGCCAGCGGCTACCTGTCTGGCGACGCGTCGAAACGCAACCCGGCCGAAGGCATGCGCTGGCTGCGCGCTGCGGCCGAGCAGGGCAATGTCCGCGGCATGGAAGCGCTGGCCCTGGAATTGCGCTCCGGCCGCCATGTGGAGGCTGACCCGCTGCAAGCGCTGGAATGGCTCGAAAAAGCCGTCGCGGCGGGTTCCCCGATGGCCGAATTCAGCCTGGCCATGGCGCTGACCGGGCCAAAGAGTGTGCGGCCGGACGAGGCCAGGGCGCGCGCACTGCTGGAGAAGGCCATCGCTGGCGGCCACAAGTTTGCGCGCATGCCGCTCGCGGCCATGTTGCTGAAAGAGGGCGGCAGTAGTACTGCCGAGGCCGTACGCCTGCTGCAGGAGGGGGCGGAAGAGCAGGACCGCATGGCGCAGTTCCTGCTCGGCACGCTTTACGAAAAAGGTGAACATTTGCCGGCCGACCGCGCCAGGGCCCAGGCGCTGTATGAGCGGGCGGCGGCCGGCGGCATCCCGTACGCGCGGACGGCGCTGGCGCGCCTCAAGCAGCAGGAAGCGAAGTAATCAGGCTTCGACGTTGATCAGCTTGCCGATTGTCTGGCCCAGGGTATTCAGGGTCGGTGCTTTCGGCAAGGCATCGCTGGGCACGCGCTGTTCGATGGCGCGGTCCAGGCGCGGGGTGGCAAGGGTAGGGGTGGCTTGCGCCTGGGCCCGGTCGCGTTCCAGCTTGGTGCGCCCCAGCTCCTGCTGGTTGCGCTCGAGGGCGGCGCGGCTTTCGTCCAGGCGATCCTCATCCTGCGCGACCTGGTCGCGCCCTTGCTGAACCTTGCGTTCGGCAAACGCGACCGCATTCTGCAGAGAGTTGATGGAATTCAATGAAACCACGCGTCTACCCTTAGAAGCAACCTTTCACCAAGGCACCAACCTAAGGTTAGGCCAAAATGGGCGCGAATGCCAGAGTTTCGTGCAGACTACTCCTTGAGCTGGGATGGCAGCAAACGGTTGATCAGGTACAGCGGGCGCGCCTTGACCTCATTGAAAATGCGGCCGATATATTCGCCCATCACGCCGATCGCCAGCAGCTGGATGCCGCCCAGGAACAGCACCACCGCCATCAGCGACGGATAACCCTTGACCACATCGCCGAACAGCAAGGCTTTGCCGACCACGAAGCCGCCGTACGCCAGGGCCAGGACCGCGATGCTAAGGCCGAAATAGGTGGCCACCTTCAGCGGCGCCACGGTAAAGGACGTAATGCCTTCAATGGCGAAGTTCCACAGGTTCCAGTAATTCCACTTGGTATCGCCGGCGGCACGCGCATCGCGCCGGTAGTACAGCGGCGTGGACGGGAAGCCGACCCAGGCGAACAAGCCTTTCATGAAACGGTGCACTTCGCGCAGTCCGCGCATTTCGCTGACCACGCGGCGCGACATCAGGCGGAAGTCGCCGGTATCTTGCGGAATGTCGACCCGGCTGACGCGCCGGATCAGGCGGTAAAACGCTTTGGCCGTGGCTTTCTTCAGCCAGGTTTCCCCATCGCGCTGCGTGCGCACGCCGTACACCACGTCATAGCCCTCGCGCCAGCGCGCCAGCATGTCCGGGATCAGTTCCGGCGGGTCTTGCAGGTCGGCGTCCAGCACCACCACCACTTCGCCTTTAGCGTGGTCAAGTCCGGCCGTCAGGGCGATCTCCTTGCCGAAGTTGCGCGACAGGTCGACGATGGACACGCGCGGATCCTGTGCCTGCAGCATGCGCATCAGCCACAGGGTGCCGTCGCGGCTGCCGTCATTGACCAGCACGATTTCGTAGTCGGCCCCCAGGTCCTGCATGACCTTGCTAACCCGGCGGTGGAACTGCTCCAGCACTTCCTGCTCGTTGTAGGCCGGCGCCACAATGGAAAAGCTCGGCAGGTAGCCGGCCGCGCGCGGGGTCAGTGCTACCTTGGCTTTGTCAGGCAAACCTTGCATCAGTTGTTCGGGTTCACGAATATCCACGTTTTGCTCGCAAAAAAGTTAATCACCAAAATCAAAATGGTAGCGGCAGCTTGCGCCAGCAGGTAATGCCAGCCAGCCTGGCTCAGGAAACCGACGATGACGCCGTTCAGCACAATACCCAGGCCAGCCACCGCCAGGAAGCGTGGCAGTGCTTCGCGGTGGCGCCGTGTGCTGCGGAAGTTGTAGCGCCGGTTCAAATAGTAATTGCAAAAGGCGCCGGCGCATGCCCCCACCATGGCGCCCAGCGCTTCCGGCTGCTTCAGGCCAGTCACCAGCGCTATCAGCAGCAGGTAATGCACCGCGGTGCCGAGGGCGCCGAGCAGGGCGAAGCGGACAAACTGGAACAGGTCGCGCATAGCGGGGTCAGTTGGCCGGGCGTTGGACCGCAGTTGCCGTATCGTGCACGGCAAGCCCACGCACGACCATGCTGGCGGCCAGCACCGCCAGCAGCGCCAGTGCGGGCACATGGTACTTGCCATTGCTTTCAAACACGCTATGCAGGCTGAAGAAATAGGCATAGGACAGCATCAATGCCGATTCCAGGGCATTGACGGGCGGGCTTTGCAGGCGCAGGCGTTGCCAGCACAGCATCAGCAGGATGGCCCAGAGCGCGTACCAGAAGCCGTTGGCCAAGCCCTTGAAGAGCAGGATGGTGGTGTCGCTGGCCATGCCGCTGCGGCGCATGCTGGCATAGACGCCGACCGAGTCGTCGCCCAGGAACAGCATCTGCTTGGTCAGCACCAGGCCGGCGAACTGCATGGGATGGCTGACTATCCATTCCTTGGCCAGCTTGGCGCCCATGCGATTGCGTTCCAGTTCGCCGAGATTGGACAAGTCGACTTCGCCGCGTGGCGTGAAGCCGCCGGTAGCCATCGGATTATTCGCGCGGTACAGCACGTCGCCGCCGTTGGCGGTGACCACCACCACTTCGCCGAACACCGCCATATTGCGGGCGGTCCAGGGCGCGATCACGGCAGCCATGCCGGCCATCAACAGGGTCAGGTGCAGCAGGACCCGCCGCCAGCCATTGTTCTGGAACAGTTCGAAACAGAGCAGGACCGAGGGGAACAAGAGCAGGGACGGCTGCGTCAGCGCGCCGAAACCCAGCAGCAGTCCGGCCAGCAAGCGCGGCCAGGCGCGCGTGCTGGTGCAATACAGCAGGACGACAGCTGGCAACAGGAAAATCAGCAGGTTTTCCTTTTCCGGTGTGGCGACGTTGGTCACGTAGTTGGGCCACAGCGTCAACAGCACGGTTGCCAGGCGCGCTGCGGCCGGACCGGCCAGGCGTTCGGCCAGGCGCCACACCACGGGCAGGGTTAGTGCAAACAGCAGCAGATTGGACAGCACCGGTATGAACTTCAGCGGCAGCGCGGCAGCTACCCAGGGCAAGAGGAAGAATGGATAACCGGGCGGCCAGAAGGCCAGGGCGCCGTCTGAGCCATAAGTCTCGCCGTTGGCCAGCTTGCGGGCCAGGCCGAGATAAACGGCGCCATCGGAACTGGGCTGCGCAGGAAAGGCAAAGTAGAACAACAGCCGCAGGGCCAGCCCGGCCACCAGCATCAGCAGCAGCCAGCGGCGCGCCGGCCAGGCGGCGCCCGCACCGGCGGCACGGCGCAGCAAGGCCAGCAAGCGGGCGCGTCCTGCGACGACCGCGGCCGCTACCGCCAGGGCCAGCAGTGCGCTGGCAGCAAACGCCGTCGCGGTGATGTTACCGCGCAACATCGTCCAGGCGAATAATGGTGTGGAAAGTAATACGCCCGCAGCCATCAGGCCGGTCAGCGCAAAAGCAAGGGCATGCAGCGTTCGGTTCACCATGGGCCCTCGCAGGGATGGGAGCACCGTCAACAGCGCGGCGCGGGAGTGGGTGGAGAGGCTCTCCGGACAAAGAGCAGAAATTGTTGCAATTTAGCCATTGCAATTATGCCATTGGCAATTTTCAGTGTCAAACACTGAATCCCCACTCCCGCCCCCGGGAAGGGGCGGGAAAAGCGCTTCTGCTTACATATTGCGGCGGTACTGGCCGCCGACTTCGAACAGCGCGGTCGTGATCTGGCCCAGCGAGCAGACGCGGGCGGCGTCCATCAGCTTGGCGAACACGTTTTCGTTGTCGATGGCGGCCTTCTGCAGCGCGGCCAGGGCGGCCGGCGCGGCATCCGCATTACGGGCGTGGAAGTCCGCCAGGCGGGTCAGCTGCGACTGCTTCTCGTCGTCGGTGGAACGGGCCAGTTCGATGGTGGCCGGGGCTTCCGAACCTTTCGGGTTGCGGAAGGTGTTGACGCCGATGATAGGCAGCGAGCCGTCGTGCTTCTTGTGCTCGTACAGCAGCGACTCTTCCTGGATCTTGCCGCGCTGGTAGCCGGTTTCCATCGCGCCCAGCACGCCGCCGCGTTCGGCGATGCGCTCGAATTCCTGCAGCACGGCTTCCTCCACCAGGTCGGTCAGCTCTTCGATGATGAAGGCGCCCTGGTTCGGGTTCTCGTTCTTCGCCAGGCCCCATTCGCGGTTGATGATCAGTTGGATCGCCAGTGCGCGGCGGACCGATTCGTCGGTCGGCGTGGTGATCGCTTCATCGTAAGCGTTGGTGTGCAGCGAGTTGCAGTTGTCGTAGATTGCGATCAGCGCCTGCAGCGTGGTGCGGATGTCGTTGAAGTCGATTTCCTGCGCGTGCAGCGAGCGGCCGGAAGTCTGGATGTGGTACTTCAGCTTCTGCGAGCGGTCGTTGGCGCCGTACTTCTCCTTCATGGTGACGGCCCAGATGCGGCGCGCCACGCGGCCCAGCACCGTGTATTCCGGGTCCATGCCGTTGGAGAAGAAGAACGACAGGTTCGGCGCGAAATCGTCGATGTGCATGCCGCGCGCCAGGTAGGCTTCCACGAACGTGAAGCCGTTGGACAGCGTGAAGGCCAGCTGCGAGATCGGGTTCGCGCCCGCTTCCGCGATGTGGTAGCCGGAGATCGACACCGAGTAGAAGTTGCGCACCTGGTGGTGCACGAAGTATTCCTGGATGTCGCCCATTACCTTCAGCGAGAACTCGGTCGAGAAGATGCAGGTGTTCTGGCCCTGGTCTTCCTTCAGGATGTCGGCCTGCACGGTGCCGCGCACGTTCATCAGCACCCAGTCCTTGATCTTCTGGTACTCGTCTTCCGACGGCTGGCGCTTGTTCTCGGTCACGAACTTCTCGACCTGCTGGTCGATGGCGGTGTTCATGAACATCGCCAGGATGGCAGGCGCCGGGCCGTTGATGGTCATCGAGACCGAGGTGCTTGGGTTGCACAGGTCGAAGCCGTCGTACAGCACCTTCATGTCGTCCAGGGTCGCGATCGACACGCCGGAGTTGCCGATCTTGCCGTAGATGTCCGGACGGATCGCAGGATCGGCGCCGTACAGGGTGACGGAGTCGAAGGCGGTCGACAGGCGCTTGGCGTCCATGCCGGTGGAGACCAGCTTGAAGCGGCGGTTGGTGCGGAAGGCATCGCCTTCGCCCGCGAACATGCGGGTCGGGTCTTCGCCTTCACGCTTGAAGGCGAACACGCCGGCGGTGAACGGGTAGGAGCCTGGGACGTTCTCCAGCATCAGCCAGCGCAGCAGCTCGCCGTGGTCCTCGTACTTCGGCAGCGAGACTTTGCGGATCTTGGTGCCGGACAGAGTGTGCTGTACCAGGCCGGTGCGGATTTCCTTGTCGCGGATTTTCACCACGTATTCGTCGCCGGCGTAGGCCGCCTGCATGTCAGGCCATTGGGCCAGCAGCTTCTTGGCGCTGCCGTCCATGGCGTGGTCGCGCTCGATGATCAGGTCGTCGAAGTCCGCCACGGACTTGCCGGCCACCGCCATCATGCGTTTGGATTCCTGCAGCTGCTGGCGTTCGCGCGCCAGCTTGGCTTGCGCCTGGGTCTTCTTGTGGTAGCCGCGTACGGTGTCCGAGATCTCGGCCAGGTAGCGCGCGCGTGCCGGCGGCACGATCACGTTCTTGCCGGAGCTGAAGCGCACGTCCATCGGGGCCAGCACGCCTTTGCTGGTCTTCAGGCCTTTGCCCGCCAGTACCGGCAGCAGGCCCTGGTACAGGGCGGTCACGCCGTCGTCGTTGAAGCGCGAAGCCTGGGTGCCGTACACCGGCATTTCTTCCGGACGCTTGCTCCACATTTCACGGTTGCGCTGGTACTGCTTGGCCACGTCGCGCAGCGCATCCTGCGCGCCCTTGCGGTCGAATTTGTTGATCGCGATGAAGTCGGCGAAGTCCAGCATGTCGATCTTTTCCAGCTGCGAGGCGGCGCCGAATTCCGGCGTCATCACGTACATGGACACGTCGACGTGCGGCACGATCGCGGCGTCGCCCTGGCCGATGCCGGAGGTTTCCACGATCACCAGGTCGAAGCCGGCCACTTTGCAGGCGGCGATCACGTCAGGCAGGGCCTGGGAAATTTCGGAGCCGGCTTCGCGGGTTGCCAGGGAACGCATGAAGACGCGGGTCTTGCCGTTCCATGGATTGATCGCGTTCATGCGGATACGGTCGCCCAGCAGCGCGCCGCCGGATTTGCGACGCGACGGGTCGATCGAGATCACGGCGATGTTCAGCGCGTCGCCCTGGTCCAGGCGGATGCGGCGGATCAGTTCATCGGTCAGCGAGGATTTACCGGCGCCGCCGGTGCCCGTGATGCCGAGGGTTGGGGCGGTGGCGGCTTTCGCAGCTTCGGCCAGTTCGGCGCGCAGCTTGTCGGAGGCCTTGCCGTTTTCCAGCGCGGTGATCAGCTGGGCCAGCGGGCGGTGGCGCTGTTCGATGTCGCCGGCGCGGATGGCGTCCAGCTGGGTCGGCGAGTAGGTCGACAGGTCGACGTCGCACTGCTGCACCATCCACTGGATCATGCCGACCAGGCCCATACGCTGGCCGTCTTCCGGCGAGAAGATGCGCGTCACGCCGTAGTCGTGCAGGTCGGCGATTTCGCTTGGCACGATCACGCCGCCGCCGCCGCCGAACACCTTGATGTGCGAACCGCCGCGCTGGCGCAGCAGGTCGATCATGTATTTGAAGTATTCGACGTGGCCGCCCTGGTAGGAGGAAATGGCGATGCCTTGCACGTCTTCGGTCAGGGCGGCGGTGACCACTTCGTCCACCGAGCGGTTGTGGCCCAGGTGGATCACTTCGGCGCCCTGCGATTGCAGGATGCGGCGCATGATGTTGATCGAGGCGTCGTGGCCGTCGAACAGGGACGCGGCGGTGACAAAGCGCACTTTGTTCGCGGTCTTGGCCTGTTCTGGCTCAGCGGCAAGTTTCTTGGCGTTGGCGAGGTCGTTCATTCTTTTGTTCCTTGGAACGGTGGATTTTTCATTATATGACGTTTACGTTAACGTCAAGTCAAGCGGGGTTGGTGGGGGGGGGGGGCCGCGGCCCCCCAAAAAAAAAAAGCGCCGGGGGGGGGGCGGGCGGCGGGGCGGGCGGGCCCGGCGCCCGCCCCGG
>NZ_JASATG010000054.1:0-16288 GCF_038440195.1 Pseudoduganella sp. OTU4001 | reverse complement strand
CCCCCCCCCCCCCCCCCCCCCCCCCCCCCCCCCCCCCCCCCCCCCCCCCCCCCCCCCCCCGGGTCTGCCGTGGCCGGTGGATTGGGGGGGGGCGGCGTTGACGTTCGTCGAAGATCAGCGGCGCACAACCCAACCCGCGACAGCGCCGCAGACAGGGTCAGGCCCAAGGGCCTGACCCTGCTTCACCGGTTTTAAGCGGAGCGCGTCGCCAACGCTGGCGAAATCGAAGCCGCACGCCAGGCCGGCCCGTACACGGCGGCGATGCCGAGCGTCCAGAAGGCGGCCGCGCCGAACACCATGTACTCGGCCGGCAGGCGCGCCAGCTCCAGCTTGGACACCAGCAGCTGGTTCAGCCCCAGGGCGCCCATCAAGCCGCCGGCAATGCCGGTGGTGGTGATCAGCACATTCTCGGTGACGAAGTAGCGCAGGATATCGAGCTTGCGCGCGCCCAGTGCGCGGCGCACGCCGATCTGCTTGCGGCGCTGGGTCACCCACAGCGAAGCCATGCCGACGATGCCGCTGGCGGTGACCATCATCAGCAGCACGCTGACGGTGATCAGCATCCACGACAGCGCATTGTCGGCGCGGTAGCGCTTGACGCGCTCTTCGGACTGGGTGGTGGCGCGGATCACCACCTTGCCATTGTGTAGCTTGCGCAGCGCTTCCTCGGCATCCTTCATGGCGCGGTCGCGCTGGCCCGGCTCGGTGCGCACGGTGTACATATTGCGCCCGCTGCCGGTCAGGCGCGCCGGCACCATGGTCGACATCTCGCCTTCGGCGCCCATCGCGGCGCCCGGCGTCTGCAGGGTCTCGATCACGCCCACCACCGTCACTTCGCGCGCTTCCGGGCCGGTGCCGTAGTACATCTTCTTGCCGACGAAGCTAGGCGCATCCGGCCAGACCTTGTCGCCGACCGCCTTGGTGATCAGGGCCACGGTGGGGAAGTCCTTGCTCTTGTTCTGGTCGATTTCCGGCACGTCCTGCGGCGTGAAGTCGCGGCCGTCGATGATCTTCAGGCCCCAGGTCTTCACCAGCGAATCGGGCGTGATGTACATCGACGGGCTGGCGTTGGTGCGCTCCTGCTCGCGGCTGGCGGCAACGCTGCTGTAGTTGCCCGAATTGGACAGCGGCACCTGGATGGTGTCCGCCACCGATACTACGCCAGGCACGGCGCGCAGCGCCGCCGCCTGAGCTTTCTGTGTCGCCAGCTGCTCCTCGTGGCCGCCCTGGTTCAGCGGGCGCACGCGCAGGCTGAACACCAGTTCCTCGTTGGCGATGCCGGTCGGGCGGGCGGCCACGGCCTGCCGCACACTGACGATGTGCAGGGCGTTGGCCAGGATCGCGAGGCTGAGCGCGACCTGCACGGCCACCAGGATCGGGCCGGTCTTGGAGCGCATCAGCGCGGAAAAGATTGGTTTGATTTCCATAATGTCCTCACTGCGATTTCAGTTGCAGGGCCGGGGTCACCTGGCAGGCGCGCCAGGTTGGCAGCAGGCCGGCCAGGATGGCGGCGCTGACCGACATGGCGAAGGTCACCAGCAGCATGATCCAGTCCATCTTGGTGGTGATGGCGATCTGCGCGGAGATGCTGCCGATCAGGGCCAGCGCGCCAAGCGCCAGCAGCAGGCCAAGCACGCCGCCGGCCAGGCCGACCACCGCGCTCTCGATCATGAACTGGCTGAAGATGTCCCTGCGCGAGGCGCCCAGGGCGCGCCGCACGCCGACTTCCGGTGCGCGCACCGAGAATTTCGCCAGCAGCAGGCCGATGGTGTTGACCAGGCAAAGCAGCAGGAAGCCGAAGGCCAGCATGGCGGAGATGCGGCTGTCCTTGCCCACCACTTTTAGCTCCTCCATCCACTCCATCACGTTGAACAGGCGGTTCGGCGCGGCGCGCTGCAAGCGGCCCAGCTTGCGCTGTTCGGCGGCATACGCATCGAGCCAGGCCTGCAGCTGCGGGCGGTCGGAGGCCGAGTGCAGCTCGAACCAGAACTGGATCCAGATGCATTCGGAATCGAGCAGGGCCTGGTAGCCGGGGCCGCGGTCGCTGCTGCAGTTCATATTGCCGTTCTGGCTGAACTCGTGGCGGATGGCGTTGTGGAAGGGGATATAGAACTCGTCCGTGTCGCCGAACGCGCCTTCGCCGCCGATCAGGCGGTGGAAGCGCGGCACCGGACTCCAGTTGTCATGCACGCCGACCACGGCGTAGTCGAAGCCCAGCATGCGAACGCGCTGGCCGACCGGATTGGCGCTGCCGAACAACTTCTCGGCCAACTTTTTGCTCAGCACCACCACGTCGGCGCCCGCCTTGTCGTCGGCCTCGCTCCAGGGGCCGCCCTGCACGAAGGGCACTTCGAACATGGCGAAGAAGTCGCGCGTCGGCGTCAGGCCCTGGGCGCTGAACATCGGCAAATCCTTGCGCAGCGGTTCGACGGTGCCGGCCACGCCGCGCAGTGCGGTGCGGCGGTCGCCCTGGCCCGAGGCCAGCAGGTTGACGGCATCTTTGTAGGACATTTCCTCGCCTTCGCGCTCGCCCGGGGTATAGCCGCGCAGCGGGCCGTTGTCGACGACAGGCACGATCAGGCGCTCGCTCTTGTGCGGCATCGGGTCGCCCGACATCACGTGCAGGATGGTCAGGGTCGAGACGCTGGCTGCCACGCCGATCGCCAGGATCAGCACCATCAGCGCGGTCAGTACCGGGTTGCGGCGCAGGCTGCGCACGCCCAGCATGAAATAGTATTGCAGCATCTCAGGCCTCCTTGGCGACCACCAGCGACGGCGACTTGCGTACCAGGTCGGACACCTGGCCGTCGATGATGTGGACGTTGCGCTGGGTGCGCTGCGCCAGCTCCGGATCGTGGGTCACCATCAGGATGGTGGTTCCTTCGGCGTTGATCTCCTCCAGCAGTTCCATCACGCCGCGCGCCATCTGGGTATCCAGGTTGCCGGTCGGTTCGTCGGCCAGCAGCAGCTTGGGCGAACCGGCCAGCGCGCGCGCGATCGCCACGCGCTGCTGCTGGCCGCCCGACAGCTCGGCCGGGAAGTGGCGCATGCGCGAGGCCAGGCCGACCTTGGCCAGCGCGTCTTCGATGCGTTCCTTGCGCTCGGCGGCGTTGAAGCCGCGGTAGCGCAGCGGCACGTCGACGTTGTCGAACAGGTTCAGGTCGGGGATCAGGTTGAAGCCCTGGAAGATGAAGCCCAGCTTCTCGTTGCGCAGGCGCGAGCGGGCATTGTCGTCCATGCCTTTGACGTTGATGCCGTCCAGGATGTACTCGCCGCTGGTGAATTCCTCCAGCAGGCCGGCGATGTTGAGGAAGCTGGTCTTGCCGGAACCGGACGGGCCGGTGACGGTGACGAATTCGCCTTGCTTGACGTCGATCTCGAAACCGCGCAGCGCGTGGGTCTCGATCATATGGGTGCGATAGACTTTGCTCAGGTTATTCATGCGCAGCATGTTTGCATCTCCGTAGGGGTTATTTGTTGATCGAGACGCGCTTGGCGTTCTCAAAGTTTTCAGTACCGGCGATCACGATCTTGTCGCCTTGCTTCAATCCGTTGACGATTTCCACCGCGGACACGCTGGTGGCGCCCAGCTGCACCGGGCTGCGCACGGCAACGCCGTCCTGCACCAGGTAGACGAAGCGGCCGCCTTCCGACTCGACGAACGGGCCGCGCGGCACCATCAGCACGTTGTGCTTTTCGTCGATCAGCAGGCGCGCCGAGACGCGCTGGCTTTGGCGCAGGCCGTCCGGCTGCTGGTCGAAGCGTACGCGCGCCAGCACCTGGTTCTTCACCACTTCCGGCGACAGGGCCGACAGCTTGCCTTTCGATTTCACGCCATTGACTTCGATTTCGGCGGTCATGCCCAGGCCCAGGTCGTTGACATAGGTTTCCGGCACTTCCAGCTCGACTTCGAGCTGCGACAGGTCGACCAGGGTCATCAGCGGCGTGTTGGGCTGCACCATGCTGCGGTTGGCCACCGACAGCGTGCCGATGAAGCCATCCACCGGCGCACGCACGGTCAGCTCGTCGACGCGGCGCTGGGCGTTGGCCAGCGACAGCTTCTGGCGTTCCATCTGGGCGGTCTTGGTCTTCAGCTCCAGCGCCACGTTGTCGCCTTCCAGTTCGGCGGCCTGCTTGGTGTGCTTGGCGCGGATGTCGGCGGCGGCCAGCGCGTCCTTGGCTTTCTGCAGGTCGATCTTGGCGATGATGCCTTCGTTCGACACGCCTTCGTAGCGCTGCAGCGTGCGCAGGGCGGACACGCGTTCGATTTCGGCGGTGTCGGCGTCGCGCTGGGCGGCCAGCTTCTGCTTGCGGGCCAGGATTTGCTGGCGCGAGACTTCGGCTTGCAGTTCGTTGAACAGGGTCTGTTCTTTTTTCAGTTCGTCGGTCAGGTCGGGCGATTCCAGCACGGCCAGTACCTGGCCTTTCTTGACGGTGTCGCCGGCGTGCACTTTCAGCTCCACGGTGGAAGTGGAGGTGGAGTACAGGGTCGGGCTGACGGCGGCCACGATGCGGCCGTTGACGGCGGCGTCGCGGATCAGGGTGCCGCGCGTGACTTCGCCGATGCGCAGGCGGGCGGCATTGATCGATTGCTCGCTGCTGGCCCAGCCTTTGGCCAGCACCACGGCCGCGCCGGCCAGCGCCACGCCGACCCCCAGCAGTATCAGCTTGCGGCGCGTCTTCAGGCCGGCAGGGGCGGCGATGACCTGGTCCTGGTGTGAAGTGTCGCGAATCATGTTCTTGGTCCTGGGGTTGGTAAATTGGTTAATCTTGCTAATGCATGAAGTGTGCCAGCTCCTAAGTGTTTGATTTTTATGGTGTCAGATGCTGGGCGCACACTGTCCGCGAGCGTCCATCGGCGTCCGGGCGGTCGCTGCGGACTACTTGATTTTTTAGTAAGCGGCTATACTTGTTGGCTTGTGATATTGGCAAGGAGTGTGGCTGTGGAGTATCCGTTTTCGTCGGACGCAGTGGCGCGCTACGATGCGCTGGCGGACGCGGTGGGGAATGGGGCGGTGGATGCGCAGACAGCGCAGGACTTGCTGTTGCCGTCCTATCTCGACGCCGTTGGCGCGGGCGCCAGCATCTTCGGCCGCCAGGTGCTGTACCGCCGGCTGCGGCGCGGACAAGATGCGGACGGCTTGTCCGCCTCACGCGAGCGTGTCCGCATGCTGCTGGCCGACAGCGCCGCCCGCGAACGCATCGCCGCAGCGCTGCAGCCGCTGCGCAAAGCCAGCGCCGAAGTGACCGAGGCGCTGTTCGTCCCGCCATCCGCTGCCGCCGGCTTGTCCTTCGCAGGCCTGCCGCCGTCTGCCGGCATGTCCGCTGAATCCCCGCTGCCGCCCGTGCCGCGCTGGTCATCCTGTCTCTGGATCGTCCCAGCCACCTTCCTCGCCAGCGCCGCCGTTAGCTTCTTCTGGCCGACCGCCTTGGCGGCAACGGTTGTGCTGTCGCTGGTGCTCGCCGCCATCCAGACCACCTTCCACACCCGCATCCAGAACTGGGGCGCGATTGCAGAAGCGCTGCAACTGCAGCTCTACGCCCACAGCAAGCAGTCCGACATGCCCGGCGCCGACAAAGCCGCCCAATTGCGCAGCAAGCTCGCGCCGGCGCCGCTGTCGGCCATCCCAGGTCTCGCGGAGTATTGCGACTGGGTCATGCAAGCCAACCTGAAACACTACTTCCAGACCCGCCGCCTGGTACGCGAACACGCCGCTTTCCTGCGCGAGAGCTACCAGCTGGTGGCCAACCTTGACGCCGACCTCGCCCTGGCCCGCCACTTGGCGACGCAATCGCAATGGTGCTGGTCCGAAGAAGGCTGGGAGCAGGAAATCCAGCTGCAAGCTGTCACCCACCCGCAACTGGCGGACGCGCAAGCACTCGACATCTCCCTGGACGGCAAAAGCGCCTTCATCAGCGGCCAGAACGGCATCGGCAAGAGCACCTTGCTGCGCACCGTCGGCCTGAACCTGCTGACCGCGCGCGGTTTCGGCTTCTGCTATGCGGCCAGCGCCCGCGTGCCGTACCTGCCGGTCTTCGCCAGCATGCAAAACGAGGATGCACTGGCCGATGGCGAAAGCCTGTATCAATCGGAACTGCGCCGCGCCCACGAATTGCTATCGCTAGCCCGCCAGCCGCAGCGTGCCGTCTACATCATCGACGAGATTTTCCGCGGCACCAACCACATGGAATCGGTTTCCGCCGCTGCCGCAGTGCTGGAACAACTGGCGGCGCAAGGCACGGTGCTGGTCTCCTCGCACAACGTCGTCCTCGCCCAACTACTTGACCGTAGTTGCGTGCCGCTGCTGGTGCAAAAGCGCGCCGGCCGCCTAGTCCTCACGCCCGGCGTGCTGAGCGAAACCAACGGGCTGACCCTGCTGGCCGAGTCCGGTTTCGACCCCGCCATCGAACAACGCGCCCGCGAAGTCTACAAACGCCTCTCTGGCCGCCTGCTGCCGGCATAGGTTGGTGTATCTGTTTTTCGCGATTTGTCTTAAACGTGCTTATTTGTGCTAATTCGTCTTAGCGGAACTAATTCGTGCTTTTCCTGTCTTAGTAAAAAAAGATCAGGCAATGAACGATTGGATGAGGGCGATAGAAGCGTCAAATGAGAAATCAACCTCCACTGTGCTGAATGGTTACCAGTGGAAGCATCTGTTCCTACCCATCGGCTCGCCCACATTGTTGGATGCAAGCCGCAGCTCGCCATCGCAATTTTCGAAAGAGGTGCATGGAACTTGCCGGAATGCGTGGAAAACGATCTGGCTGCTATTGCCGAATGAAACCGAATGGAAACTGGCAAACGAATATCGCGGCGTACACCCCGTAATTCGAGCACGGAAAAGCACATTTAAGAACAAAAAAGCAGCTTTAAGCACGTTTAAGACAAAACGCGAAAACGAGTTAGAGGACCCCGGAGACTCCTTGCTTCATATCGCAACGCAGCTCAACAACCTTGAGTTGATGGAAGAACTGCTAAAGGACGGTTGTGATGCCAACCGCATCGGCGAAGGAGGAAAAACGCTACTTCAATGCGTGCAAAGCGAGGAGGCGTGCAGCCTCCTGCTTGAGTACGGAGCGGTTATTTCTTGAGCTCTTCGTGGGCGGAGCCTGCCTGGGTAAGCGACTTGGCCGCGAGCTGCTGCATAGTCCACGTCTGCAAGGCCGCCGTGTCCTGGATCGCGCCCGGATACGGGATTGGCGGCGCATACGCGGCGTTGTGCGCGCGCGGACGCCCGCGATAAACCTTCTGCGCCATCGAGAAGCGACCCAGTCCGCTCGGCAGCGCAAGCGGGCGAACGTCCATATAGACCGTATCGGCGCCAGTGGTCTCGCCCAAGTGCACGGTACCAGGCAGGGCCAGCGCGTAGTCCGCAAAGTCCAGGCATGCACTGGAGCAGCCCGACTTGGTTACCAGCGCGATGCGCGCCTTCGACAGCGGTGCTACCGGCATCGTCGCAGCGTTGACAGTCTTCGCCGGCGCCGCTTCGCCTTGCCGTACAAACGGCTTGCCTTGCTCAATGGCCTGCTGCATACGGCGTTGCAGCGACTCCCACGGGGCCAGATCCTTATGCCCCGCACCATACTGGCGCGTCAGGCGCGGAAGAATGCCGTCGCGTATGTAGGCCAGGTTGCCGGCACTCGCGCGCCATTCCGCATAGCCCTCGTTGCGCGCCTGCTGGTGCAGGTATTCACCGCCGACCAACCCCTCCAGCACACGCCGGCCCCAGGTTGAATTGCCGCCGCTATTGCCGCGCGTATCAAAGATGATCAGCTCCGCATTGCGCAGCGACGGCATGCGCGCAGCAATCTCGTTCAGCTGCTTGACCTGAGCGTCGTCCGGCTGGAATTGCGGCAGGCGCACCCAATAGGTGCCCGGCTTGATTTCCGTGATGGTGCTGTCCTTGCTGTATGTCGGCACCATAGCACGTGCCAACGTATCGAACCGGTAGTGAGCGAGATCGCGCCATATGAGCTGGACATCGCGCTTTGCACCGCTGACGGCAAAGGTGCAGCGCGCATACTCCGGATGCACGTTCTGATCCACCACAGCCAGCACATTGTTGGCCAGGTCCGATTTCAACCAATCCAGCTGGCGGTTATTGAATGCGCCCGGCAGCAGGTCTTCTTCGATCAAGGTATCGACCTTGCGGCCATCGCAGGAAACCAGTTCCGCGCCCACCGGCACCTCGCTCTCTTCACTGTGACCGACCACATAGCGCTGTCCCTGGCGCTGCACCATCATGCCTGCCCAGCGCACAGCGTCTTTTTCATAGCTGTAAGTGAGCCACAAATGGCCATCCGCAAAGCCTGCGAAGTAGCGCCGCAGCAGGACCTGCGCATCATGCAGCGAGCGCACGTTCGGCAGCTCGGCGATGGCCTGCGCGTAGCCCTTCTCGGCCCAAGCGCGGAAGTAAGGATTTTCCTGATCGACCATGCCGGGATGGTCGGCGCGCACCGTCTGGTAGACGAAGTCCAGGTCGGCCTTGGCCAGGTCGGCCCAAGGGGAGCCGGCGTGCGCGGCACTGCAGACGGCCAGCATCAAGCCGGCCGCCAAGAACGAAGTATTGCGACTCATGTTTCTCTGATTGTTTAAGCTTTAGGTTGATGCAGCGGCAGCTGGTGCGCTTGGCGGCGTGCTGCGCTTGCGCCAGCGCAGCCAAAGTCTGGTGAGCCCGTACATGATCGCCACCATGACCACCCACGCCGCATAAACCACCGCCAGCGACGGCTCATAGCCCTTCGGCAGCGTGAAGCCCGCAGGTCCCCCATCCGGCAGCCCGCCAAAGCGCAGCAGGAAGTAAGGCCCGGCCAGGAAGTGGATCATGGCGATATGCACGACATAGAAGAACATCGGCGTGCCGCCAAACAGCATCAGCAGCGGCACCGGCCGAATACGTTCAAACCACGCCAGCAGCGGCAGCGCAATGCCGATCGTCACGCACAAGTAGAGCAGCGAAGGCGGGTATTTATGCACGCGGATGAAGGAAATGAAATCCCACACAAAGCCGCGCCCCTGCGCCGACCACGGGTCCGGATCACCGTAGAAATTCCCGCTACGCAGCACAGCAAACACCAGCAACAGCGCCGCTCCCGCCAGCAGCAGGAAACGCTGGCGCCGCGCTGCATCCCATTTGAATACGGGACCAAGCGCATAACCCGCAGCAATCAGCCCAAGCCACGGCATCAGCGGATAAGCGACATACACGCCATAATTGCCGGCCACCGGCCAGAAGCCACGCTGGTGCCAGAGCAGCCATAGCGGATGGTTCGACTGGATCGAATCGAGCAGGTTATGCGGCACGATCAGCAGCGCCGCTATGCCCGCGATGGCCGGCATGGGCAGCCACACCAGCCCCGCCAGGAAAATCATCCCCATGCCCAGCGCCCACAGCACCTGGAAGATGGTGACGTTATAGCCGAACTGCCAACTGAAGCTGATCCACGTCGCTTCCAGCACGATCAGCAGCAAGCCGCGTGTGAACAGGTAGCGCGAAAGCGCCGGGATACCGCCTTTGGCCCCGCGCAAGAAGGCCGACGTCCCGGCCAGCAGCACAAAAGTGGAGGCGCACAAGTGCGTGATCCAGCGGGTGGCAAACCACAGCGGCGTGGTCTTGGCCAAATCTTCAGGATCAAACAGCGCAGGACCAAAATAATCGCGCGTATGGTCCAGCGCCATCAGCACGATTACCAGGCCGCGCAGCATATCGATGCTGGCCAGCCGACTTCTGTTTTCCACCTGTCACTCCTAACAGTTGCTCTATGTTGATTTTAACAATATATTCGGCCGCATTATCAATTAACTAACCGGAGTTCCCATGCGTCGCTTGCTGTTGTTGCTGCTGATGCTCAATCTCTCGCCCTTGTGGGCCAAATGCAGCCCCGGTCCGGTGAGCGAGCAGCGTTTCATCGAAGCTGGCGGCATAAAGCAATGGCTGACGATCGAAGGCAGCAATTGCGCCAATCCCGTCGTGCTGTACGTGCACGGCGGCCCGGGCAACCCGCTCAGCCCATACGGCGATGCCTTGTTCGCCAGCTGGCGCGAGCGCTACACCGTGGTGCTGTGGGACCAGCGCGGTTCCGGCATGACCTACGGCGCCAATCCGCCGCCCGAAGCCAGCCCGCTGACCATCGAGCTGTTGCGCGACGACGGCTTGGCCGTAGCGCAGCAAGTGGCGCAGCATCTGGGGCAGCGCAAGTTGATCCTGATGGGTAGCTCCTGGGGCTCAGTGCTGGCGGCGTCCATGGCGCAGGCCAAGCCCGAGCTGTTCCATGCCTACGTCGGCGTGGCGCAAGTGGTCGATGGACGCGAGAACGAAATCGATGCATACGCACAGGTGCTGGCGCTGGCCCGCAAGGCCAGCGATGCTGAGCACACGGCGCGCCTGGAGGCGCTGGGCACGCCGCCCTGGAGCAACCCGCGCAACTTCGGCGTGATGCGCCGCGCGATCCGCAAATACGAAGCCTTGGCAACCGACGCCGCGCCGAAGCAGTGGTGGAAGCCTGGCGCCATCTACACCACGCCGAAAGCGCAAGCCGATTACGAAGCGGGTGAGGACTATTCCTTCCTGCAGTTCGTCGGCCTGCACGGCGACGGCATGCAATCAAAAATCAAGCTGGGCGCCGCCTTCAAGCTGCCGGTCTACCTGGTGCAGGGCGAACAGGACTTGCTGACCTCCGCCGCCGTCACCCGTCGCTATTTCGAGCAGATCAAGGCCCCGCGCAAGGAGCTGTTCCTGGTGCCGCGCGCCGGTCACGACCCCAACCAGCCCCTGATGGACGCGCAGTTCAAAGTGCTGGAAGAACGCGTGCGCCCCGCACTGTAAGGCCTTATTTATCCTGCTTCTGCGGCTTGCCCTTGTCCATCACTTCGCGGCAGTCGCCCTTCATGGTGGCGTTGTCGTAATTGGTCCAGCCGTAGCTGTCCACCACGCGCTTGTGGACCTTGAACTCGCGACTGAGGAAGCTCCATGACGGCTTGTCGTCCGGATAGCGGATGTCGGCCACGTCCAGCATGGTGTGGAAGAAGTTCTCGGTCGCCAGCTTGGCCTTGCGGTTCTTGTGCAGCGCGGCCACCTTGGCCGGATAGCGTTCGCGGTACTGTTCCGAATACCACATGAAGGCCGGCACGTGGAACTCGTACTGCGTATTGTGGCCGTGGAAGGCGAGGCGGCAGGCGCCGTCGTACAGGGTCTGGCCATGGTCGGCCACGTACACCATTGAGGCCAGCTGGCCGCTGGCCTTCAGCTTGCCGATCACCTGCGCCAGGAACCAGTCGGTGTACAGGATCGAGTTGTCGTAGCTGTTATTCAGCTGCGGCTTGATCTTCAGGTCGGTGTACACCGGCTTGTTAATGCCGAACAGCGAGGGCTGCCACTTGTCGAATTCCTTCGGGTGGCGCTGGCTGTAGTTCCAGTGGCTGCCCAGCGAGTGCAGCACGATCAGCTTTTTCGGCGCAGCGTCGGCCAGGGCGCGCTTGAGCGGCTCGAACAGCACGTCGTCGAAATTCGAGTTGTCGGTGAAGCCGCCCAGGTTGAGGAACTGGATCACATCGGCCTCCTTGGCGAACACCGACACCGGGGTGTCGTACTGGCCGAAGGAAATCTGGTTCGACAGCCACCAGGTCTTGAAGCCGGCTTCCTTGTAGGCGGTCAGGAAGGACTTTTCGCTGAAGCCGTCCTTCAGGCTTTGCGTGGCCGGCTTGCGGGAAATGATCACCGGCACCGACAGGCGCGTTGCCGACACCGAGGTGATCACGTCGGACAGCGCCACCAGGTTGCCTTCCTTGCCCAGCAGCGGATTGGTCTCGCGGCTGTAGCCGTTCAGGCTCCAGCGGTCATAGCGCGAAGATTCGCCCAGCACCATCACCACGATTTCCGGCTGCTGGCCGCCGTCCAGCTGGCGCGCGCCGAAGCTGAAGCTGGCGCTGCGCTCGTTCAGTTCCGCCAGGTAGCGGCGCTCCTTATAGAAGTCATAACCGCGTGCGGCCAGCCCGAACGGCCAGGATTCAACGAAGGCTTTCGGCTCCACCGGCACCCGCGCCCAGTGCGGCAGGGGAGGGCCGGGCAGGCGCAGGGTGCGGGCACCGGCCACCGCCGCGCGCGACGGGTCGTTGTCCGCCTCCTCGTCGCTCGCCTCGTCGCTGGCGCCGCCGCCGTTGCTGACGCTTGCCGCCGCGCTGGCGGAGGCGGTGCGCGCGGACGGCGCCGCCGCGATGCCAAACTCATAACCCCAGGCCGCCACCGCCGCCAGGATCACCAGCATGCCCAGCGCCACCCAGCGCGAACCATCGTGCCAATCCAGCTCGCGCGTCTGGCGCGCGGCGCGGAAGCTCAGCACCCACCACACCGCGACACCGACCATGACGGCGGCCATGCTCCACACCTTCTGCCCCAGGAATTCCAGCGCCTCGCGCGGGCTGGTCTCGGCCAGGATGCCGAGGTGGTGGGTGGATATGCCCTGGCCATAGAACACAAACAGGTAAATCTCGGTCGGCAGCGCCAGGAAGGCCGGGATCAGCAGCCAATGGAAATAGGCCGGCCGCTTGAACAGCGCCCACACCGCTACCCACGCCACCACCTCAATGCCGAGCAGCTGCCAAGGCTGCTCCACAGGCTTGCCCAGCAGCAAAGGCACAAACGGCACCGCCGACAGGGCCAGGTAGGTGAGCAGGATAAACAGGTGGGAGGGGCGCAGCAGCAGTCGCATTACAAGCTGGAAATGACGAAAATGAACGCTATTATGATGGCAATGCCCAAGGCCGGGGGCGTCGAAATGCTGCCACTTAATTCAGCAATCTGGTTGACTGAGCGGTTAACCAGGTATATACTCGCGAGTTCTCAATTTAGTCTGCGCATCGTATACGCCTCGTTTTGAGTGACGTTCAGCGCACCCTAAGAGATACCGTTTTAGCCCCCGGGCAGCAGTGCCCGGGTTGTCAATGCTGTAATTTTGTTGGATTTAAAACGATGCCAACCATCAATCAATTGATTCGCAGCCCACGTACCAAGCTGGTCGTGAAGAGCAAATCGCCGGCACTTGAAAACTGCCCGCAAAAGCGTGGCGTGTGCACCCGTGTGTACACCACCACTCCTAAGAAGCCTAACTCGGCACTGCGTAAAGTCGCCAAGGTACGTCTGACCAACGGTTTCGAAGTGATTTCGTACATCGGCGGTGAAGGCCACAACCTGCAGGAACACTCGGTGGTTCTGCTGCGCGGCGGTCGTGTAAAAGACTTGCCAGGTGTGCGTTACCACATGGTCCGTGGCTCTCTGGATACCCAGGGCGTTAAAGACCGTAAGCAGGCTCGTTCCAAGTACGGTGCGAAGCGTGCTAAGGCCGCTAAGAAGTAATTCTTGCAATTTAAATTGAGTTGAGCCGGTCGCGAGACCGAGTAAGTGGAAGGCTATGATGGCCTCCGCGAGTGCCACGGCACTCAACTGAAGACAAAGGAAATAACATGCCACGTCGTCGTGAAGTACCCAAGCGCGAGATTCTGCCGGATCCAAAATTCGGTAGCACCGAAGTCGCTAAATTCGTTAACGTTCTGATGCTGTCCGGCAAGAAGTCGGTTGCAGAAAACATCATCTACGGTGCGTTCGACCACATCCAATCGAAGTCCGGCAAGGACCCGCTGGAAGTGTTCACCGCAGCAATCAACAACGCCAAGCCACTGGTTGAAGTTAAGTCCCGCCGCGTCGGCGGCGCTAACTACCAGGTGCCAGTCGAAGTGCGCCCAGTGCGCCGCCTGGCTCTGTCGATGCGTTGGCTGCGTGAAGCCGCTAACAAGCGCTCCGAAAAGTCCATGCCACAGCGTCTGGGCGGTGAGCTGATGGAAGCCGCGGAAGGCCGTGGCGGCGCGATGAAGCGTCGTGACGAAGTCCACCGTATGGCTGAAGCGAACAAAGCGTTCTCGCACTTCCGCTTCTAATACGTTTGGCCGGCCTTCCTTGGCCGGCCTTGTTCAAGCCGGGCGCATTTTTGTTCTGAAAATGCTGCTCGGTTTTGTCCATTCAAAGATTTAGGATCAATTATGGCCCGCAAGACCCCCATTGAGCGCTACCGTAATATCGGTATCTCCGCTCACATCGACGCTGGTAAGACCACCACCACCGAACGCGTCCTGTTCTACACCGGCGTGAACCACAAGATTGGTGAAGTGCACGACGGCGCCGCCACCATGGACTGGATGGAGCAGGAACAAGAGCGCGGCATTACCATTACCTCGGCAGCGACCACCTGCTTCTGGTCTGGTATGGCGAACAACTTCAAGCCGCACCACATCAACATCATCGACACCCCAGGGCACGTTGACTTCACCATTGAAGTTGAGCGCTCGATGCGTGTTCTGGACGGCGCCTGCATGGTTTACTGCGCAGTGGGCGGCGTGCAGCCACAGTCGGAAACCGTGTGGCGTCAGGCTAACAAGTACAAAGTCCCTCGTCTGGCTTTCGTGAACAAGATGGACCGTACCGGCGCCAACTTCTTCAAAGTCTACGAGCAGATGCGTGCTCGCCTGAAGGCTAACCCAGTGCCGATCCAGGTACCAATCGGCGCCGAAGATTCCTTCGCCGGCGTGATCGACCTGGTCAAGATGAAAGCCATCATCTGGGACGACGCGTCCCAGGGCATGAAGTTCGACTACAAAGACATTCCAGCTGAACTGGTTGCAACCGCTCAAGAGTGGCGCGAGAAGATGGTCGAAGCGGCCGCTGAATCGTCCGAAGAGCTGATGAACAAGTACCTGGAAGAAGGCGACCTGACCGAAGAAGAGATCAAGACCGCACTGCGTAAGCGCACCATCGCTTCGGAAATCGTTCCGATGATGTGCGGCACCGCCTTCAAGAACAAGGGCGTGCAGGCGATGCTGGACGCGGTGGTTGAGTTCCTGCCATCCCCAGTGGACATCGACGACGTGGCTGGTACCGACGAAGACGAAGCCCCGGCAACCCGTAAGGCATCGGACGACGAGAAGTTCTCCGCGCTGGCATTCAAGATCATGACTGACCCGTTCGTGGGCCAGCTGGCCTTCTTCCGCGTGTACTCCGGCATGATCAACTCCGGCGACACCGTGCTGAACTCGGTGAAGAACCGTAAAGAGCGTCTGGGCCGTATTCTGCAGATGCACGCTAACCAGCGTGAAGAGATCAAAGAAGTGCGCGCTGGCGACATCGCCGCTGCTGTGGGCCTGAAAGACGTGACCACCGGCGAAACCCTGTGCGATCCTTCCTCGATCATCGTGCTGGAACGCATGGTGTTCCCAGAGCCAGTGATCCAGCAGGCAGTTGAGCCGAAGACCAAGTCTGACCAGGAAAAGATGGGCCTGGCCCTGAACCGCCTGGCACAGGAAGACCCTTCGTTCCGCGTGAAGACCGACGAAGAATCCGGCCAGACCATCATCGGTGGTATGGGCGAGCTGCACCTGGAAATTATCGTTGACCGTATGAAGCGCGAATTCGGCGTGGAAGCGACCGTCGGCAAGCCACAGGTTGCCTACCGCGAAACCATCCGTAAGTCCGTTGTGGATTCGGAAGGTAAGTTCGTCAAGCAGTCCGGCGGCCGCGGCCAGTACGGCCACGCTGTGCTGACCATCGAACCGCAAGAAGCCGGCAAGGGCTTCGAGTTCGTGGACGCGATCAAGGGCGGTACCGTTCCTCGCGAATACATCCCGGCAGTTGAAAAGGGTGTGCGTGAAACCCTGAACAGCGGCGTGCTGGCAGGCTACCCAGTGGTTGACGTTAAAGTCACCCTGACCTTCGGTTCCTACCACGACGTTGACTCGAACGAGAACGCGTTCCGTATGGCCGGTTCCATGGCATTCAAGGATGGCTGCAAGCGCGCATCCCCAGTGATCCTGGAGCCAATGATGGCTGTGGAAGTCGAGACTCCGGAAGACTACGCCGGTACCGTGATGGGCGACCTGTCGTCCCGCCGCGGTATGGTGCAGGGCATGGACGAGATCCCAGGCGGCGGCGGCAAGATCATCAAGGCAGAAGTTCCTCTGTCGGAAATGTTCGGCTACTCGACCATCCTGCGTTCCGCGACCCAGGGCCGCGCGACCTACACCATGGAGTTCAAGCACTACTCCGAGGCGCCTAAGCACGTGATCGACGCAATCGTCACCGCTAAAGCGAAGTAAAATTAGAAATTACCCGGGCGGGGGAGATCCTCCCGCCTGGTTTGAACCTTAAATCTACAGTTCTGAGGAAGAATTAAAATGGCAAAAGAAAAGTTCGAGCGGACTAAACCGCACGTGAACGTTGGCACCATCGGTCACGTTGACCACGGC
>NZ_JASATG010000053.1:0-17766 GCF_038440195.1 Pseudoduganella sp. OTU4001 | reverse complement strand
CCCCCCCCCCCCCCCCCCCCCCCCCCCCCCCCCCCCCCCCCCCCCCCCCCCCCCCCCCCCCCCCCCGGCGCTGCGTGCCCGCGTGCTGCCGGCCATCTACGCCGGCGACGCGGTGTGCGCGCTGGCCGTGACGGAACCGGGCGGCGGTTCCGACGTGGCCAGCCTCACCACCAGCGCTGTGCGCGATGGCGACCATTACATCGTCAGCGGCAGCAAGACCTTCATCACCTCCGGCATGCGCGCCGACTGGATCACGGTGGCGGTGCGCACCGGCGGTCCGGGCGCGGGCGGGGTGTCGGCGCTGCTGGTGCCGGGCGATACGCCGGGCCTGACGCGCACGCCGCTGCGCAAGATGGGCTGGTTGTGCTCGGACACGGCCGAACTGCATTTCGACCAGTGCCGGGTGCCGGCCGCCAACCTGCTGGGCGCCGAGAACGCCGGCTTCCCGCTCCTGATGCGCAACTTCAACGACGAGCGCCTGATGCTGGCCATGCACGCCTGCTACCTGGCGCAGGCCTGCCTGGACGAGGCGAGCGAGTGGGCCATGCAGCGCAAGACCTTCGGCAAGACGCTGGTGCAGCACCAGGCGGTGCGCCACAAGCTGGTGGAGATGGCGACGCGCATCGAGGCCACGCGCGCCTTCATCGACAGCATGGTGGCGCGCATGGATGCGGGCGAAGGCGCCGCGCTGGTGGCGCAGACCTGCATGCTGAAGAACTTCGCGGCGCAGACCATGCAGGCCTGCGCCGACCACGCGGTGCAGATCCTGGGCGGCATGGGCTTCATGCGCGGCACGGTGGCGGAGCGGGTCTACCGCGACGTCAAGGTGTATATGATCGGCGGCGGCGCCGAGGAAATCCTCAACGACCTGGCCGCGCGCCAGCTCGGCTGGAACTGAAAGGAAGCACGATGTACCAATCGATTTTCAAACCGGGCCTGTTCGAAAGCCGCACCGTCGTCGTCACCGGCGGCGGCAGCGGGATCGGGCGCTGCACGGCGCACGAGCTGGCGGCGCTGGGCGCGCGCGTGCTGCTGGTGGGGCGCGACGAGGCCAAGCTGGCGGCGGTGCAGGGCGAGATCGCGGCGGCCGGCGGCGCGGCGCATAGCTACGCCTGCAATATCCGCAGCGAGGAGGCGGTGCGCGCCATGGTGGCGCAGGCGGTGGCGGAGCACGGGCCGCTGCACGGCCTGGTCAACAACGCTGGCGGCCAGTTCCCAGCGCCGCTGCGCAGCATCACGCAAAAAGGCTGGGAGGCGGTGCTGCAGACCAACCTGACCGGCGGCTTCCTGATGGCGCGCGAGTGCCTGGAGCAGAGCATGGCGGCGCACGGCGGCGCCATCGTCAATATCGTGGCCGATATGTTCGGCAGCATGCCCAATATGGGCCACTCGGGTGCGGCGCGCGCCGGCATGGTGAGCTTCACCGAGACGGCGGCCTTCGAGTGGGCGCAGTACGGGGTGCGGGTGAACGCGGTGGCGCCGGGCTACATCGCTTCCTCCGGCATGGACCAGTACCCGCCGGAGATGCGCGAGACGATCCGCGCCTTCCCGCGCACGGTGCCGCTGCACCGCTTCGGCACCGAGTCGGAAGTGGCGGCGGCGATTGCCTTCCTGCTGTCGGATGCGGCGGCCTTCGTTACCGGCGCCACCTTGCGCGTCGATGGCGGACGGCCCAATGTGCGGCCCGGCATGCCGATGCCGCGCCCGGCGCAGGCCGGGGCTACGGCGGCCTTCAACGGCTTCCACCTGGCGGCCAGGCCGCGCGTGCTGGAGGGCGAGTAATGCCGGCGCTGGATAGCCGCGTGGTGGCGCAGGGCGAGGCTTTTGCCGCCAACCGCGCTGCCCTGGCGGTGCAGCTGGAGCGCCTGCGTGCGCTGGAGGCGCGCACGCGCGACAAGTCGGCCGCTTCGGCGCCGCTGTTTGCCAAGCGCGGCCAGCTGCTGCCGCGCGAGCGCCTGGGCGCCCTGCTCGATCCGGGTGCGCCGTTTCTGGAGCTGGCCACCCTGGCCGGCTATTGCGTCGACCATCCTGACCCGGAGCGCTCGGTGCCGGGCGCCGGCCTGCTGGGCGGCATCGGCTTTGTCAGCGGCGTGCGCTGCATGGTGGTGGCGGACGATTCGGGCATCGATGCCGGCGCGGTCCAGCCGATGGGCATCGAAAAATTCCAGCGCCTGCAGCAGGTGGCGCTGGCGCAGAAGCTGCCCTTCATCCACCTGGTCGAATGCGCCGGCGCCAACCTGCTGGACTACAAGGTCGAGACCTTCATCCACGGCGGCAGCGGTTTCTATTGGCTGGCGCGCCTGTCGGCGGCCGGGCTGCCGGTGATCAGCGTGGTGCACGGCTCCAGCACTGCGGGCGGCGCCTACATGCCGGGCCTGTCGGATTACGTGGTGATGGTGCGCGAGCGCGCCAAGGCCTTCCTGGCCGGGCCACCGCTGCTGAAAGCTGCCACCGGCGAAATCGCCAGCGAAGAGGAGCTGGGCGGGGCCGAGATGCATGCCGCCGTGTCGGGCCTGGCCGAATACCTGGCCGAGGACGATGCCGATGCGTTGCGCATCACGCGCGAGCTGGTGGCCTCGCTGGGCTGGAATGCAGCACTGCCGGCCACGTCTGCCGGCGCGGCGTACGCGCCGCCGCGCTACGACGCCGACGAGTTGCTGGGCATCGCGCCTTGCGACCAGCGCAAGCCGCTCGACATGCGCGAAGTCATCGCGCGCATCGTCGACGATTCGGCCTTCCTCGAATTCAAGCCCGCCTACGGCGCGGCCACCGTGACCGGCCACGCCGCCATCTGCGGCATGGCGGTCGGCATCCTCACCAACAACGGCCCGCTCGATCCGGCCGGCGCCACCAAGGCGGCCCACTTCATCCAGCTGTGCTGCCAGTCGGGCACGCCGCTGCTGTTCCTGCAGAACACCACCGGCTTCATGGTCGGCAAGGCCTACGAGCAGGCCGGCATGATCAAGCACGGCTCGAAAATGATCCAGGCCCTGGCCAACGCCAATGTGCCGCGCATTACCGTGCATTGCGGCGCCTCTTTCGGCGCCGGCAACTACGGCATGTCGGGACGCGGCTTCATGCCGGACTTCTGCTTCAGCTGGCCCAACGCGCGCACCGCCGTGATGGGCGCCGAGCAGGCTGCCACCACCATGGCCATCGTGATGGAGGGCAGCATGCGGCGCAAGGGCAAGGAAGTCGACCAGGAGGCGATCGCCGCCATGCGCGCGCGCGTGGTGCAAACCTTCGAGCGCCAGACCGACGCATTTTTCACTTCCGGACGCCTGCTGGACGACGGCGTCATCGACCCGCGCGACACGCGCAAGGTGCTGGCCTGCGTGCTGGCCGTCTGCGACGAGGCGCGCCGCCGCGCCCTGCACCCGGTGCAGTTCGGCGTCGCCCGCCCATAATTGGAGAACCCCATGGAATATAGCCACGAACACCTGGAACTGCAGCGCAACCTGAAACGCTTCATCGAGAGCGACATCAATCCCTTTGTCGACGAATGGGAGGCGGCCGAGATCTTCCCCGCCAAGGAAGTGTTCCGCAAGCTGGGCGCACTGGGCATGCTGGGCGTGTCCAAGCCGGCGGAATTTGGCGGCCTGGGGCTCGATTATTCGTACTCGATGGCGATGGCCGAGGCGCTGGGCCATATCCGCTGCGGCGGGGTGCCGATGGCGATCGGCGTACAGACCGATATGGCGACGCCGGCGCTGGCGCGCTTCGGTTCGGACGAATTGCGGCGCGAATTCCTGGCGCCGGCCATCAGCGGCGAGGCGGTGGCCTGCGTCGGCGTGTCGGAGCCGGGCGCCGGTTCCGACGTGGCGGCGGTGCGTACCAGCGCGCGCAAGGATGGCGACGACTACGTGATCAACGGCAGCAAGATGTGGATCACCAACAGCCTGCAGGCGGACTGGATGTGCCTTCTGGCCAATACCGGCGAAGGGCCGGCGCACCGCAACAAGTCCCTGATCATCGTGCCGATGGATACGCCGGGTGTCAGCGTGGGCAAGAAGATCCGCAAGATCGGCATGAATTCCTCCGACACGGGCCTGATCCACTTCGACGAGGTGCGCGTGCCGCAGCGCTTCCGCATCGGCGAGGAGGACAAGGGCTTCACCTACCAGATGCTGCAATTCCAGGAGGAGCGCCTGTGGTGCGCGGCCAATATCGTGCAGCAGATGCAGAACTGCATCGACGCCACCATCGAATATGCGCGCGAACGCAAGATCTTCAACGGCAGCGTGCTGGATAACCAGTGGGTGCATTTCAAGCTGGCCGAAATGCAGACCGAGCTCGAATCGCTGCGCGCGCTGACCTACCGCGCCTGCGGCATGTATATCGGCGGCACCGACGTCACCGAACTGGCTTCGATGGCCAAGCTGAAGGCGGGCCGCCTGTCGCGCGTGATCACCGACGGCTGCCTGCAGTTCTGGGGCGGCATGGGCTTCACGCTGGAGAATCCGGTGTCGCAGTTCTACCGCGACGCGCGCCTGACCTCGATCGGCGGCGGCGCGGACGAGGTCATGCTGGGCATTATCTGCAAGTACATGGACATCCTGCCGGGCCGCAAAGCGTGAGCGCCTTCGACACCATCCTGGTCGCCAACCGCGGCGAGATCGCGCTGCGCGTGATGCACACGGCGCGGCGCATGGGCTACCGCTGCGTGGCGGTGTACTCCGACGCCGACCGCGCTGCCGCGCACTGCGCCAGCACGGCGGCCGACGCAGCGCTGCGCATTGGCGGGCCCGCGCCGGCCGATTCCTACCTGAACATTCCCGCCCTGCTGGCCGCCGCGCGGACGTCCGGCGCGCAGGCAGTGCACCCCGGCTACGGCTTCCTGGCCGAACGGGCCGATTTCGCCCAAGCCTGCGCGGACGCCGGGCTTACCTTCATCGGTCCGCCGCCAGCCGCCATGGCCGCCATGGGCAACAAGGCCGGCGCCAAGCGGCTGATGCTGGAAGCCGGCGTGCCCTGCATCCCCGGCTATCAGGGAGACGACCAGTCCGACCTGCGCCTGGCGCAGGAGGCGCAGCGCATCGGCTTTCCCGTCATGATCAAGGCCGCTGCCGGCGGCGGCGGGCGCGGCATGCGCCGGGTGGACGATGCCGGCGCCTTCGCTACTGCGCTGGCGGCGGCGCGCTCGGAAGCGCAGCATGCTTTCGGCAACGCGGAGCTGATCCTAGAACGCGCATTGATTGAGCCGCGCCATATCGAAATCCAGGTATTCGCAGACACGCACGGCAACGTGGTCCACATGGGCGAGCGCGATTGCTCGGTGCAGCGGCGCCACCAGAAGCTGATCGAGGAATCCCCCTCGCCTGCCGTCTCCGCCGAGCTGCGCGCGCGCATGGGCGAGGTCGCAGTGGCGGCGGCGCGCGCCATCGGCTATGTCGGCGCGGGCACGCTGGAATTCCTGCTTGACCGCGATGGCGCCTTCTACTTCATGGAGATGAATACCCGCCTGCAGGTCGAGCACGCGGTGACGGAAGCGATCACCGGCATCGACCTGGTGGAGTGGCAGTTGCTGGTGGCAGCCGGCGCGCCGCTGCCGTTGACGCAGGCCGAACTCGACGCCCGCCGCGCCAGCGGCGGCCACGCCATCGAAGTGCGCCTGTGCGCGGAGGACCCGCAGCAGGACTTCCTGCCGCAAAGCGGCAAGGTATGGCGCTGGCAACCGCCTGCCGGTGTGCGCTGCGACCACGCGCTGGCCGACGGCGTGCAGGTGCCGCCCTACTACGATTCCATGCTGGCCAAGCTGGTAGCCCACGGCCGCGACCGCGCCGATGCGCTGCGCCAGCTAAGCCGCGCTTTGGAACAATGCGTGCTGCTTGGCCTGCCCAGCAACCGCACCTTCCTGGCGCAATGCCTGGCGCATCCCGTATTTGCCGCCGGCAGCGCCACCACCGGCTTCATCGCCGAATATCTGCCCGCCGCGGCGCGCAATGCCGCCACGCCCCCCCGCGCCCTCGCGGCAGCGGCCGCGCTGCTGGCCTGGCACCGCGCCCAGCGCCAGCACGGCTGCTACCCGGCCGAACTACAAGGCTGGTCGTCCAGCCACCCCTGCGCGGCGCCGCTGCGCTTCATGCTCGATGGCGCCGACCACCAGGCGCAAGCCAGCGCCGACGGAGCCTCTGCCTGGCGCATCCTGTCACTGGACGGCGCAGCACTGCCGGGGTCTGTCAGCGTGGAAGCACCAGCCCCCGGCACACTGCTGCTATCGCTCGACGGCCCGCCAGCTTCCTTGAGCTACGCAGTCGATGGCGCCAGCATTGCCTTCCTGCTGGCGGGCCAGGAACATCTTCTGCAAGACCTCACCAGCCTGCCGCCACGCGCCGCCGGACAAGGCACGGGCCACGGCCGCATCGAGGCTCCAATGAACGGCCGCATTGTCGCCCTGCACGTCCAGCCCGGCGACAGTGTGCATGCCGGCCAGCCCCTGCTGGCAATGGAAGCGATGAAAATGGAGCACAACATGCTTGCCGCGCGCGACGGCAAGGTTGGAGCGCTGTACACTGCCCTCGGCGCGCAAGTCGCGACCGGACAACTGCTGATCGAAATCGAAGCTTAGGAGAATTGCATGCAAGACGCCCTTGGCCACCTGGTCTCCCGCAGCGCGCGCCGCAACGGCGCCGCCACCGCCTTGCTGGACAACGGCCGGCGTATGAGCTACGCCCAGCTGGACGAGGACAGCAACCGCTTCGCCCACTACCTGCGCGAGAGCGGCCTGCAGCCAGGCGACAAGGTTGCCATGCTCAGCCCGAATTCGATGGATTTTGTGGTGGCTGCCTTTGGCATCCTCAAGGCCGGCATGGTGTGGGTGCCGGTGAACGCCATGCTGGCGCCGGGCGAAGTAGCCTACATCGTGCGGCACGCCGAAGCGCGCCTGCTGGTGGTGGATGCGCAACTGGCCGCGCACCCGGCCTGGGCCGCCGCCCTGCCGACGCTTGGCATCCCACTGCTGCATTGCGCGGCAGCCGGCGCGCCTGCCTGGTCTGGGCAGCCAGCAACGCCGCCCGCCGTGGACATTGAGGAAAACGCGCTGGCCCTGATCATGTACACCAGCGGCACCACCGGCAACCCGAAAGGCGCCATGCACTCGCACCGCTCGGTGCTGGCAGCCGTGATGTCGAACGCCGTCACGATCTCCGTCACACCGCAGGACGTGCTGTCGGCCATCCTGCCGCTATTCCACTGCGCCCAGTTCAGCATGAGCGCCGCCGCCCTGGCTTGCGGCGCCACCATTTCCCTGGCGCGGGGCTTCGACCCGGCCGCTGTTCTGGCCACGCTGGAGCGCGACAAGGTCACCGTGATGGCCGCCCTGCCCGCCATGTATGGCGCCATGCTGCAGCACCCGGCGCGCGCTGGCTGCGACCTGTCCGCGCTACGCCTGGCCATCTACGCCATGGCCCCGATGGCGCCCGAACTGTTACGCCGCCTGATGCAGGAATTCTGCCCTCGTTTCGCTTTGGGCAGCGGCCAGACCGAAATGTTCCCGATGACGGTGTACTTCCCGCCGGAGCAGCAACTACAGCGCACCGGCAATTGCTGGGGCCAGGCCACGCCCGTCAACGACACCGCCATCATGGACCCCGACGGCCAGTTGCTTGGCAAGGGCGTGGTGGGTGAAATCGTCCACCGCGGCGCGAACGCCATGCTGGGCTACTACAAGGACCCGGAAGCCACTGCCGCCGCGCGCCGCTTTGGCTGGCACCACACGGGCGACCTGGGCATGTGGGATGACGACGGCTACCTGCACTTCAAAGGCCGCCTGAAAGACATGATCAAGACCGGTGGCGAAAACGTGCCCGCCATCCGCGTGGAAGAAGCCCTGCTCGGCCACCCTGCGGTCGCCATGGCCGCCGTGGTCGGCCTGCCGCACAGCGAGTGGATCGAAGCCGTCACCGCCTTTGTCTGTCTCAAACCCGGCCAGACCGCCGCCCCCGACGACCTGCGCGACCACTGCCGCACTCTCCTGGCCGGTTTCGAAATCCCCAAACACATCGCCATCGTCGATGCCCTGCCGATGACCTCCACCGGCAAAATCCAGAAGCACGTCTTGCGCGCCAGCCACCAGACCATGTACGCGGCGGGTGCTCCTCCCAACTCCCTCGTGGGCGGGTGCTGAAATTTCCGCGCTTGATATTCCGCCAGAGGGGAAAATTTTGGCGCGTCCAGGATTTCAGCACTTTTCAGCACTTTGCAACACCATTTCAGCACCTCCGGACAAACGAAACTCGCAACATTCCTATTGCTGAGCTGCCAGGGCCATTCGACGGCTCGCAGCCCGTCGCGCCTCGATCTCCGCGGCATAACGCAGCCTGGTTGCTGGCACCCAGATCCGTTCGCGCAGAGCCTGCTCACTTGCGTGCTCAGCGTGATAGTCAAGCAACGCACGCATGGTCGGCAAATTGATTGCAACACATGTTCCAAAGTTCGTTTGAGCGCTCATGCTGAAATCTCCTGACTTGAAAATCCCTTAGAGGGAGAAAATCAGGACAAGTTCAAATTTCAGCACTTTTCAGCACTTTGCAACACCGTTTCAGCACTTCCCCCCGAGGGACCGGTGCAGGATACCGATTGCTAGCGCAGGCCGCGCAATTTCTGCAGGCTGAGCAGGGTTATCGCGCGGTAGCCGGTTTCGACCAGGCCGTCGGCGCGCATCTGGCGCAGGGCGCCGGCCACGGCTTCGCGGGTCACATTGAGCGCCCGGGCAATCTCGCCCTGCCCTACCGCGAGCACCTGCCGGTCCGGCGCTGGCGCTGCCAGTTGCAGCAGATGGCGCGACACGCGCTGCGCCACGCTCAGGCGCTGCACACGGTCGTAGGCGTCGGCCAGGTCAGCCAGCATGCCGGCCAGGCTGCTCATCATCACATCACGCAAGCCGACATGGCGGTCCAGCAGGTCGATGAACTGCTCCTGCGTTAGCCGCAGCAACCGCACCGCTGTCACCGCCACCGCCATATGCGTGCGCGGCCGTCCCGTCAGCAAGGGGATTTCCCCGAAAGAGTCGCCCGGCTCCAGCACCCATGCCTGCACTTCGTAACCCTGTTCATCGAGCCGGCTAAGCGCAACACGCCCGTCCACCACCACTTCCAGCGCCCGGTCGGCATCGCCTTCGCGGTGGATCACCGCGCCCGCCGCATGGAAAACCTCCCTGCCGTGGCGCAGGAAGTCCGCGCGCACCGAGGGCTCCAGCATGTCCAGCAGGCCTAGCCTGCCCACATCAGGTTTCATTGCAAATACCCAGGAACGAGATTGTGAAGAGCTTCACATTATAGGCGAGCCTGCCCTGCTATAAATTGGTCTATGAACACGACCGACTTCCAACTTTCCATTGCTGGCGAAAGCCCCATCAGAAGCGCGCCGGGCGAAACCCTGCTCAAAAGCGCGCTGCGGCAAGGCGTGAAACTACCCCACCTGTGCATGGCCGGCGAATGCGGCTCCTGCCGCTGCCAGCTGGTGCAAGGCCAGGTGAAGCTGCGCAAGGACATTTCCCAACACGTCGACGCAGATGCCCTGCGCCAGGGATTCCTGCTGGCCTGCCAGGCCGAACCCCTGAGCGACGTGCAACTGGCTGTCGCCGCGCGCAGCGCCATCGGCGCCACCTTGCGCAGCGCTGTCCCGCTGAACCGCAGCATCCTGCGCGTGGTACTGCAACTCGACGAGCCGCTGGCCTACCGCGCCGGCCAGTACGCGCAACTGACCTTAGCCGGAGTGGCTGACGAACCACGCTGCTACTCCTTTGCTGCCGCGCCGCAGGCCACACCGCAGCGCGAAGTGGAATTCCATATCCGCCGCGTGGCAGGCGGCGCCTTCACCGAATGGTTGTTCGACGGCGACCGCCGCGGCACGCGCCTGCAATTGCTTGGTCCACTGGGCGACTTCGGCGCGCGCGACGACGGCCGTCCGCTAGTGTGCGTGGCCGGCGGCAGCGGCCTGGCACCGATCAAGGGCATGCTGGAACAACTGGCGCAGCAAGGCGGCGCGCCCGACGCCACCCTGTTCATCGGCGCGCGCAACCAGCAGGAGCTATATGGGCAGGACTTCCTGGCAGCGCTGCAGGCAAAGTGGCCCTCGCTTGGCACCCTGCGCGTGGTGCCGGTGCTGTCGGCCGAACCCGCAGATTCCGGCTGGCAGGGCCTGCGCGGCTACTGCGCCGACTACATCGAACGGTTCTGCGCCCCGCAGGCGTGCAGCTTCTATCTGTGCGGACCGCCCGCCATGATCGAAGCGACGGCCGCCCACGTGGCAGCGCAGGTCGACCAGAACCACATCCACTACGACCTTTTCCTCGACCGCAGCAACCTGAAACCGGAGCAACCATGAAAGCCGTTATCCTGAGCAGCCTGCTGCTGCTCGCCTCCCAAGCCAACGCCGCCGGCCTGTCGATGACGGCCGGCGCCCACGCCATCAGCATCGTCCCAACCCCGGTCAACGCCGAACGCACCCGCCTCGACATCTCGCTTGAAGGCGCGGGCCGCATGAATGCCGCCGGCCGCGTGATCCACTTCCACCTCACCTGCCGGGTCGACGACTTCATGGTCGCCAAACGCATTGTCGAAGGCGTCGGCGACTGCACCATGACCGCGCTGGGCGGCGGCAGCATGCAAGCGCACTTCCAGACCCTGCCCGGCATCGGCGACCGCGGCCACCTCGAGTTCAGCGGCGCGAGCGGCCAGTTCGCCGGCGTGACGGGCCGCATGCCGGTGGCCGTAGTGGTCAATCCGAACAACATCGGCAAGCCGGTGTTCTACGTCGAGAGCGAATAACCATGACTGCCTACATCCTGTTCGCAATCTTCCTCGCGCTCGATATCGGCACCGGCGAATTCAATAAGCCGCGCGCCCGCTGCCTGAATGAACTCGGCATCAACATCGCCAGCTCTGCATTGGGCTTCACACTGCGCCTGCTGCCGATCGTGGTCATGGGCGCGCTATTGCAGGCCTGCTGGCCAGCGGGTAAAGGCGCCTGGGCCGAGGTCAATCCCTGGCTGGTGGTGTTGCCGATGCTGCTGGTGGACGACTATGCCAATTACTGGCTGCACCGCAGCGGCCACAATGTGCCTTGGCTATGGAACCTGCACCGCACGCACCACACGCCAACCTGCATGAACATCACCATGAGCATCCGCACCAGCGCGCTGTACTACCTGCTGGTGCCGGTCAACGCCCTGGCGCCGCTGATGGTGTACACCGGCGCGGTGGAAGCGGCCGCCATCACGCTGGCCATCCGCCTCACCAGCCTGTACCTGCAGCACGCCGGCTACCGCTGGGACCTGGCGCTGCGCCGCTACGCGCCCGGGCGCGTGCTGCTCGATTTTGCCGAACGCTTCCTGGCGCTGCAGGACTACCACCACGCGCACCATGGCGTGGGCCGCTACGGCAAGGGCTCCTCCAACTACGGCAACCTGCTGAATGTTTGGGATAAGCTGCACGGCACCAGCATGGGCCACCCGCACTGCGTGCAGGACGCCTATGGCCTGCCGGGCGGCGTACGCGTGCCAGGCTGGGGTGAGCAGATGTTCTGGCCACTGGTACGCGCCAGGCGCGCCGCGCCCAAGCCGGTGGCGCGCAGCACAGAGGCCGAACTGGCGCAGGCCAGGGCCGTCATCTACACCGCCGACGGCACCGCAGTCGCCGTGCGCAGCGGCGGCGCTTAGGCGGCCGGCTGGCGCAGCAGGAAGCGGATGGCCGACTCGGCCAGTTCCTCGATGCTGCCGCCGGCGTCGCGCCGGTACCACTGGGCCGACCAGTTCAGCGCCCCGAACAGCCAGAGGCGATCCAGCTTGCCCGGCGCCGGCCATTCGCCGGACGCCTGCAGCGCGCGCAGCACCTCGTCCCACAGCGCCTCGTAACGGTCCTTGGCCGCCACCACGCGCTGCTGCGCCTCGGCGTCCAGCGCGCGCCACTCGTACAGCATCACGTGCACGAAATCCTGGCCGGGCGACAGCAGGGTCTCCAGGTGCGCATGCACCATGGCGCGCAGGGCTTCGCGCGGCGCCAGCTGCTGCGCGGCGATCTGCTCGATGCGCGTCAAGGCCTGCTGCATGCCCTGCTCGATCACCGCCTGCAGGATGTCCTGCTTGGACTTGAAATGGTAGAACCAGGACCCGGCCTGCACCCCGGCCGCAGCGGCGATATCGCGCACGGTGGTGTTGTCAAAGCCTTTCTCGCGGAACAACCTTGCCGAAACGGCAATCAGGAGCGGCTTCAGGCTGTCGGATGCGCCCTGGGCCGGGCGGCCGCGCTTGCGCGGCGGAGGGGAATTGCTGGCGTCCATGTCCCCAGCAATCTACCTTATAATGAAAGTTTTCGCCAAATTTACAGCCCAAATCATGGAATTAGCCAAGTCTTTCGAGCCTGCCGACATTGAACAGTTCTGGCGCAGCGAGTGGGAAAAGCGCGGTTACTACGCAGCCTCCCTCGACCTGTCGAAGCCGTCCTTTAGCATCCAGCTGCCGCCGCCGAACGTCACCGGCACGCTGCACATGGGCCACGCCTTCAACCAGACCATCATGGACGGCCTGACCCGCTACCACCGCATGCTGGGCCACAACACCGCCTGGATCCCGGGCACCGACCACGCCGGCATCGCCACCCAGATCGTGGTGGAGCGCCAGCTGGACGCGCAAAAGGTGTCGCGCCATGACCTGGGCCGCGAAAAATTCGTCGAAAAAGTGTGGGAATGGAAGGAAAAGTCCGGCTCCACCATCACCGGCCAGATGCGCCGCATGGGCACCTCGCCTGACTGGCAACGCGAATACTTCACCATGGACGCCGAACGCTCCCAAGTGGTGAGCGAAGTGTTCGTACGCCTGTTCGAACAAGGCCTGATCTACCGCGGCAAGCGCCTGGTCAACTGGGATCCGGTGCTGGGCACCGCCGTGTCCGACCTGGAAGTGGTGTCGGAAGAAGAAGACGGCTCGATGTGGCACATCAAGTACCCGCTGGCCGACGGCAGCGGCCACCTGGTGGTCGCCACCACCCGCCCTGAAACCATGCTGGGCGACGTCGCCGTGGCGGTCGACCCGACCGACGAGCGCTACACCGCGCTGGTGGGCAAGATGCTGACGCTGCCGCTGGTCGGCCGCGAGATCCCGGTCATCGCCGACGAATACGTCGACAAGGAATTCGGCACCGGCTGCGTGAAGATCACTCCGGCGCACGACTTCAACGACTACGCCGTCGGCCAGCGCCACAACCTCGGCATGCCGTCGATCCTGACCCTGGACGCCAAGATCAACGACAACGCGCCGGCCGCCTATCAGGGCCTGGACCGCTTCGCCGCCCGCAAACAGATCGTGGCCGACCTGGACGCGCAAGGCTTCCTGGTCGAAGTCAAGCCGCACAAGCTGATGGTGCCGCGCGGCGACCGTACCGGCGTCGTGATCGAACCAATGCTGACCGACCAGTGGTTCGTCGCCATGAGCAAGCCGGCGCCGGAAGGCACCTTCAATCCGGGCAAATCGATCACCGAAGTGGCGCTGGAAAAAGTCGCGTCGGGCGAGATCAAGTTCGTGCCTGAAAACTGGAGCACCACCTACAACCAGTGGCTCAACAACATCCAGGACTGGTGTATCTCGCGCCAGCTGTGGTGGGGACACCAGATCCCGGCCTGGTACGACGAGCAGGGCAACGTCTACGTGGCCCGCTCCGAGGAAGATGCGCGCGCGCAGGCCGCCGCCAAAGGCGTGAGCGGCGCCCTGACCCGCGACAACGACGTGCTGGACACCTGGTTCTCGTCCGCCCTGGTACCGTTCTCCACCCTCGGCTGGCCGAACGAAACCCCGGAGCTGCAGGCCTTCCTGCCGTCGTCGGTGCTGGTGACCGGTTTCGACATCATCTTCTTCTGGGTCGCGCGCATGGTCATCATGACCAGCCACTTCACCAACAAGGTGCCGTTCAAGACCGTCTACGTGCACGGCCTGGTGCGCGACTCGCAAGGCCAGAAGATGTCCAAGTCCAAGGGCAACACCCTGGACCCGATCGACCTGATCGACGGCATCGGCCTGGACGCCCTGGTTGCCAAGCGCACCACCGGCCTGATGAACCCGAAGGACGCGGCCAAGATCGAAAAAGCCACCCGCAAGGAATTCCCGGACGGTATCCCGGCCTACGGCACCGACGCGGTGCGCTTCACCATGGCGTCCTACGCCTCGCTCGGCCGCAACATCAACTTCGACCTGGGCCGCTGCGAAGGCTACCGCAACTTCGGCAACAAGCTGTGGAACGCCACCCGCTTCGTGCTGATGAACACCGAAGGCCACGACTGCTCCGCCAACGACGCCGACCTGTCGGCCGCCGACCAGTGGATCATCTCCGCGCTGAACCGCGCCGAGCAGGAAGTGCATAAAGGCTTTGCCGACTACCGCTTCGACAATATCGCTTCCACCATCTACCAGTTCGTGTGGTACGAGTACTGCGACTGGTACCTGGAGCTGGCCAAAGTCCAGGTACAGCAAGGCACCCCGGGCCAGCAGCAAGCCACCCGCCACACCCTGCTGCGCGTGCTGGAAGTGATCCTGCGCATGGCGCACCCGATCATCCCGTTCGTCACCGAGCAGCTGTGGCAGACCGTCGCGCCGCTGGCCGGCAAGGGCGGCGCGGGCCAGTCCATCATGACCCAGGCCTACCCGCTGCCGAACGAAGCGGCGATCAGCGCCGAAGCCGAAGCCTGGATGGGCGAGCTGAAAGGCCTGACCGATGCCGCCCGCAACCTGCGCGGCGAAATGAAGCTGGCGCCGTCGGTGCGCGTGCCGCTGATCGTGGAAGCCGCCGGCGCCGACCAGGCCAGGATGGCCGCCTTCGCGCCGTACATCCAGATGCTGGGCAAGCTGTCGGAAGTGCAGATCGTGGACGTGCTGCCGGAGTCGCCGGCCGCCGTCTCCGTGGTCGGCACCACCAAGCTGATGCTGAAGGTCGAGATCGACGTCAAGGCTGAACGCGAGCGCCTGTCCAAGGAAATCGCCCGCCTGGAAGGCGAGATCGCCAAGGCCAACGGCAAGCTGTCGTCGGAGAGCTTCGTGGCCCGCGCCCCGGCCGCCGTGGTCGCGCAGGAAAAGGAACGCGTCGCCAACTTCGGCGCCACCCTGGCCAAGATGCAGGAACAGCTGGCCAAGCTGCCAGCCGCTTAAGTAGCGGGGTCAAAAGTCGGGGTCATGTCTGACATTCGGACATTTCGCTAGCGAAATGTCCGAATGTCAGACATGACCCCGACTTTTTTCATTTCTAGAGGCTTCCCTCGAATAAAAATAGCATGACCGTGCGCTGAACCGCCAACTCCTGCGCTACACTGGATTTCCCCTCAAATCAAAAAAAGAGACACCCCCCATGCGCTTATCCCGCACAGTGGCGCTGATGGCGGCAGCCTTGCTGGCTGCCGCCCCGGCATTCGCCCAAGATCCCTCCCCCGTCGGCCTGTGGAAGAACATCGATGATGTCTCCGGCAAGCCGAAAGCCCTGATCCGCATCACGGAAGAAAACGGCGTCCTGCAGGGCAAGATTGAAAAGGTGTTCCGCCCCGCCGGCGAAGAGCAGAACCCGCTGTGCGACAAATGCACCGACGCGCGCAAGGGCCAGCCTGTCATCGGCATGGTGTTCATGAGCGGGCTGAAAAAAGACGGCAACGAATACGCCGGCGGCGAAATCCTCGACCCGGACAACGGCAAGGTTTACAGGAGCAAGCTGAAGGTCGCCGACGGCGGCAAGAAGCTGGAAGTGCGCGGCTATATCGGCGTACCGCTGCTGGGCCGCTCGCAAACCTGGCTGCGCCAGGAGTAAGCCGCCGCTGCGCGCCGGTTGGCGCGACTAGTTGATTGACTCGCAGCGCACTTGCCGCCACCATGGCGGCATGATTCGTGCCGTCCGCCGCCTGCTTCCCCTCGCCTGCCTGGCCCTCGCCTGCCGCGCCGCCGCCGCCACCCTTGGCGCCGACGGCGTGCCGGAGCTGTCCTTGTGCATCGAGGAAAACCCCTACCCGCCCCTGATCTACGCCGACCGCGATGGCGCGATCCCGATCCTGATCAAGATGGCCGCGCGCGAGGCCGGCGTGCGCGTGCAGTTCCACCGCGCGCCCTACCTGCGCTGCCTGGCCGAAGTGCGCAGCGGCCAGGCCGACGGCTATCCTTCCACCGCCTGGGCCATCGACGGCGCCGAGGCTTATGCCTTCCCCGGCCATCCGGGCCCGCCCGACCCGGCGCGCGCCACCGTGACCACGCGCATGATGGTGTATCGCCGCACGGGCGCTGCAGTGCAGTGGGACGGCAAGGCCTTCGGCAGCCTGGCGCTGCCGGTGCTGCATGACCGCAGCGGCCTGCTGGTCGCGCAGCGCCTGAAGGCACTGGGCGTGAAGGCCGACAACAGCGCCAAGAACGCCGAGGCCAACCTGTCCAAGCTGGTGGCCGGGCGCGGCGATGCGGTGGTGAGCTTCGAAGTGGCTGCCACGCCGCTGCTCAGGCAGCCGCGCTTCGCGGGCAAGGTGGAAGTCCTGCCCACGCCCTTCTTTGTCGAAACCTACTACCTCGGCATCAACCACGCCGTCTACGCCCGCTTCCGCGATAAGGTGGAAGCGATGTGGCAGGCCATCGCCCGTCTCAGGCCATCAGCCGAATACGCTGCGGCGATCCGCGACCTGCCGCCGCAATAGGCGCGGCCGCCTCCAGCGCAAAGTGGCGCACCGCCTGCGCCAGCTGCTGCGCCTGCGCTCCCACTTCCTGCGCCGATGCCGCCGCCTGGCCCACCAGGCCGGCGTTCTGGCGCGTGATGGCGTCCAGATGCTGCAGCGCCGCGTGCACTTCGGCGGTGCCGGTTTCCTGGCGCGCGCTTTCCGCCGCCATGCCCGCCACCAGCTGCGCCGCCTGCTGCACGGCCGCCGCCACGCCGTCCATGGTGCGCCCGGCGGCCGCCACCAGCTGCTCGCCGCTGCCGATCTGGCCGGCCGAATTGCCGATCAGGCGCTTGATATCCTGCGCCGCCGTGGCCGAACGCTGCGCCAGTGCGCGCACTTCGCCCGCCACCACGGCAAAGCCGCGCCCCTTCTCGCCGGCGCGCGCCGCTTCCACCGCCGCATTCAGCGCCAGGATGCTGGTCTGGAAGGCGATGGTGTCGATGGTGGCGCTGATCTCGGCCACCTTGGCCGCGCTGGACTTGATGCCGCCCATGCGCGCCACCACCTCGCCCACCACCGCCCCGCTTTGGCGCGCCTGCTCGTTGGTCGACTGCAGCAGCGCGTCGGCCGCGCGTGCATGTTCGGCCACCCGCTGCGCCGCCTCGGTCAGCTCGGCCAGCGCCGCCGTGGTGCCGTCCAGCGAGCTGGTTTGCTGCGCGGTGCGCGCCGCCAGGTCGGCGTTGCCGTCGGCAATTTCGCGGCTGGCGGTGGCCATCGCCTCGGCCGACTGGCGCACCTGGCCCACCATGCCCGACAGCGCCGCGCCCATGTCGCGGATGGCCTGCTGCAGCTGGCCCACTTCGTCGCGCCCGTGCACTTCCACGGTGGCGTGCAGCTGGCCGCCGGCGATGCGGCGCGCCACCTCGGCCGCCGCCGTCAGCGGCTGCACCATATTGCGCCGCACCCCGCGCAGCAATAACCAGGCGCCCAGCGCCATGCCCGCCATCACCCCCAGCACTACCGCGATCACGCGGCTGCCAAGCGCCACCCAGCGCTCGCGCGCCTGGGCGAACAGGGCGGCCTGGCGCGCCGCCAGCTGGCGCAGCAGGGCCGGGCGGTTGGCCGGGTCGGCATCGATGCGCGCCAGCAGCGCGGCCTCGC
>NZ_JASATG010000052.1:0-18169 GCF_038440195.1 Pseudoduganella sp. OTU4001 | reverse complement strand
CGGCGCGGCAGCGGGCGCCGGCGCCGGAGTGCTGGCCTCTTGTCCGAGGCGGTTGGCGGCTTTTTCGATAATGCTCACGTGGTGGACTCCCTGAGTGCCGCGCCGCTCAGCCAGCGCGCAGCATGGTAACGGTGATGACCCCGCCGAACGCAGTAAACAGCGAGGCGACCGCCAGGCCGAAGGCGTACAAGCGGCGGCGGCGCGAAGACTTCTGCTGCTCGGTCCAGTTCATGCCGATACTGCCCAGTATCGGCATGCCGGTCACTTCACGCAGGCTGTGCTGGGTGAGGAAGGTCGGACGGATCTGGCTCATCAGGAACGCCACGCCCAGGCCGGCCAGCATGGCGATCGCGAACACGACCGAATACAAGCGCGGACGGTTCGGGCCGATCGGGCTTTGCGGTACGATCGGCGGATCGATCACGCGGAAGCTCATCATGTCGGTGGCCGAGCTCAGGTCGCCGGACAGCTTGGCCGCTTCGCGGCGCTGCACCAGCTTCTCATAGTTTTCCTTGTTGATGGTGTAATCGCGGTTGAGCTGGGCCAGCTGCGCTTCCACCTCCGGCGCCTGCGTGCTTTGCGAGCGCAGGCGCTCCAGGCGGGTGGCGTACTCGCCGACGCGCGCCTTGAGCGAGGCCACGCGCGCTTCCTCCACCGACAGCGCCACGTTCATTTGCTGCAGCATCGGGCTGTAGCTCAGGCCCGGGTCGCTGCTGCGCGCCAGTTTCTTGGCTTCTTCCTTCTTGCGCTGCTGGAGCGAGGCGATCAGGCGCTTGGCCGCCACGATGTCCGGATGCTCCTCGGTGTATTGCATGCGCAGCGCATCGAGCTGCTTTTCCAGCGCCGAGATACGGCCGTCGATTTCCGGGTTGCTGATGTTTTGCTGCTCGGCCACCGGCGCCATGTCTTCGCCGGCGATCTGGCGCTTGATGGCATTGCGCGCCTGCTCCGCTTCCAGCAATTCCAGGCGCGCCTGGTTCAGTTTGTCGGACAGGTCGCCCAGGTTGGACGAATAATCGCTGCCCTGGCGCGGCAGCATGCCCAGGTGGCGGATCTTGAAGTCCTTCAGGGCGTTTTCGCCGGCCGCCAGGCGCTCCTCGTACATCTTGATCTGGTCGTCGATGAACTGGACCGCCTTCTCCGAATCCTGCTTCTTGCCGCCAAACGAACCCTCGACAAAGATGGTCAGCAGCGACTGCACCACGTCCTTGCCCAGCTTGGGATTCTCGTTGTTGTAGGCGATGGTGTAAATGTCGTCGCGCTCGGTGCCGGTGATCTTGATGGCGCTCATCAGCTCGTCGACCTGGCGCTCGTGCTCCTTGGTGTCCTTGGCCTTGATGTCCAGGTCCACCATGCGCAGTACGCGCTCGACATTGGGACGGCTGATCAGGGTGCGGCGCATGAACATGACCTGCTGTTCCACGTTCGGCGTGGTGGTCATGCCCGACATCAGCGGCTTCAGGATGCTTTGGGTATCGACGTAGACGCGGGCCGAGGCCTGGTAGTCGCTCGGCATGCGGTACACCACGATCCAGCCAATTACCGCCACCAACCAGGTGATGGCCACGGCATACCAGCGGTACTTCCCGATTGCTTTCAGAAAGCTCAACAGCAAGGACATTAATTCTGCCATCTCGATCCTTATCCCTTGTTAGGCAGGTGAACTCCTGCAATGCCTGTTTCTAATATTGCCTAAATAACATCTAATCACTATCATACAGCAGAACGCGCTGGCTGTTACTATTAATTTATGGCTGTTGCGCACTGCTGACGAATAGAATTTAACATTTCCATCACGCAACTTCTGCCCTGCGGAGCGTCTATGTTCAAGCTGATTTCACTCTTCCTGGCCGCCTGCCTGGCCGGCGCCGGCGTGGCGGCCCCGCTGCCGCGCACCATCGCCGCCGTCAAGCCCAGCATCGTCGGCATCGGCACCCAGCACCCGACCAGGAGTCCGGCCATCGTGTTCCATGCCACCGGCTTCGTGGTGGGCGACGGGCTGTCCGTGATCAGCAATGCGCACGCCGTGACCACCCTCGATACCGAGCGCATGGAAACTCTGGGCATCGTCACCGGCAAGGGCGACAAGCTGGAATTCCGCAGCGCCACCGTGGTGGCGATCGACCGTGCGCACGACCTGGTGCACCTGCGCCTGCAGGGCGCGCCGCTGCCGCCGCTGGCCCTGGCCGGCAGCGAGCTGGTAGAGGAAGGACGCGACCTGGCGTTCACCGGCTATCCGCTCGGCATCCAGCTGGGTATGAACCCGGTCACCCACCGCGCCATGCTGTCGGCGCAAACCCCGGCCATCCTGCCGACCCCGACCTCGCGCGGCCTGAACCCGCGCGCGGTGGCGGCCCTGCAGCGCGGCGCCCCGTTCATCCTGTACCAGCTGGACGGCACAGCTTACCCGGCCAATAGCGGCAGCCCCGTGTATGATCCGGAAAACGGCAGCGTGTTGGCGGTCATCAATATGACCCTGCTCAAGGGCACCAAGGAAAGCGCGATCACCGACCCCAGCGGCATCAGTTATGCGATTCCGGTGCGCCACGTGCACGAACTGTTGCAGCAAGGTAGCGGACAGAAATAAAGCAAGGCAAAAAAGCAAGCATCGTGGTATAACAGACAATGCTAAAAAGCAAACAAGGAGAATAATGTGAATATGCAATCCAAGCTTATCCGACTGCTGGCCACTTCTGCTGTTGTGCTCGGCGCACTGGGCTTGGGCGGCTGCGCCGCCACGCGGAGCGGCGCCCCGGCCGATGCCGGCGCCATCCCGCAGACCGATTACCTGATCGGCCCGGGCGACAGCGTCAACATCATCGTCTGGCGCAACCCGGAAGTGTCGCTCTCGGTGCCGGTGCGCCCGGACGGCAAGATCACCACCCCGCTGGTGGAAGACTTGCCCGCCAGCGGCAAGACCTCGACCGAACTGGCGCGCGATATTGAAAAAGCGCTGGGCAAGTTCATCCAGCAACCGGTGGTCACCGTCATCGTGACCGGGTTTACCGGCACCTATGGCGAGCAGATCCGCGTGATCGGCCAGGCCGCCAAGCCGCAGTCGCTGCCTTACCGCCGCGATATGTCGATCCTGGACGTGATGATTGCCGTGGGCGGCGTCACCGAGTTTGCCGCCGGCAACAAGGCCAGCATCATCCGCACCGTCGATGGCAAGCAGCAGCAATTCACCGTGCGCCTGAACGACCTGATCAAGGATGGCGATATTTCCGCCAATGTGCCGATGCGTCCCGGCGACATCCTGGTGATTCCGGAAAGCTTCTTCTGACGCAAGCAAGTTACTACCGGAAAGCTAGTTATTCCCACGGTATTCACTAGTTTCCAGTAAGTGTCGAGAATTCTTACAGTTCAAGATATCATTGCTGGGTAGGGTGCGCGCACCCTGGCCTGGGACTAGCTAACTGGCTGATTTTAAATATGTTTCATGATGGAAGCGAGTGTCGGGAACGATACTTGCTTGTTCATTAAATATGTGGGCGGCCAGCTGCCCTTCCAACTTCGCAAGGACGACAAGTGGTCAACCAACAACAACCTGGCGAGCAACTCGATGCGAAAGGGGCGGCGCGCCGCCGCTTCACCCGTGCCGGCGCCGCTGCCTCCGGTGTCCTGCTGACCTTGCATAGCCAGCCAGGCCTGGCCGGCGGCGTCGCATGCACCACGCCCTCGGGCTTCCAGTCGATCGAGTTCGGTTCGCACAATCCCCGCAACACCACCTGCCTCGGCAGGTCGCCGGGCGGCTGGAAATCCAATCTGAACAAGGCGAACAACAAGCTGATCTGGCCAGTCAACCCGGACAACACCATGTTCAAGCAATGGTTCAGCAATTGCAGCTCGACGTATGCCGGCACCCTGGGCCAGGACACCACCTCGCTGCGCACCGTGCTGAACAGCGGCCCCTCGTTCGACCCGCAGCAGCTCGGCAAGCATTTTGTGGCCGCCTACCTTAACTTCCTGTCGGGCCGCTCGCCGGTGCCGAAGCCGGAAACGCTGGTGGCGATGTGGAACGCCCTGAACAAATACCCTTACACCTATACGCCGACGGCCGGCGCCAAGCCGTGGGATGCCGACCAGGTCAAAGTGTATTTGACCAGCACCTGGGTGTGATGGCGCTACAGTGGCGTATCGTGCCGGGCCAGTCCCTGCGCTGCCGCACCTGGGATAGCCAAAGCGTGCTGTATAACGACGTCTCGGGTGCCACCCACCTGGTGGACGACACCCTGCTCGACTTGCTGCACGCCCTGCGCGACGGCACCCTGACGGCCGAGGACTGGGCCGACCCCGACCTGCAGGACACCCTCGCCAGCCTGGGCAACCTCTACCTGATCGAAACATGCTGACCGTGGCCTCGCTCACGCCCGATGCGCTGCATGCGCGTCTGGCCGGCGCCGGGCTGCGCCTGCGCACCGGCCGATTCGCCATGCGCCTGCAAGCCGACCTGCCCCATGTCACGGCCGCCATCGGCCAGAACTACGGCGACTACCCGCTGCTGGACGACGACGACTTTGCCGAATTCCACCTGCAGCTGGTGCGGCCGCGTTCGCCGCGCCGCTGGCTGCGGCCGCAAGTGCGCCTGTGCAGCTATGGGGTGGAAATGTTCCAGCCGATGCCGGCGCTGCACGCCTACCCCATGCTGGAAGGCGGCATGAACTGGTGCATCTCGACCCGCGCCCACCGCTACCTGATCGTGCACGCGGCCGTGCTGGAGCGCCAGGGCCGCGCCCTCATCCTGCCGGCCCCGCCCGGTTCGGGCAAGAGCACGCTGACCGCCGCCCTGGCGGGGCGCGGCGGCTGGCGCTTGCTGTCGGACGAACTGACCATGCTGGAACTTGACAGCGGCTTGCTGGTGCCCAATCCGCGCCCGATCAGCCTGAAAAATGCGTCGATCGACCTCATCCGCGACTATGTGCCGGAGGCCGTGTTCAGCACCCCGGTGCATGACACCACCAAGGGCACGGTGGCGCATATGCGCGTGCCGGGCGACGCCGTGCGGCGCAGCGACGAAACGGCCACCCCGGCCTGGATTGTGTTTCCGCAATACGCGGCCGGCGCCCGCACGGTGCTGGAGCCGCTGGCGCGCGCCAGCACCTTCATGGAGCTGGCGACCAACAGCTTCAATTACAGCGTGCTGGGGGCGGCCGGCTTTGATGCGCTGGGCCGCCTGATCGACGCCACCGCCGGCTTCCGCTTCCGCTATAGTGCGCTGGATGAAGCCCTGGACACTTTCGCCCGCCTCGATGCCGCCTGCTGAATTGCCCCTGCTGCTGCACATCCTGCGCACCCCGCAGCAAGCGGCCAGCCTGTCGCCCGCGGCATGGGACACGCTGCTGCGCCAGGCCGAGTCCAGCCTCCTCAGCGCCACCCTGCACTACTGGCTCGAGCAGCACGGGCAGCTGGCGCACGCGCTGCCGCAAGCGCGCGAGCAATTGGCCTGGGCCGCCGTCCAGGCGCGCCGCCATGCGCAAGCAGCCTACTGGGAAATCCGCCTGATCGGCAAGGAACTGGGCGGGCTCGGCCTGCCGCTGCTGCTGCTCAAAGGCGGCGCCTACGCGGCGGCCGGCCTGCCGCCCGCCGCCGGCCGCCTGTTCGCCGACATCGACGTGCTGGTGCCGGAGGACAGCCTGCCCGAGGTGGAGGCCGCGCTGATGCTGCATGGCTGGTCGGGCGCCAAGCTCGACCCCTACGACCAGCGCTACTACCGGGAATGGATGCACGAGCTGCCGCCGATGACCCATGTGCGGCGCCAGACCAGCATCGACGTGCACCACACCATCCTGCCGCGCACCGCCGCCCAGCGCCCCGATCCGCGCCTGCTGCGCGCGGCCGCGCGCCCGCTGGCCGAGCCGCCCGGCGCCGCCATCCTGGCGCCGGCCGACATGGTGCTGCACAGCGCCACCCACCTGTTCGCGGACGGCGAATTCGACAAGGGCTTGCGCGACCTGTGGGACCTGCACCGCCTGCTGACGCATTTCGGCGCGCACGAGCCTGGTTTCTGGGAAGCCCTGCCGGCGCGCGCGCGCCAGCTGGAACTGCAACGCTTCATGTTCTATGGCTTGCGCTACAGCGTCGCCCTGTTCGGCACGCCGGTGCCGCCGGCCACCCGGGCCGCCATGGCCGCCGCCGGCCCCAACCCGCTGCTGCTGGCCGTGATGGATGGCCTGTTCACGCGCGCGCTGATGCCGCGCCATCCAAGCTGCCGCCGCGCACTGGCGAAGCTGGCCGACTTCCTGCTGTACGTGCGCGGCAACTGGCTGCGCATGCCGCCGCTCAGGCTGGCGCGCCACCTGTTCCACAAGGCATTTTTGACGCCGAAAAACCCGCAGCAATCGGGCGCATAACGGCAGCAACTGCCAGCCTTGCCCCGCTACAATGGCCGGGTCAACGCAACGCTCGGGACCAGCATGCGCTTCCTTGCTGCCCTGGCGGCCAGCCTGCTGGCGCAGCCGGCCGGCGCGCAGAATGCCGCCACCCTGTTCGACCAGGCCCAGCGCCTGGAGCACGGCGAAGGCGTGGTCCAGGACATGGGCCAGGCCGCCGCGCTGTACTGCCGCGCCGCCCGTCTTGGCGCGGCCGACTCGCAATACGCCCTGGGTTGGATGTATGCCAACGGACGCGGCGTGGCGCGCGACGATGGCGCCGCCTGGCGCCTGTTTGCCCTGGCCTCGGAACAGGGCCATGCGGCCGGTGCGCGCATGCTGCAGCTGTTGCCGGCCGCGCCGGGCGCCAGCCTGCCCGCCTGCATGGCGCCGGAACCGGCCTTGCAACTGGAGGGCGACAGCGCCGCGCCGGACTATGGCGCGGTACCGCGCCGGCTACGCAGCCTGATTGAACAGCTGGCGCCGCAGTACAGCGTGGAACCGGCGCTGGCGCTGGCCGTGATCGCCGTGGAATCGGGCTTCAACCAGGATGCCGTCTCGCCCAAAAATGCGCGCGGCCTGATGCAGCTGATCCCGGCCACGGCGCAGCGTTTTTGCGTGCAGGACGTGTTCAATGCCGAACAGAACCTGCGCGGCGGCCTGGCCTACCTGCGCTGGCTGCTGGCGCGCTTTGAGGGCGATGTGACGCTGGCGACCGCGGCCTACAATGCCGGCGAGCAGGCGGTGGCGCAATACGGCGGCGTGCCGCCGTTTGCCGAAACGCGCGCCTATGTGCGCCGCATCGCCCAGCTATATGGCAAGCCGAGCCACCCGTTCCAGGCCGGCGCGCGCGCCTCCTGCCGCTGGCCCGGCGGCTAGCCGATCGCCAGTACCTGTCGAAAATCTTTACAGGTTTGTTATCACGGAATAAATCAATAATGCTAAGTCATTGATTTTGCGGGAATTTCGAAAGCTGGCACGCCAGTTGCTTAGTAACCATGCATCCTGACCCAATCTTGAATAAAAACACTGGAGTGGAACGATGAAAATTAAGCACTTACTGGTCGCTGCCGCGATCTCCGCCCTGGGCGCCGCCCCAGCCTTCGCAGGCGTGGCCGGCATGGCCGACCTGTCGATTTCGCAGCTGCTGGTGGTCGATGGCACGACCCACCAGTTCAATCCAGCCGCCCTGCAGATCACCCTGCTGAGCGACAGCCGCACCGGCACCGCCAACTCGAACTTCAACGGCATCGAAGGTAGCGGCCTCGGCGCTGGCTCGCTGACCGACAACAAGCTGTTCCCGAATGCGGGCTCGGCGGCTGTGGACGTCAAATACCGCTGCGCCGGCCCCAGCTGCGGCGGCATCAACGGCATTTACGGCGGTTCGGCGGAAAACAACACCGCCGCCAACTTCATGACCAATGTCGGCGATTTCGCGCTGGGCGACATGAACAATACTGGTAACGCCCTGGCCGGCGGCGCCAGCGGCCTGACCCGTGCCGACGCCTCGATCAATACCGGCGGCACCCAAGGCGGCGCCAACGCCACCATCCACAACGGCGTGTCGGCCCGCGCCGACTTCCAGGTGCTGGCCAACGTCAACCTGGCCCTGGCCCTGACCTACGACACCTTCGTACGCGTGTTCGTCGATCCGCTGCTGCCGGCCGGCACCACCGGCGTCGCCACGGCCGGCGTGACCTGGAGCCTGACCCTGCGCGACACCACCGCCAACTGCGCCGCCCTGCCTACCGGTTGCACCACCACCCTGACCTGGTCGCCGGACGAGCTGAACAGCAGCCTGGTCTCGACCAAGGGTTCGGAGAACGCCGTGTTCGACAGCTTCGGCACCATCTTCTCCGATTCGCGCACCCTGTACGCTGGCCACACCTACAGTATCGGTATCGACCAGGCTTCGAACTCGACCGTGACCCAGGTACCGGAACCGGGCTCGCTGCTGCTGCTGGGCGTCGGCCTGGCTGCCCTGGCTGCCCGCCGCCGCCGTCAAGCCTGAGCTTGACGCGCTGGTCCTGACCCCGCCCCTGGCTGCTGACGCAGCCGGGGGCTTTTGCCATTTATATGCGTCCCGCTCTCCAGGCTGAAACCAGCAACCTGACCGGCGTCGCCCGCGCCGCCGGCTGCGTCCTGTATCCGCGCTCGACGCGCCAGGTGCGCAATATCGTGCGGCGCGCCAACCGGCGCGGACTGACCATCTATGTCGTGTCCACTGGCCTGAACTATGGCTATGGCGGCCGCTCGCCGCCGCGCGACACCGATATCCTGCTCGACCTGAGCCGCATGCGGCGCATCCTCAACGCCGGCGCGATCAGCGCCGCCAACCCGGTGGCGCTGATCGAGCCGGGCGTCACCCAGCAGGACCTGTACGAGCATTTGCAGCAGCACGCGCCGGAACTGACCTTCAATGTCACCGGCTCGGCGCGCGCCACCAGCATCCTCGGCAATGCGCTGGACCGCGGCGTCGGCTACTTCGGCGCGCGCAAGGAAGACGTGTTCGGGCTGGAAGTGGTGACCGGCAAGGGCGACGTGATTTATACCGGTTTCCGCCGCCTGGGCGAGGCGTCGCCGCTGGCGCACACCCACCCGTATGGCCTGGGCCCGATGCTGGACGGCCTGTTTTTCCAGAGCAACCTCGGCATTGTCACCAGCGCCTGCTTCCGCCTGCTGCCGCGCCGCCCCAAGGCGGTCGCCGTGTCGCTGGCGCTGCGCGAGGCCGGCCGGCTGGACGAATTCATCGATGTGCTGGCGGCCCTCAAGCGCGAGGGCATCATGGACAGCGTGACCCATATCGCCAACCGCGCGCGCAGCCAGGCCAGCCTGGAATACGGCATCCACACCTACCTGCAGCAGGAGTGCGGCCTGGCGCCGGACGCCGCCGCGCGCGAAAGCGGGCGCGCGCTGGCCATGGCGACCCAGGGCGAATGGACCAGCCTGGGCGCGCTGACCGGCAGCGGCGCCGGACTGCGCGCCGCGCTGGCCGAAGTGCGCCAGCGCATCGGCCACCTGGCGCGGGTGCGCGTGATCACCCACCAGCGCCTGGACCTGGCCTACCGCGTGCTGCATGCGCTGCGCATGCTGCCGCCGGCGCGCGCGCTGGCCGCCGCCATCGCCGCCATCCGCCCGCTGCACGTGCTGGCCCTGGGCCAGCCGACCGACGCCGCGGTCGACAACCTGCTCTGGAAGTTCGGCGCCAGCGGCCGCGCGGCCAGCGAACTGGACCAGACGAACTGCGGCCTGCTGTTCATCAACCCGGCCCTGCCGATGGACGGCGCCACGGTGGCGCGCGTGATGCGGCGCATGGAGCGCTGGGCCAAACGCAAGGGTTTGCCGCTCTACATCACGATCAATATCGAAAGCGCCACCTCGCTGGTGGCGGTGATCAATGTGCTGTTCGACCGCAGCGCGCCGCAGCAGGTGCAGCAGGCCCATGACCTCAGCGGCATCCTGCACCGCGTGCTGCACAAGGAAAAGCTGGAAGTGTACCGGGCGCGCGCCGACATGATGGCGCAAGTGACCAGCGCTGCCGACCCGTTCTGGCAGGCGGTGCGGGAACTGAAGCACAGCCTCGACCCGGGCCGGGTGCTGGCGCCGGGCCGCTACAACCTCGATTAGCTCAGCTGGTTTTGAGGCGGTTGATGATGCCCTCTTCCTCGCGCGCCGAGAAGAAATAGGGGTACAGCGAGCGCCCCGCCTGCGGGTGGTCGCTGGTGCCGCCGTGGCGGCGGATATGTTCCGCCATATCGTCCAGCCGGATCGACAGCAGGCAGGCCGGCGCCTTGACGCGCGGGTTTTCGCGCACGCTCGACATGCGCTGGAAGCCCAGCATATGTTCGTAGTAGCGGCGGTGGCGCGGGTTGACTTCGATGAAGGCGTGGGTGCAGCGGTGGATGTGGTAGCCGTAAATGAACAGGGTGTGGAACAGCGCCGCCAGCGCCATCTGCGAGCGCACGCCGGTATCGACTGCCAGCTTGGTGATTTCGCACACCTTGGCGCCCTGCTGGCGCAAGGGGTCGATCTGGTCCTTGAACACTTCATCGGCCAGGATGCCCAGCTCGGAATCGATGCCCAGGGTCACCGTGCCATAAATACCGTTCTGGTGTGAGGCGGCCAGCGTGATGCGGTTCGGGTGCGCTTCGACCCGTGAGGCGGTCAAATAACCACGCCAGGCATACATTTTTTGGATAAGCACGCTGGCACTGTTGCGCCCTTCATCAGTGTCGGCCAGCCGGATGCCGTAAGTCTTCATATCGATGGTTTCATCCCTGATATTGTCGCCAGGCTCGGGCTCACTGACGGCCAGCTCGCTTCTGAAGCGTGCCGGTTCCTCGTGCGCCGTGCCTGCATATTGGGCTTCTGCCCGTTCCAATATTGGTGCCATCGCCACGTTCCTTCCGTAATCTAGCTACCGGTCATTCATCCGTGCAATAGCGTCTGCCTAGAGCTGTTGCAACAGCTTGCGTGCATCATCGGCCTGGGGAAAGGCCTTGTTGCTCGCCAGCAAGTGTTCCAACTCTTTGCGCGCGGCGGACTTTTGGTTCGCCCGCGCCAGTGCAGCCGCTAAATGATACCGAATCTCTGTTGAGTCAGGCTGTACGGTTGCCGCCTGTTTCAAAATTTCCAAGCCACGCGGCACTTGTCCCTGCTCCACCAGCAGCCAGCCGAAGGTGTCGAGCACCACCGGATCTTTGGAGGCCGCTTGATACGCGTGTTCTGCCGTGGCTAATGCACGGCTATCGCCTGCCTTGTAGTAGGCCCAGGCTAAGTTGTTCAGCAAAATGGGATTGCCGGCCTTCTTCTTGAGTATCTGTTCAAACTCAGCAATTGCCAATTGGTATTTTTTATCGGCAATATATAGTTCACCCAAATATGTTGCCGTCGCGGCATCGTCGGGGTGGCCGGCATTCCATTTCTGCATGCGGCGCAGCGCTTCGTCGAGGCGGCCGGCGCGCTGCTGGGCCAGCGCCGCGCGCATCGCCACCGCCCCGCCGCCGCCCTTGCCGAGCGCCTTGTCGAAGGCGGCGGCGGCCTGTTCCGGACGCTGCGCCACCAGCAGGATTTCGCCTTCCATCAGGATGCCGTCCAGTTCAGCATCGCCCTGCTTTTGCTGCTGCAGGCGGCGCGCCGCCTCCAGCGCGCGCTGCAGCTTGCCATTGCCCATCTCCAGCGCGATCAGCGCCGCCACGGCGCGCCGGTTGGCCGGTTCCAGCGCCAGCGCCGCGTGCAGCGATTCGGCCGCCGGCCCCGGCTGCTTCAGCAAATCCTGGGCCTGGGCCTGCAACAGCCAGGCTTCGGCCGACTTCGGCTGCAGCGCCACCAGCTTGGCATAGCTTTCCAGCGCCGCGCCGGCGTCCTTGTTTTTCACTTGCGCGTCGCCCAGCAGCTTGACCACGCGCGGCTCGCTGGCGTGCAGGGTGTACAGCTTGCGGGCGCGCAGCAAGGCCGCCGCCGGCTGCAGCTCCAGCTCCAGCTCCAGCGTGCGCAGCGCGATATCGAGGTTGCGCGGCGCCGCCGCGCTGGCCTGTTCCAGCCACTTGAACGCGGCGGCCGGCTGGCGCGCCGCCAGGTCCAGGTCGGCCAGCGCCAGCAGCGGCGCCACATTGCCGGGGTTTTTCGCCAGGAATTGCTGGTAGCGGGCGCGCGCCGCATCGGTCTTGCCCTCGCGCAGGTCCAGCCGCGCCAGGTTGCTGACCGGGGCAAAGAAGTCGGCCTTCAGCGCCGCCGCCCTGGCATAGGCCTGGCGCGCCGGCTCCCACTGTTCGCCGGCCGAATACAGGTAGCCCGACATATTGTGCAGCTCGGAGCGCTCCGGGTGGCGCTTCAGCAAGCCATCCATCACGCTGCGCGCCTGCTCCGGGTGACCGGTGCGCAATTCCGTCATGGCCAGCACCACATGCGGGGCCGGCACGCCCGGCGCCAGTTCGGCGGCCTTGCGCAGCGCCGCCAGGCCGGCCTTGGTGTCGCCCTGGCGCATGCGCTCGATGCCCAGCGCCTGGTGCAGCGTAAAGGCGTCCGGTTCCAGCTTGAGCGCCTGCTGCTGGTAGCAGTCGGCCGCCGCCGCATGGTCGCCGCTGTCGCCCAGCGCACGGCAGGCGACCCGCACTTCGCCGATGTCCTGGCTGTCGCGCCACACCGGGCCCAGCACGGACAGGCCGTCGCGCGGCCGCCCGCTTTCCACATACACCGTGGCCAGCAGCTTGCGCGCCACCCGGTCCTGCGGCACCTGGCTGCGGTACTTCAGCAAATGCTGTTCGGCCTGCGGGAAATCGCCCAGCATGGTTTGCACCGCGCCGGCCAGCAGCAGGCTCGGCGTATGCTCGGGCACGTCTTTCAGTAATTGCAGTACCGCTTCGCGCGCCTCGGGGAACTGGTTCTGCTTGAAGTGCCATTGCGCCAGCACATGGTAGTACAGCAGGTTGCCGGGCGCCGCCTTGTGCAGCGCTTCCAGGTCGGCGCGCGCGGCGGCAAACTTGTTTTCCCCGATATTCAGGATGGCGCGCTGCAGATGGCCGGCGCCGCTGCCCGGGTCCAGCGCCACCACCTTGTCGTAGTCGCGCCGCGCGGCCTCCGGCTTTTCCATCAGGCGCGCCACGTCGCCGCGCAGCAGCAGCGAGCGCACGTCGCCGGCGTTGCCGCCGATGGCCTGGTCGAGGTAGTGGCCGGCGCCGGCCGTGTCGCGTTTGGCCAGCGCGTGGCGCGCCATGCCGTACAGGGCGTCGTTGTTGCCGGGCTGCAGCTGCAGCGCCGTGCTGAGGACCTGCTGCGCTTCATCCAGCTTGCGCTGCGCCAGCAGGGCTTCGCCGCGCACCGCCAGCAGGTCGGCATCGCGGCTGTCGGCCTTGCCCAGCGCCAGCACATCCTTGAATTTATTCTGCAGCAGCAGGGCGCGGCCCAGCAGCGGCAGCAAGGCCGGGTCGTCGCGCAGCGCCTGGGCGCGCCGCAATTCCTTTTCGGCCGACGCGCCATCGCCCAGGCGCAGGTGGACCTGGGCCAGTTCGCGCCGCAGTGCGGCATCGTCGGGGCGCTGCTGCGCCGCATTTTTCAGCTGGATCAGGGCCGCCGCAAAATCGCCCTTGGCCACATACTGGCGCGCATCGGCCAGTAACTGCTCAGGGCTGTTGCGCCAGGAACAGGCCGGCAACCCGGCGGCCACCACCGCTGCCAGCGCCACTGCCACTACTCGCTTGCCTTGCATTGAAATCCCCTTCCATTATTGCAATACAGATAATATACCGGAAATATATTTTATGCATCGTTCTGGGCATTTTTGCAACGCTTGCAAGGTAATTACTCGAGCTGGCGCAGCAGCGCGCGCGCCGCCTCCTCATGGCTGAACGGGGCATTTGCCAGCGCCGCCTGGACTTCCTTGCGCGCCTGCGCCTTGTCGCCCTGCTTATGCAGCGAGGCGGCGTAGTGGTAGCGGATGTCGCCCGCCTTGGGCGCCAGTTCGCTGGCCTTGCGCAGCAGCGGCACGGCGCGCGCCGGCTGGTCCTGCTCCAGCAGGATCCAGCCCAGGGTGTCCAGGATCGACGGGTTGTCGCCCGCCAGCTTGTAGGCTTTTTCCGCCGTGGCCAGGGCGCGCTTGTCTTTTTCCTGCTGGTAGGTCCAGGCCAGGTTGTTCAGCGCCGCCACATTGTCCGGCAGCTTGGCCAGCACGCTTTCCAGCTGGCCGATGGCGGCCTTGTATTGCTTGGCTGCGATACTCTGCTCGGCCGCGTAGAGCAAGCCCAGCGGTTCGTTCGGGTGCGCCTGGCGCCAGCTGGCAATCTGGGCGTCGGCTTCGCCGGCCCGGTTGGCGGCGCGCAGGGCGCCGGTCAGCTTGAACAGCAGTTCCGGGCGCTGGCTCAGGGTAAACGCTTGCTGCAGCGGCGCGACCGCCGGCGCCGGTTTGCCGGAGCGCAGCAACAGCTCGCCTTCCAGCAGGAAGCCGGCCACCTGCTTGGGCTGGGATTTCTGCAGTGCGCGCGCAATCGCCAGGGCCTCGTCCGGTTTGCCCTGCAGCACGGCCAGGTCGGCCTGCATCAGGTGGGCCGGCACATAGCCCGGTTCCAGCGCCAGCGCTTTTTTCACATTGGCCTGGGCCGCCGCGCCATCCTTTTTTTGCAGGTGGACGCCGGCCAGGTACAGCTGCGGCTGCGCCGCCTTGGGCGCGGCCGCCGCCAGCTTGCTGAAGGTTTCATAGGCGCCGTCGACATCCGAACTCATCATTTGGGCGCGGCCCATCAGTTCCAGCGCCACCGGCTCCGACGGATGCGCGACCTGCGCCTTGCGCAGCACCTCGACCGCCTTGGGCGCCTGGCGCGTCTGCAGGTAGTGGCCAGCCAGGCGCAGCGATGGCGCCAGCGCGGCGCCATCGACCGCGACCGCTTTCTGCAGCCACTGCTCCGCTTCTTCAGGCTTGCCGGCGCGCAGGCCGAGCTGGGCCAGCGCCGTCATGGCGGCCACATTGCCCTTGTCCTTGTCCAGCAGCTTCAGCAGGTGGGCACGCGCCGCCTCGGGCTTGTTTTCCACCAGTTCCAGCTGCGCCAGGTTGACCACCACGCCGTAGGTGGCCGGCGCCAGTTCGACCGCCTTGGCGAACGCCGCACGCGCTGCCGCATTGTCGCGCTTGGCCAGCAGCACATGGCCGCGCAGGATGTGCAGCTCAGGCTCCTTGCCATGCTTGGCGTCCTGCTTGGCCAGCACGGCCAGCGCCTGGTCCGGGCTGCCGGTGGCCAGGCGGGCCCGCGCCAGCACCAGGGCCGCCGCCAGCGAATCGGGCTCCACTTCGAGCGCCTTCTCCAGCATGGCCAGGCCCTTCTCGCGCTCGCCCTGCGCCAGGCGCGCGCCGCCCAGTGCGCTATAGGTGGCGGCGCGCTTCGGGTTGAGCGCAATGGCCTGTTCCAGCAGGCCGACCGCCGGGCCCGGCTCGCGCAGCATCAGATTGGCCTGGGCCGCCAGTTCCAGCAGGCCGGCGTCGCTGGTCTTTTCCTTCAGCACCGGCGCCAGGACTTGCAGCGCTTCGGCCGGGTTGTTGCCGCGCAGCAGGGTCGCGGCCAGCAGCTTGCGCGCAAACGGATGGCCGGGCTGGCTTTCCAGCACGCTGCGCAGCTTGGCTTCGGCCTGCTTCATATTGCCGAGCTGGAAGTCCACCGCGCCCGACAGCAGCTTGCCGGGGCCGTGTTCGGGCGCCAGCTTGGCCAGCCCTTGCAGGGTGTCGCGTGCGGCCGTGTATTTGCCGCGCGAATAATCGAGCAGGGCCTGGGTGTACAGGGTGGCCAGGCCGCGCGGCGCCGACTTTTTGGCCGCGTTGATGGCGGCCTGCGCCGTGTCATATTTGCCCGCCACGATGTCGAGGTAGGCGCTTTCCAGGTTGGCGCTGCTATTGGTCGGGTCCAGCTTGATCACTTCGGCGAAGGCGGCGCGCGCCTCCTCCGGCTTTTGCTGGGCGCGCAGCAGTTCGCCCTTGAAGTTCAGAGCCGCGATATTGCTGCCATCCTTGGCGATCGCCTCGTCGGCCAGCGCGCGCGCGCCGTCCAGGTCGTTGCCGATGGCGGCCAGGCGCGCCATGCCGGTCAGCGCATCGGCGCTATTGGGCTCGGCCTGCAGCGCGCCCTGGAATTCCTTCTTGGCCTCTTCCAGCTTGCGCAAGCCGATCATGGCTTCGCCGCGCAGCGCCATCATGGCGGCGCTGCCCTGGAAGCCTTCGCTCTCGTCGAGCACCTTCTGGAACTGGCCCATGCGCAGCAGCGCTTCGGCCAGCACCAGCTCGCTCTCCTGCGGCTTGTACTTGAGCTCGACCGCGCGGCGCGCTTCCTTTTCGGCCGAGACCGGGTCGCTCAGCTGCAGCGCCAGGCGCGCCAGCTGCAGGCGCGCTTCGCCATTGTCGGGCGCCATGGCCAGCGCGTTTTTCAGCTGGATCTGGGCGCCCTTGCGGTCGCCCTTCTGCTGCAGTTGCTTGGCCTCGGCCAGCAGGCTTTCCGGAGTGTCGGATTTGCAGCCTGCCAGCAGCGCGCTGGCGGCCAGGGTGGCGGCCAGCGCCAGCCGGCTTACACGATGTGCCATAGTATCCCTCTAGTTTTAGTGGTCAGACGGTGCGGTGCTGGCGGAACCACTGCTCCAACATCATCAGCACCCAGACCATGGTGCCGTGGTAGCCCGCGTGTTCTTTCAGGTGCTGGCCAACCAGCTGCTCGATGAAGTCGCCGCGCACCACGCCGCGCTGCTTCAAGTCGCTCAAGCTGTCGGCGGCCAGCTGCTGCAGCGTGCGGTGCTCCTGCAGCCAGACACCGAACGGCAGGCCAAAGCCATGCTTCTGCTTGCTGATGATGGCGTCCGGCAGGAAGCCGCGCAGCGCTTCCTTGAAGAACCAGCGCAGCTGGGTGCCGTTCAGCTTCTGCTGCGGCGTCAGGCCGGCCGAAAACGCCACCATGCGGTCGCTCAGGAAGGGGAACGCCACTTCGACCCCGGCCAGTTCGCACGCTTTCATGACCTTCGGCAAATCATTGTCAGCCAGGGTGATCTGCAAGTCCAGCGCCAGCATGCGGTTGATCAGGGAACGCGCTTCGCTGCGGCCGTAATTGCGCTCCAGGGTGGCGATCGGGTGGCCGATGTCGGCCGCCGCCAGGAACTCGTCGGTAAACACTTGCTGCGGGCCGTAGCGCCCCAGCAAGTTGTAGGTTTCCAGGCGCGCCGGCATGCCGACCGAGGCCTGTTCGATATAGCTGCGCGCCTTGCGCAGCAGGCGCACCTGGGCGCCGCCCGGGAAGTGGAACACGGCCGGTTCCAGCAAACCCTTGCGCAGCAGGCGCGGCACCCGTTCGTACAGCTCGAACACTTGCTGCTTGGCGTAGCGTTCGTTGCCGCCGAACAGCTCATCGCCGCCGTCGCCGCCGAACATGCGCTCGATGCCGTCGGATTGCGCCATGCGCGCGCAGTAGTAGGCCGGCACCGCCGAGGCGTTGCCGAAGGGCTGGTCGAACGCGGCCGCCACCTGCGGGATGGCAGTGGCCACATCGTCCGGCGTCACATAGTACTCGTGGTGTTTGGTGCCGAAATGGCGCGAGGCGATGCGCGCGTATTCCATTTCGTCGTAGCCCTGCGCTTCGAAGCCGATCGAATAGGTGTCGGCCGCCACGCCGCCGACCTGGGTCAGCATGCCGGCAATGGTGGAGCTGTCAGTGCCGCCGGACAGGAAGGCGCCCACCTTGCGGCCGCCGGCCGCTTCCTGCACGCTGTGGCGCAGCACGGCCAGGAATTCTTCCTTGAGCTCGCCGAACGAGCGCTGGCCGTCTTCGTCGAAATGCATGCGCCAGTAGGCGTGCTGCTCGACGCGGCCCTGGCGGTAGTGCAGGTAGTGGCCGGGCAGCAGCCGCTGCTGGCCCTGGTACACGGTGCCCGGCGCCGGGATCATGTGGAAATACACGTAGTTGTACACACCCTGGTGGTCCAGCACGGCCGGCGTCAGCGGGTGCTGGCGCAGGGCGTCGGCCGAACTGGCGAACACCAGGCTTTCGCCGGCCAGCTGCCAGCTCAGCGGCTGCACGCCCATGCGGTCGGTGGCCAGCAGCGCTTCGCCGCTGCGTTCATCAAGGATGGCCAGGGTGAAGCAGCCGTGCAGCTGGGCGCAGGTGCGCTGCGGGCCCTGGGCCCACAGGGTGGCGACGGTGGCCGCCACGCCCTGGGCCGCGGCTTGCGCCGCCAGCGCCGGGTCGTCCAGGCGCGGCTGGCCCCACAGCGCCACCAGCAGGCCGTCGCGCTGGTAGAGCTCGGCAGCGCCGGCGCGGGCCCGCCCCGGGGCGCCCCCGCGC
>NZ_JASATG010000051.1:0-24742 GCF_038440195.1 Pseudoduganella sp. OTU4001 | reverse complement strand
CCCCCCCCCCCCCCCCCCCCCCCCCCCCCCCCCCCCCCCCCCCCCCCCCCCCCCCCCCCCCGACTTTTAAACGCAGTCGTCCCGCTCCTGCTCCTGGCGCAGGAGCGTGGACATGTACTGCGGGGTGATGCCCAGGAAGGAGGCCAGCGATTTCTGCGAAATGCGGCGTTCCAGGCTTGGGTATTGCTGGCGGAACGCCTCCAGCCGGCAGTTGGCCGAAGTCATGCTGCGGATCAGGCAGCTTTGCGAGTAGCGCCGGATCGAGTGTTCCGACACCTTCAGGTAGTACTCGCGCATGATGCTGTGCTCCTCGCGCAGCCGGGCCAGCGTGGCCCACTCCACGCGCAGCGCCGTCACCGGCGTTTCCGCCACGATGAACTCTTGCGCCGGCTGGCCATCCTGGGCCGCCAGCAGGTCGTGGTGCGAGCCGCAGGAATCCCCTTCGGCGGAAAACGCCATCGTCACATCGGTGCCGTCCTTGGTCAGCATGCCGCGCCGCGCCACGCCGCGGTACAGCCAGTAGGCAACGCTGGCCGGCACGCCGGCGCGCTGCAGGAATTCTCCCTTGCGGAAGTGCACCTGGGTCACGTGCGGCGCCAGTAAACGATTGAACTGGTCGAACAATTCGCGCGATACACCCACGCAGCGCATGGTGTACTCGCTGAACTCTTCACGTTGTTGTAAAAATACATCGGACATTGCGGTTTACTCTTAGTCTTTTTGACAATATTGTTTCTAATTTGAAACAACAGCTCCGCAATATAAACTACCGAAAGGAGCGCTGCAATCCAAACAATGCGGATGTTGCACATTGCAGGCTAATTTTAATAAGTACCTGAAAAACTTCAACTATTTAAACGAAAAGCACGGTCGTTTGTAGCTATACTACTTCGCCGCGCGTTACATTTCCACTGATTGTTGAGAAACATTTCCCACATATTTTTGACGAATTAAACCAGTTGAATCGGTGACGTGTGGAAACTTCCTATACTGGTTGAATTCGAACTCAACAGTGTCCCGATGACCTTGCTGCAAAACCGGTGGGCCAAGCCGGAAATCGTTTTCCCTCTGCTGATCGCCATGGCCGGCGCAGCAGGCAGCCTGTACTGGGGCAAACTGGGGGGCGGCAGCATCGCACTCGCGCTTGCCCTGCTGGCCGCCGGACTCTTTTCCGCTCTCCGTGCGCAGGCCGCGCAGGCCGCCTCCCATGCCATGATCGACCGCTACCTGGCCGGCCGCCAGCAGTTCGGCGAGTCCGTCATGCCGGTGTGGAGCCGCCACGTCGAATCCTGCCGCAGCCAGATGGAAGAGGCGGTCACCGAACTGACCGGCCGCTTTGCCGGCATCGTCGACCGGCTTGACCAGAGCGTGCATAACGCCGATGTGCATGGCGGCGGCGGCGCCGTGGCCGAAGTGTTCGGCAGCAGCGAGCGCCAGCTGGGCGGCGTGGTCCATGCCATGCAGGACGCCATGACCAGCAAACAGTCCTTGCTGGCCCAGATCCAGTCGCTGGAACAATATACGCGCGAGCTGCGCGAAATGGCCGAAGGCGTGGCCAGCATCGCGGCCCAGACCAACCTGCTGGCGCTGAATGCCGCCATCGAAGCGGCGCGCGCCGGTACCGCAGGCCGCGGCTTCGCGGTGGTGGCGCAGGAAGTGCGCCAGCTGTCCAACCGTTCCGCCGAAACCGGCCGCAGTATCAGCGAGCGCGCCAACCAGATCAGCGCCGCCATCGTGGCCGCCAGCAAGGCCGCCGAACAATCAAGCGCCGGCGAGCGCGCCGCGCTGGGACAGGCGCAGCAAGCCATCGAAGGCGTGCTGGCCGACTTCCGCCAGGTGACCGACGGCCTGCAGGAAGCGTCCGAGCGCTTCAAGCAGGACAGCATCGGCATCCAGGGCGAAATCGGCCAGGCGCTGGTGCAGCTGCAGTTCCAGGACCGCGTCAGCCAGGTGATGAGCCACGTGCGCGACAACATGGCGCTGCTGCCGCAGGTCCTGCGCGACAACCACGACGACTTCAGCACCCAGCGCGAGCTGCGTGCGCCCCATGCGGACGCTGTGCTCAGCGCGCTGCAGAAAACCTATGCGATGGCCGACGAGCACGCAATCCACGCCGGGCAAGCCAAGCAACTGGCGGCACCGGCCGACGACGAAATCACATTCTTCTGAAGAAAGACACTCCCATGGCTAAAACGATTATGGTGATCGACGACTCCGCGTCCCTGCGGCAAGTGGTCGGCATTGCCCTCAAGGGCGCCGGCTACGACGTGATCGAGGCGCGCGACGGCGCCGATGCGCTGGCGCGCCTGAACGGCCAGAAGATCAACCTGGTGGTGAGCGACGTCAATATGCCGAATATGGATGGCATCAGCTTCGTCAAGCATTTCAAGGCCTTGCCGAACTACCGCTTCACGCCGGTCATCATGCTGACCACCGAAAGCCAGGAAGAGAAAAAGCGCGAAGGCCAGGCGGCCGGCGCCAAGGCTTGGGTGGTGAAACCGTTCAAGCCGGAAGTGCTGCTGAACGCGGTGCAGAAACTCTGCCTGCCATGAGCGCCGCCCTGGCCCTGGACGGCGAGCTGAATATCTATCGCGCCGCGGAACTGAAACAGGACCTGCTGGCGGCGGTGGCGGCAACGCCCGCGCTGGAGTTGGACCTGTCCGGCGTCAGCGAACTCGATACGGCCGGCCTGCAAGTGCTGATGCTGGCCAAGCAGGCCGCCAATGCGCTGGGCCATGAACTGCACCTGCGGCGCCATAGCGCGGCGGTGCTGGAAGTCTTTGAACTGCTGGACCTGGGTGCCTGGTTCGGCGATGCCTTGAGCACGGTTAGCCAATGAATCTCGACCAAGCGCTGCACACCTTCGTCCTCGAAAGCCGCGAGCTGCTGGAGGACATGGAAAATGCCCTGCTGTCTGCCGGCGCCGCCGACAGCAGCGATACCGTCAACGCCATCTTCCGCGCGGCCCACACCATCAAGGGCTCGGCCGGCCTGTTCGGGCTCGACCACATCGTCGGCTTCACCCATGTGGTGGAAAGCCTGCTCGACGAAGTGCGCGACGGCCGCGTCGCCCTGGGCGAGCCGCTGGTGGTGCTGCTGCTGTCCTGCTGCGACCACCTGTCGGCCATGGTCGACCGCCTGGATGCGGGTCAGCTGGAACAGGACGAGGCCGGGGCGGCCGACAGCGAGGCCTTGCTGCGCCAGTTGCGCCGCCACCTGGGCGAGGCGCCTGCCGCCGCTGCGCCGGCCGAAGCGCCCGCGCCGGACCATGCCGCCGATGCCGCCAGCGCCGACGCCGGCGTGGCCGGCGATTTCTGGCACATCTCGCTGCGCTTCGCGCCGGGCGTGCTGCAGAACGGCATGGACCCGCTGGCCTTCCTGCGCTACCTGTGCAAGCTGGGACGCATCGCAGGCATCGTCACCCTGAGCGACGGCCTGCCGCTGCCGGAAGACATGGATGCGGAGCTGTGCTACCTCGGTTTCGAGATCGCCTTCGACAGCCAGGCCTCCAAGGCCGAGATCGAGGGCGTGTTTGAATTCGTGCAGGACGACTGCCAGCTGCGCATCCTGCCGCCGCACAGCAAGGTGTCGGAATACCTGGAACTGCTGGAAGCGCTGCCGCTGCAGGCCGCGCGCCTGGGCGACATCCTGGTGCGCTGCGGCTGCATCACCGAGCGCGAGCTGCAGCAGGCGCTGCGCCGCCAGGCCGACGGCGACATCATGGAAGGCGAACGCCTGGGCGATATCCTGGTCGATGCCGGCAGCGTGGCACCGACCGTGGTGGCCGCCGCGCTGACGCGCCAGCAACCGGCCGCGCCGCTGGCGGTCGTGGAGCCTGCCAAGCAGGCGGACAGCCGCTCGCTGCGCATCGACGCCGGCAAGCTCGATCGCCTGATCGACCTGGTGGGTGAACTGATCATCGCCGGCGCGCGCGCCGACATGCTGGGCCAGCGCCTGCGCCACCCGGAGCTGCAGGAATGCACCTCGGTGCTGGGCGGCCTGGTGGAGGAAGTGCGCGACGCCGCGCTGGAGCTGCGCATGGTGCGCATCGGCGCCACCTTCAACCGCTTCCAGCGCGTGGTGTACGACGTGGCGCGCGAACTGGGCAAGGATATCAGCCTGTCCGTCAGCGGCGAGGACGCGGAACTGGACAAGACCGTGGTGGAGCGCATCGGCGACCCGCTGCTGCACCTGGTGCGCAACGCCATGGACCACGGCATCGAACCGGCCGAGGTGCGCCTGGCGCGCGGCAAGCCGGCCAAGGGCATGATCCGCCTGAACGCCTACCACGATGCCGGCAGCATCGTGATCGAGGTGAGCGACGACGGCGGCGGCTTGAACAAGGAAAAGATCCTGGCCAAGGCCATCGAGCGCGGCCTGGTCGACCCCGAGCGCAAGCTGAGCGACGCTGAAATCTACAACCTGATCTTCGAAGCCGGCTTTTCCACCGCCGACGCGGTCACCAACCTGTCCGGCCGCGGCGTCGGCATGGACGTGGTCAAGCGCAATATCACCGCGCTGCGCGGCAGCGTGGAAGTCGCCAGCGTGGCCGGCGCGGGCGCCACCGTCACCGTGCGCCTGCCGCTGACCCTGGCCATCATCGACGGCTTCCAGGTGCAGGCCGGCGCCTCGGTGTTCGTGATCCCGCTCGACATGGTGGAGGAGTGCATCGAATACCATCCGGCCAACGGCGAACAGTACGTCAACCTGCGCGGCCAGATGCTGCCGTTCGCGCGCCTGCGCAGCGTATTCGGCATCGACGGCCAGGCCACGCGGCGCGAGAGCATCGTGGTGCTCAAGCTGGGCAGCCAGCGCGCCGGCCTGCTGGTCGACACCCTGCTGGGCGAATGCCAGGCCGTGATCAAGCCGCTATCGCCGGTGTTCGCCGGGGTGCAGTGCATCAGCGGCTCGACCATCATGGGCAGCGGCGAGGTGGCGCTGATCATCGACGTGGCGGCGTTGCTGGCGCTGGTGTCCGCCGCGCCGGAAGCCGTTCCGGCTGCAGCGTAAGGAGCCCGCATGCCCATGCTGTCGATCACCGATTCCGAGTTCAACCAGTTCCGCCGCTTCATTTTCGAAGCGACCGGCATCAGCATGGCCAACGGCAAGCAGGCCCTGGTCAGCGGCCGCCTGGCGCGCCGCCTGGCGCACCTGCAGCTGGGCAGCTACGGCGAGTACATCGAGCTGCTCGACAGCGGCGCCGACGCCGCCGAGCACCAGATCGCGGTCGACCTGCTGACCACCAACGAGACCTATTTCTTCCGCGAGCCGCGCCACTTCGCGGCGCTGCGTTCCAGCGCCCAGGCCTGGCGCGAAGCGGGCCGCTGCGAGGCGCCGTTCCGCGTCTGGAGCGCGGCCTGCTCCAGCGGCGAGGAGCCGTACAGCATCGCCATGACCCTGAGCGACGTACTGGCCGAGCGGCCGTGGGAGCTGGTGGGCAGCGATATCAGCAGCCGCGTGCTGGCGCGCGCACGCAGCGGCCATTACCAGATGGAGCGCCTGGAGCGCATGCCGCCCGAGTACCTGAAGCGCTTCTGCCTGAAAGGCCAGGGGCCGCAGACCGGCACCATGCTGATCGAGAAGGCGCTGCGCCGGCGCGTGCAGTTCATGCAGGTGAACCTGAACCAGGAACTGCCGCCGCTTGGCATGTTCGACGTGATCTTCCTGCGCAATGTGATGATCTACTTCAACCTGGAGACCAAGCGCCAGGTAGTGGCGCGCATCCTGTCGCACCTGAAACCCGGCGGCTACCTGTACGTGGGCCACTCCGAGACACTGAACGAAATCAGCAGCGCGGTGAAACCGCTCGCCCCTTCCATCTACCGCAAGGCATGAGTATGAGCGACAAGATGGTCGATATTTTCCTGCTGCCCGGCGACTATTTCGTCGGCGACGGCCAGCACCGCGTGCGCACCGTGGTCGGTTCCTGTGTCGCCGTCACCTTATGGCACCCGCGCATGAAGGTGGGCGCCATGGCGCACTTCCTGCTGCCCGGCGACAAGCGCCGCCGCGCCAATCCGGCCGCCGCCGCCACCTATGGCGCCGACGCCGTACCGCTGCTGGTCAAGGGGCTGGAACAGCTGCAGATCCCGGTGCGCCAATGCCAGGCCAAGGTCTTTGGCGGCGGCGCCATGTTTGGCGACCTGATGCGCGGCAGCGATGTGGGTCGCAAGAACGGCGACTGCGCGCGCGACCTGCTGCAGCAGCACGGCATTACCGTGGTCAGCGAAAGCCTGTACGGCGAAGGCCACCGCCAGGTGATTTTCAACGTGCGTACCGGCGAAGTGCTGTGCCGCCAGATGCATCCGGACATGGTGCCGGCCTTGCCGGCGAGGGCCCTGGTATGAAGCAGGTCGGAGTCCTGATCGTCGACGATTCGGCCGTGGTGCGCCAGGTGCTGACCGGGCTGCTGGGCGGTACGCCCGGCATCGAGGTGCTGCACGCCGTGGCCGACCCGCTGCTGGCCATGGAGCGCATGAAGGTGCGCTGGCCGGACGTGATTGTGCTGGACGTTGAGATGCCGCGCATGGACGGCCTGACCTTCCTGCGCAAGCTGATGGCCGAGCGGCCCACGCCGGTCATCATCTGCTCCACCCTGACCGAGAAGGGCACCGCCACCGCCGTGGAAGCGATGGCGGCCGGCGCCGTGGCGGTGATGGCCAAGCCGCGCCTGGACCTGAAGCGCTACCTGCAGGACAGCGCGCTGGAATTCATCAACGCCGTGCGCAGCGCCGCCGGCGCCAACGTGCGGCGCCTGGCCGCGCGCGCCACGGTGCAGGCGCCCACGCCGCGCCAGAATGCCGACGCGGTGCTGGCCGCCGCCGCGCCGGGCGCCATGGTGCAAACCACGCAGCGCGTGGTGGCGATCGGCACCTCGACCGGCGGCACCCAGGCGCTGGAGGAAGTGCTGGCCACGCTGCCGCGCGTCTGCCCCGGCATCGTGATCGTGCAGCATATGCCGGAAGCCTTCACCGCGGCCTTTGCCGCGCGCCTGGACAAGGTATGCCAGATCGCCGTGCGCGAAGCGAAAACCAATGACCGCGTGGTGCCGGGCCAGGCCCTGATCGCCCCCGGCGGCAAGCACATGCTGCTGCGCCGCACCGGCGCCCAGTATTTCGTGGAGGTGGTGGACGGCCCGCTGGTCAACCGGCACCGGCCTTCGGTCGACGTGCTGTTCCGCTCCGTCGCCAAGGCGGCCGGCAGCAACGCGCTGGGCGTGATCATGACCGGCATGGGCGACGACGGCGCCGCCGGCCTGCTGGAGATGCGCGAAGCCGGCGCCGACACCGTGGCGCAGGACGAAGCGACCTGCGTGGTGTACGGCATGCCGAAAGAAGCCGTCAAGCGCGGCGGCGTGCGGCGCTCGGTGCCGCTGGGCGCCGTGCCGCGTGAAATCCTGGCGCAACTTAATGGATAAACCGATGGAACACGCCTGGCGCGGACAGACCGTGATGGTGGTGGACGACAGCGTCCCCCAGCGCAATTATCTGAGTGGACTGCTGGCGCAGGCCGGCTTCGGCACCGTGCTGCAAGCGGGCAACGGACTGGAAGCGCTGCAGCTGCTGGAAGGCGGCGCGGCGCCGAAGCCCTACCTGGTGCTGACCGACCTGGAAATGCCGGGCATGGACGGCATCGAGCTGACCAGCCAGCTGGCGCTGCGCAACCTGGCGCAGCACCTGATCGTGTGCAGCGCGCAGGACCCGCGCCTGCTGGAAGTGATCGAAAGCATGGCGGCCGAAGACAGCACCCTGAGCCTGCTGGGCACCTTGCTCAAGCCGGTGCGCATGGAAGCGCTGATGGAACTGCTGGTGCAGGCCTCGGCGCACAAGACCGCGCGCATGGCCGCCGCGCCGGCGGCCTGGCAGCCCAGCGTGGACGAGCTGGCGGCGGCGCTGGGCCAGGGCCAGTTCGTGCCGTTCTTCCAGCCGCGCGTGTCGATGCGCAGCGGCCGCCTGAAGGGCGTGGAAGCGCTGGCGCGCTGGCAGCATCCCGAGCGCGGCCTGCTGGCGCCCAACCATTTCATCCCGGCGCTGGAAGGTTCGCCGCTGATGGCCGGCTTCACGCTGGAGATCGTGCGCCAGGTGCTGGAGCGGCTGAAGGAATGGCACGCCTGCGGCATGCCGGCGCTGGCCTGCTCGGTCAACCTGTCGGCCGACAACCTGTGCGACCGCAGCTTCATCGAACGCCTGCAGGCGCTGGTGGCCGAATCCGGCGTGGCGCCGCGCAACCTGATCTGGGAAGTCACGGAAACCATGCTGATGCGCCAGCTGTCGCAGTCGCTGGCCAACCTGGGCCGCCTGCGCCTGATGGGCTTCGGGCTGGCGATGGACGATTTCGGCATCGGCTATTCGTCGATGCAGCAATTCGCGCGCTGCCCGTTCTCCGAACTGAAAATCGACCGTGCCTTCGTGCACGGCGCCTCGCGCTGGCCGAACCGCCACGTGGTGCTGCGCAGCGCGATCGAACTGGGCCAGCGCCTCGGCGTGGCCACCGTGGCCGAAGGCGTGGAGACGGAGGCCGACTGGCAGCTGCTGCGCGGCCTCGGCTGTGAAATGGCGCAAGGCTATCTGTTGGCGCGGCCAATGGAAGGCTCCCAGCTGGCCAGCTGGGTCTTGCGCGAACGTCCGCGTTTGAAAGCGCTGGCCGAAGAAAGAACCGCAGCTGGCGGCGACGAGCAATCATTTATCTGAGATCTGAAAAGGGGAGTTTTATGTTATCGAGTCTGACTGTGCGGGCGAAAATCATCGCCTTGCTTGCCGTCGCAACCCTGGCCCTGGGGCTGGTGGTGGTGATCTCTTTCAGCGGCCTGAAAGAGCAGGGCGCCATGCTGTATGAGGTGGCCAAGGTGCGTGCGCCGTCGGTGTACTACCTGCAGATCGCCAATGAAGGCCAGACCGCGGTGCGCTCGGTCAACCTCAGTATCGACGCCATGGGCGCCTATCCGGAAAGCTGGGGCGGCCTGGAAGAGCGCCTGCAGACCAAGCAGCGCCTGTGGTCCCGCGCCGAAGGCGGCCTGAAAGGCTACGAGCCGCTGCCGCAAACCACCGAGGAAGCGGCCGTGTGGAAGGACTTCCAGCGCGCCTGGGACGCCTGGAAGCAGCAGGACAGCCAGATTACCGCCATCGTGCAGCAGATCCTGCGTGCCGACACTGCCGCGCGCAAGAAGGAGCTGTTCGTCGAACTGCACCGCCAGATGGCCGACACCCTGTCAAAATTCCTGGCTGCTGAAGCGCTGCTGGACAAGCTGATCGATCTGAATGTGCGCTATGGCGAGGAAGCCAACAAGGCAGCCGACGCCGCCTCGGAAAAGGCGCAGAGCCAGATGGTGATCGCTTCGGCCGTGGCGCTGGTGCTGCTGCTGAGCATTGGCACCTTCCTGCTGGTCGGCATCCTGCGCCAGCTGGGCGGCGACCCAGGCTACGCCGCCGAGATCGTGCGCCGCGTGGCCGACGGCGACCTGACGGTGGACGTGGAACTCAAGCGCAACGACCGCAGCTCGCTGCTGTACGCCATGAAGACCATGCTCGACAAGTTGTCGCACGTGGTACAGGAAGTCAATAGCGGCGCCGAGTCGCTGGCCAGCGCCTCCGAGGAAGTCAGCGCCACCGCGCAGGCCCTGTCGCAGGCCGCCAGCGAGCAGGCCGCCGGCACCGAGCAGACCAGCGCCTCGGTCGAGCAGATGACCGCCTCGATCTCGCAGAACACCGAGAACGCCAAGGTCACCGATGCCATCGCCAGCAAGGCCGCGCACGAAGCGGCCGAAGGCGGCGAGGCCGTCAAGTCCACCGTGCAGGCCATGCAGCAGATCGCCAGCAAGATTTCCATCATCGACGATATCGCCTACCAGACCAACCTGCTGGCGCTGAACGCCGCCATCGAAGCGGCGCGCGCCGGCGAGCATGGCAAGGGCTTCGCGGTGGTGGCGGCCGAGGTGCGCAAGCTGGCCGAACGCAGCCAGGTGGCAGCGCAGGAGATCCAGGAAGTGGCCAGCAGCAGCGTGGAGCTGGCGGTGAAAGCCGGCAAGCTGCTGGACGAAATGGTGCCGAACATCCGCCGCACCTCCGACCTGGTGCAGGAAATCACCGCCGCCTCGGAAGAGCAGTCCTCCGGCGTGGGCCAGATCAACGTGGCGGTCACCCAATTGAGCCAGGTGACGCAGCAGAACGCCTCCAGCTCCGAGGAACTGGCCGCCACCGCCGAAGAAATGAGCTCGCAGGCGGAGCAGCTGCAGCAGGCCATCTCCTACTTCAAGCTGGCGCAGGCGGCGCGTCCGGTGGCGGCCAGTGCGCCCTCGGCCGGCGTGCGCAAGCTGAAGCTGGCCAGCGCCGCGACCGGCGGCCGCAAGATGAGCGAGATGACCGAGCCGGACGAATCGCAGTTCGTCAAGTTCTGACCGGGAGCCCACCATGACCGCACCAACGCAATACCTGACCTTCATGCTGGGCAACGAGACCTTCGCAGTCGGCATCCTCGCCATCCGCGAAATCATTGAGTACGCGGGGGTGACCCCGGTGCCGCATATGCCGGCCTGCATCAGCGGCGTGATCAACCTGCGCGGCGCCGCGGTGCCGGTGCTGGACCTGGCCTGCCGCCTGGAGCGGCAGCCGTCGCCGATCGGCAAGCGCACCTGCATCGTCATCGTGGAAGTGCGCAACGACGACGATGTGATGGTGATCGGCCTGCTGGTCGACGCGGTGAACGCGGTGATCGATATCGGCGCCGCCGAGATCGAGCCGCCACCGCCGTTCGGCGCCCGCGTTCGGGCCGACCTGCTGCAGGGCATCGGCAAGGTGAACGGCAAGTTCGTATTGCTGCTCGATATCCAGAACGTGGTGTCGGCCAGCGAAATCGCCGCCATGGCGGCGGTGCCGGAACTAGCCTGAGCGCTGCCTCAGCACAAAGCAAAACGGCACCTGCGGGTGCCGTTTGTCCTTTTATTGCGTTGTGACAATGTGAGAGATTGTTGTGCGGGGTGCGCTTGTATAATTTCATGTTATTTCCACGTGGAAATTAGTGTTGCATGTTTTGCACTAGCGTGAAACCCGCCGTGAGCCTAATCTTTTCCCGCATAAACTTTCACTTACGCGCCCTCTGGCGCCAGCATCGCGCCGCCGTGATGGCGTTGGCTATTGCCGCCAGTGCCGCAGTGGCGACGGCTGTTGCGTGGGCAGGGGCAGCCTTGGAAAATCAGCGGCAGGAAGCTGTTGTCGCGTCACTGCGCGCTGCCCGCGTAAGAACAATCAGCGCACCCATTCCCTCGCAGAGCGTCGCCTCCCGCCAGTCGGCACCCGACCTGCCAAAATTCTCGAGCCAGGACTTCACCGCGCAGTTTCATGAAACTGCGATTGGAGTTGGTTTGCCGGTCGATGAGGTTGCATATACGCTCGAGCAGGGCGAGCGTCAGCCATATATGCGGTATCGGGTCACTTTGACAGTCAAAGGCCGTTACATCGAAGTTCGGAAGTTTGTCGCCGCGCTGGCGGCAGAAATGCCCCACGTCACACTCGATTCAGTCCACTGCGCGCGAGAGAGCACACCTCCCCAGCAGCTGTCGTGTGATCTTGGCTTCTCCGCCTTCTTCCACAAGGCTTAAATATGAACGCGAAACGACGATGGACCGTCCTGTTGTGCGCTCTCGCGGCGACTGTCGCAGCCATTGCCTATCCGGTGGAGGAGGAGGGTGACGACATCGCCATCGTGGCGCCGGTTGGGCCGCCTCGCCCTATGCCGCAAAAGACTGTGGAAACTGCTGCCACCAATGAAGTGGCGTGGCTCGCCAGCGATGACGATCCGTTCGAATCGCGCCATTGGCAAGCACCCGCACCACCGCCCCCTCCGCCACAATCATCTTTACCTGTGAAGCAACGTCCGTCCGTCCCGCCGTGGGCGGCAATCGGATTGGCGCGACACCCTACGCTATTGACGTGGAGGGCGATGGTCGCAGTGCACTGTATTCGTCCATCGATGCAGTAAGGGGAACCGCGCAACTGGCCATTCAGGACCAACTGCTTGTTGACAATCAGCCGCCTTACGCCGTGTTGCCGACTGACAGTGCGACCAGCGCTGGCTTTAAGGCTGATCCATTGCAGACCTATATCAGCTACCGGGAAATGGTGGACTTCAACGGTACTGGAAAGCCAACCGACGTACGCTGGTCGTTGCCGTATTTCCGAGGCGAGGCATACAACAGCGAAAATGGAGAGTATGCCGGCGGTCTGGAGTGGGAAAACCTGTTGCCGCAAGTCGTGATCACTGACTTCCGCAAGCCAGGTACGGCACGCGTAGGGCAGATGGCGGCGTACTATCCGCATGGCGAGTACCCTGCGCCTGCTTGCGGCATCTCTGGCGACCGTATCTGGTGCAATCCGGCTCCGTACTATTTCGATGTCCCACTGCCTGGTGGCGGTTTAACTGGCGACTTCACCGGCTCGGGGTATAGCAATCTCTTGTTCGGTTTCGTGGAAGTGAGTATCGACGGCGCGACGCAGCTTGCCAAGGTAACGCGCAAAGAGCAGACCCTGTGCCTGTCGACTGGCCGCAATCTTGATTGTGCTCCGGTGCCTCAGCACTCTGGCGATAAGTATAAGTTCGTGCGCGCAATAGGGAACTTCGTTGGCGACGGCCAGCCTTCGGTTCTGATCGAAAAGAGCCGCGAGAGCCCGGATTTCTACCCGGTGCCGACAGGTGAACTTGAGATGTGCCGCGTGACCGGTATGGGCACTGCCGCGAATGACATTCGGATGAGCTGCGCAGATTGGAGCGGATTGACCCTCCTGCTGCCTACGTTCAGCCCTACCGCAGCCACGGATCAGATGCTGTTCTTGGACTTGTACGGAACTGGCCGAACCCAAGTGGTGATCTATCGCGCCGGTAAATTTATCAATAATCAATGGAGTGAAGCCGGCAACTGGGAAGTTTACGAACCTCAGGACGTATCTGAGGAGGGACAGGCACTGGATCGCATTCACCAAGTGACCAATGGCCTGGGTTCGGTATCGTCCGTGACCTATGCGGATGGCTTGGCACATGGTATCGTCGTTCGCGACGGTAACAACGATCTCCCGGCAAGCAATTATCCACAACATTTGGCGCCCCAGGCTGGCAAGATCGTCAGCCAGCTCTCGGTGGGCAATGGCCACGTAGGCAATCGTGTCACGAACTACCGCTACGCTGATGCCGCAATCGATGTTGCCGGACGCGGTTCGCTGGGCTTTGGTACGGTGACGGCAACCGATGCCGACACGGGCATTGAGACAATTACTCGCTACAGCCAACGTTGGCCGTACAACGGAATGGTTCGGTCGACCACCGTGCGTTCGGGCACCGTGACCCTGGCGCAAACGGATCATGTGCTCGCACACAAGCAACAGCCTGGCGCGCAGGCACGATACTTCCCGTACGTGTCGACGACCAATGTAGTGCGCAAGGACCTGAACAATTCGGATCTCGGCACCATATTTACGAGCTTTACGTACGACGACTTCGGCAATCTGCTGACACGCGATGAAACTGCGACCGGCAATGGCAAATACGAAAGCAAAGTGACGACGAGCTACAAGAATAGGGCCGACGCAGACAATTGGATAATCGGACTGCCTGAAACGGTGACGACCTGGCGCAAGAATGGCGAATCGAGTGAACTCGAGCGTAAGCTTGCGTACACCTATACAACGAAAGGCTTGCTCGAAACGGAAACTATCGAGAGCGGTGATTTGGCTCTGCAAGTGGTCACTCGCATTAAGCGCGATGGCTCCGTATTTGGTGTGGAAACAGAAAGGACGCAAACCTGGCGTGACCCGGTCAGCAAGGCCGATGTTTCGCGCTACGTGAAAACTACGTACGATGACAATGGCCGCTTCCCAAGCAAAATCGAACGCCAGGTTGACGGCACCGCCGCCAACGACCTGACGGAATCGCTGGTTCACTTTGCGGCCAATGGCGCACTTGCCTTGCGTGTGGATGCTAACAACCTGCGCTACTCGTGGAGTGTTGACGGTTTCGGCCGCGTAACCAAAGAGGTCCGGCCGGATGGGACGGAGACGCTCTTCAAGTTCAAGCGTTGTGCAGGAGCATGCTCGGAAGCGAGCGGCGCAGCAGCCGTGCAAATTACCGAGTACTACTACGATGGCAAGCAGATCGCCGCCCCACGCTTGATCTTCACCGATGCGGTGGGCCATGTTCTGCGCACGCAGAGCTATGCCTTCGACGGAACGGCCACTTACGTAGAGCAGCGCTACGACTCGCAGGGCCGCTTGAACTGGATAGGCCAACCGACGTTCGCGGGTGTTGCGGCCACTATGGCCAGCAGTACCGAGTACGACATCCTGAACCGCCCAGTCACGCAGTCCGTCAAGCATGAAGACGGTTTTGACAAGTCGCAGACAACCGCTTACAACGGCTTCGAGGTCACGCAAACGAATGCCAGGACCTACTCGCGCACTGAGAAGCGCAATGTGCTTGGCCAAGTCCAAATGGTCACCGATGCTGAACAAGGCGTCACCGAGTTCGGGTACGACCCATTCGGCAACCTGAACAAGACTATTGACCCGAACAAAAACGTGATCAAAGTCGAGTACGACAAGCTCGGCCGACGCACCGCGCTGGTCGACCCGGACCTGGGGCGTATTGAATACGCACCGGACCCGCTGGGCCGCGTGCTGACGCAATCGAGCCCCGTTCAGCGCGCTGGCGGCCATAGCACCGAATTCCGCTACGACTTGCTGGGCCGTATGACCAGTCGGACGGAAAGGGACATGAATGCCGTCTGGGTATTTGATACCGCACCGAATGGCAAAGGCCAACTGGCCCAAGCTTATACGCGAAAAGGCAGTGCCACCGATTACCAGCGGGTGCACTCCTACGACCGCTTTGGCCGCCCGTCGCTGACTACGCAAGTATTGGATAACATCAGCTACAGCAGCGAAGTGCGCTACGACGACTGGGGCCGTCCGGTAGGCCATATCCATCGACGCGGCAGCGAATCGATCAAGGAGTTCTCCCTACGGTACAACGATAAGGGCCACCTGGCGAGCATTGAGCGCAAAGGTCAAAAGTTGTGGGAAGTGACCGAGCAAGACGCCGCGCATCGTCCGCGCAAAATCAAGCTGGGGAACGGCTTGACGCAAGAAACCGGGTTCCACCCACAATCGGGCCGTTTAATTGGCGACAATGTTGTGGTCGGTGTGAATGGATTGCGAGTGCAGCAGAGCTACGTCTACGATGCGCTGGGCAACGTCGAGCAGCGCAGCCTGCACTGGGATATTGGCGGATTCATGGAGAGCTTCGAATACGACCGCTTGAATCGCCTGCAGTCCAGCAAGGTCGGTAGCACCGAGCAGATCTTCACCTATTATGCCGACGGCAGCATTAAGTCCAAGAGCGGTGTGGGCAATGGCGATTACCGTTACCCCCGGCAGGGCTCAGACGAAGCGCGGCCACACGCCGTGAAGTCGATTGACGGCATTGACGGCGAGTTCGTCTATGACATCAACGGCAACATGACCAGCAGCCCAGCCATCGCGGGGGTTATGAAGACCGCCAGCTGGACCACGTTCGACATGCCGAAGTCAATTAGCAAAGGTAGCGCTCAAACGAGCCAGTTCAGCTACGGCCCGGAATTGCAGCGCACCATCCAGCGCCGTAACGATGGTGGTAACGAGACGGTCTTTGTCTATGCCGGCGCACAGGAGGTGGAGGTTACTGCCGGCGCGCGTACCATCCGGACTTACTGGCCAAACGGCATTGGCTTTGAGGTCGACAAGATTGAGAACGGCGTAGTGAAGCCGACTCAGCTGCTGTGGGCGCACAAGGACCGCCTTGGTAGCGTGATTGCGCTTTCGGGAAGCAATGGCAACCTGGAGGAACGCATGGCCTACGATGCGTGGGGCAAGCGGAGCAACCTTTCGGGAACAGCCAGCCCAGATGATGTGGATGGCGAGCTCGACAACAAGGGCTTCACCGGCCATGAGATGCTGGATAAGCTGGATCTGGTGCACATGAATGGCCGCGTGTATGATCCGTTCACGGCACGGTTCATGTCGGGAGACCCGATCATCCAGGATCCGATGAATGGGCAGAACTATAGCCGTTATAGCTATGTGTTCAACAATCCCACTAACCTGGTTGATCCAACTGGCTTCCAAACAGAAATTATTCGGGGGGAGAGAGTCAGTGGCCAATCCATTGGGGATGTGTTTGCACGATTGCAGGTCTTGGGCTACCAAGGCGCTATAGTCAAAGTGCGCCAAGAGGCCCCTACAGGTACTAGGATTGCAAAAGTCACGACTTTAGCGGTTAAGTTTAAAGAATCGGCAATCAAGGGTGACGAACCCGTGCTGTTGTATTCCCAGCCGCAGCAGCAGGCGGCACATTCCGTTAGTCTGGCCGAGGGGGCGTCAAGGGCATTGACAAAGGGCGAGGAGGAACTTGGGAAGACGGTTTACCCGACAATAGACTACTCGTTGCCGATGATCTGTCGTTGTAAAGCGTATTTCTTCCAGCCAGATGACCGCGCAATGTCTCCGGATGGGAATATATATTTCCATCCAAATGACAAGGGCTATTACGATGACTTTTCGAAGGCGCCGGTGAGTGCGCAGCATACTTTCATTCACGAACTTGGCCATGTATACCAAACCCAGAATGGTGAAAACGTACGTTCGGCAGCTTTTGATAGGAATTACAGTTACTGGCCACTGGCGCCTGGAAAGACCTTTATGCAGTACGGACTCGAACAGCGTGCAGAGATGGTGGCAGATTACTTTATGTTGAAGCGGCACGGTCAAATGTGGCAAAACATGGCGAATCAAAATCCACGTCCGACAGCAGCTGATTACGAACAGGTCGTTCCACACAAGTATCAACCATAGAGATAACAATGAAGATTATTTGTATGCTAATTTCTTCTCTGGTATTTGCGCTCTGCGCCTGCGCGAGTGAGGATGCGAAGAGTCTCGGGGCGAAGGAGGCGAACCAAGGAAACTTGGCTCGCGCCTATCAGCTCTGGCTTCCCTTGGCAGAGCGAGGCGATCGCGAAGTTCAAGAGAGCATCGCTTTGCTCCTAAGTAGCGGGGGAGACCTCGGGGTGGAATTCACGCCGGGTGAAAGAGATCGGCTGACTGCGGGCTGGTTAATAAAGGCATCACTGAATGGACAGCTTAGCGCAATGAAATGGCTAGGCGATGCGTTTGAGCACGGCTGGATAGGCCTTCCTAGGAATGGGGCGGCCGCCACTTGTTGGCACGATGCAGCAAAGGGCACTCTCGACGTCAAGTCGTGCCAGCGATTCGTTAACATCGGTGCAAGGTAGATTCGGCAATCAGTGGAACGCCTACAAATGATGGTATGGGCGTCATGCAAAAGACTGTCGACAGGCAAGCGCTTCAAGATGGGCGCTGCACATCTCCTACGATTAGCTGCTCGAATCAGAATGCGAACTATGATGTCGCGATGAAGCGGGAGAATGGGATCGAGCCATTTACTGGCGGTGAGACGGCTGCCGCGACGTATGTAGCTGGCGGTGGCATTCTTCGGGTGGTGAAGTCTCTTTGGGGCGCGGTATTTGGCAGTGCAGCCGGGGCCGGCGCGACAACCACAGGCGCCGAGAGCGCGCTGCAGGCCGCTCGACTCAGAATGCAGCTCTCCGCAGAAGAGACTGCAGGCGCGAGGTTGCCAGGCCAGCTTGCTGGCTACACAAAGCACGGTCTTAACCAAGCCATTTCACGAGACGGCGTGGGCGTTGCGCCTCACGCGATCTTGGATGCATTTAAGAACCCGTTGAGCATATCTGGCCAGAGCGGTGGGCGGTTTATGATGACAGGCAAAGATGCAGTGATTGTCGTTAACAGCGAAGGCAAGGTCATCACAACTTGGGCAACAAATTCGTCAGGAGTACGAGTGCCATGAAAATTGCGTTGAATGAGGAGTTTCTGTCGATTGCCCGCGATGTGGTTTTGGCGCGGATACCACATCGCGCTGAGCTTGTGAATCGTATGAGTGCCGGTGAATTAACTGCGGGGGAGTGTCAGGAAATCATTAGTGCTGTGTCTGCGGAATTTTGTGAGAGGGGTTTAAATGTCGATTCCGAACCAACGGCTTATGGGCTTAGGTTGGAGCGTTTAATTGACCTCTTGAATCGACCAAATCTTATGAGGTAGTTTGGGTGAGTTGTCCGGACGCAATGGCGGACCACCTAGTCAGTCGCTGTGCGATACCGCCAGCCGCTGCGCGGAAAGCAAAGGCCACGCTTGGTTCGTTCGCGGGCTAGGTGGCGCGCGCCTCGCGGCACTTGCCGCCGCGCTCCGCCGTCAGTCAGGTTAACACCGGCAAAGGCACAGCCCCTCCGGGGGAAATTGGCCGCTGCGCGGCCAATTCCACATAACGCGGCATTCCGTCAAAATCGGCCCGTTCACTACGCTGCGCTTCGTTCCTTGAGCCGATCGCTCCGGCTTCGCCTACGTGCCCTGCGGGTTGACGGAACGGGCGTTATGTCTTGCGCCCCTGCGAGGCTGCCAAGCCCGCATGTGCGCCTTGAGGGCGCATCAAGCGGTCAGCGCCACGGCGTGCGCGCCTACGGCGCTTACGGCCGCGCGCTGCCGTCAGTCAGTATGAACGCGCAACATGGTCAGGGCTACAGGGCGCGCTACGGCGCCCGCGCCTCCGCTTGCCGCCGCGCTTCGCCGTTAGTCAGTGTGAACGCAACCCCAACCCCGAGTCTGCATGCGGTGCAAGGCGAAAACCCGCCTTGCACCGCATGACCGAGGGTGTTTTGCTCCGGGCCGTCAAGGCCAAGCCCTACGGCGCTGCGCGGCCTTGACCGAGATGGCGCCGCAGGGCTGCAACGTGATCAGTTCAATGCCAGCTGCTAATGGGGTGCGGTTAATCGAGGATAGAATGGTTGCCTAACTCACAAAAACGGGGGCGCAGTAGTCGCCGGCATTCACCCGGCCATCCAGTCGCGCAGCCCGTCGACCCAGGGGCGGGCATCCAGGTTCATGGTTTTGCGGATCTGGGCCGCGCGCCCATAGAGCACTGAAAAGTCGATCGAGGGCGCGCGCTTGAAGGCGATCACCACGATGTTGGCATCGTGGACTTCCGGCAGCCAGACCACGGCGTCGAACACCTGCTCCATGTGCTCCAGGTTCTTGCCGTAGTTTTCAAATTCCCCGAACACATTGGTGGTCATGATGCCGTCCGGCCCCAGGCAGTCGGCGCAGGCCTGGTAGAACTCCGGCGAGTCGAGCACCGGGCCGCGCGCTTCCTCGTCGTACAGGTCCACCTGCAGCACGTCCACGGTGCCGTGGTTGCGCCGGTCCAGCACGAAATCCATGGCATTCATCTGGCGCACGTCCAGCCGCGCATCGTTCGGCGGCAGGGCGAACTGCGCTTCGCAGATCGCAATCACGTTCGGGTTCAGTTCAATGGCGGTCACGCGCGCTTTGGGGAATTGGCGGTAGCAGAACTTGGTGAGGGCGGCGCTGCCCAGGCCCAGCTGCACGATATGGCGCGGCGCGGGCAGGAACAGGGTCCACATCATCATCATGCGTACGTACTCAAGCTCGATCAGGTCGGGCTTGGCGAGGCGCATCGCGCCCTGCACCCAGGACGTGCCCAGGTGCAGCGAACGGACCCCTTCGAATTCGGTGATGGTGGCAGGGGGAAAACCAGGCTGGTCAAACTTTCGGATCGGCATGCCGGTAGTTTACCAGCCCGGCGGCGGCCGCCACCACCAGCCCGGCCAGCAGCGGGCTGGCCAGCGCCGGTTCCGGCACCGCGCTGACGCTCAAGGTGCCGCCGTAGCTGGCCGAGGCCGGCCCCACGCTGCCCGGCGTATCGACATAGCCTTTCACCGTCAGCACCAGCGGCCCCAGGATGGTGGTGGGCGCCAGGAAGCCGTATTCGAACACGCCGGGCGCGGTCAGGGTCATGGCGTGGCCGTTGACCATGGCGGAGAGGAAGCTGACATCGGCGGCCGGCGTGAAGCCGATGGTGACCAGGCTGGCATCGACCAGGAAACTGCCGGCGCTGGGCGAGAAACTGAAGGTGTCGGTAAAGCGGTGGGTGACGCCGAACGCGGCCGACTGGTGGCTGGCGCTGCCGCCCAGGTTGACGTTGCTGGCCAGGTCGTCGGCACGGGCGGCGCCGGCCGCCGCCAGCAGGGCAGCGGCTGCCAGGCAGGTTCGCATATCCATGATTGCTCTCCTCAAAACGCAGGCGGTGTGCCTGCATTTCTCACCATAGCCAGCAGAAATCTCATTGTTGAAATATCATGCATGCCTTTTGACTAAGATCAAACCGCCCCCGACCTTTCCCAAGAATAATAAATTCACTATGAAAACCTCCAACCTGAAAATCGGCACCCGCCTTGCGCTGGGCTTTGCCGTCATGAATATCCTGCTGCTAGTGTGCGTCGCCATCGGTATCGCCATGCTGGGCCGCCTGGATGCGGGCTCGCAAATGATCGTGCAGGACAGCTTCCCGAAAGCGATGGAAGCCAGCGCAGCGATGGACGACATCAACGACATCGGCATCGCCCTGCGCAATGTGCTGCTGGTCAGCGACAAGTCCGACCAGGACCAGCAATACCGCCTGATCGGCGAGGCGCGCGGCAAGATGCAGGCCAAGCTGGACTTCCTGAAGGCGCAGGTGGTGTCCAGCAGCGGCAAGGCCGCGCTGCAGCAGGTGCTGGATGCCGATGCCGTGTTCGGCGCCAGCCTGGAGCGCCTGCTGGCCATGCTGCGCGCCGGCGAGCGCGATGCGGCCCAGTCCTTCATGATGGGGCAATTGCGCCCGCAGCTGGACGCCTACAAGCAAGGCGTGCTGGCCCTGGTGGCCAACCAGACCGCGCGCATGGAGCAGCAGGCCGCCACCAACCATGACGACTTCCTGCACAGCCGCCTGCTGCTGGGCGGCCTGGCGGCCGGCGCCATGCTGGCGGCGATTGGCATGGGCGTGCTGCTGGCGCGTTCCATTACCGGGCCGCTGGCGCGCGCCGTGCAAGTGGCGGAAACCGTGGCCGACGGCGACCTGACCAGCGAGATCGACAGCCGGCGCGGCGACGAAACCGGCCAGCTGCTGCGCGCCCTGAAGCGCATGAACGACAGCCTGGTGCGCATCGTCGGCGACGTGCGCCAGGGCACGGAGAACATTGCCTCGGCCTCGGGCGAGATCGCGGCCGGCAATCTTGACCTGTCGGCGCGCACCGAGCAGCAAGCCGGCGCGCTGGAGGAAACCGCATCTTCGATGGAGGAACTGACCGCCACCGTGCGACAAAACGAAGACAATGCACGCCAGGCCAACCAGCTGGCCGCCAGCGCCTCGGAAGTGGCGGTCAAGGGCGGCGCCGTGGTGGCGCAGGTGGTGCACACCATGGGCGAGATTAACGACAGCTCGCGCAAGGTGGTCGACATCATCGGCGTCATCGACGGCATCGCTTTCCAGACCAATATCCTGGCGCTGAACGCGGCGGTGGAAGCGGCGCGCGCCGGCGAGCAGGGGCGCGGCTTTGCCGTGGTGGCTTCCGAAGTGCGCAGCCTGGCGCAGCGTTCGGCGGCGGCGGCCAAGGAGATCAAGGACCTGATCGACGCCTCGGTCGGCAAGGTGGAAGCCGGCACGCGCCTGGTCAGCGAAGCTGGCCGCACGATGGATGAAGTGGTGGACAGCATCCACCGCGTGACCGACATCATGAACGAGATCAGCCAGGCCAGCGCCGAACAGAGCGCCGGCATCGGCCAGGTCAACGACGCCATCGCGCAGATGGACGGGGTGACGCAGCAGAACGCCGCCCTGGTGGAGCAGGCTGCCGCAGCGGCCAGCGCAATGCAGGAGCAGGCGGCCCACCTGTCGGAATCGGTCAGCGTGTTCAAGCTGCAGCCGCAGCGTGGCGGCGCTGCACTGCGCCGTGCCGGCGGCCTGCCGGCACCGGCCTTACCGCGTCCGGCTGCGGGCGCGCGCCGCGCCGCTTAAGCCAGCGGCAGGATCAGGGTCACGGCCAGGCCGCCGCCTTCGCGGTTGGCGAGGGTGATGCGGCCGCCGTGCGCCTCGGCGATTTCGCGCGCCAGCGCCAGGCCCAGGCCGGTGCCGCTGCGCTTGGTGGAGTAGAACGGCACCAGCGCATTGGCCAGCACCGCCTCGCTCATGCCGGGGCCGCGGTCCTGCACCTCGATGCGCAGCATGCCCTGCTGGCGGCGCAGTTCGAGCGCCACCTCCGCCGGCGGCGAGCCCGATTCGTGGGCGTTTTTCAGCAGGTTCAGGAGCGCCTGCTCCATCTGCGCCGCATCGAAGGCGTGCGGCTCGGCCGGCACTTCGCCGCGCAGCTGGAACTGCACCTGCTCCGACAGGGCGGCCAGGAAGGCGCCCCACTGCTGCTGGTCCAGGCGCGGCGTCGGCAGCTTGGCAAAGCGCGCATAGCCGAGGATGAAGCTCTCCAGGTGGCGCGTGCGTTCCTCGATGGTGGCCAGGATTTGCGGCAGGCGCTCGGTCTGGCCGCGGCGCACCAGCTCGGCGCCCGAATGGGCCAGTGAAGTCAGTGGCGCCAGCGAGTTGTTCAACTCATGGCTGATCACGCGGATGACCTTTTTCCAGGTCTGCACTTCCTGCCGGCGCAGTTCCTGGGTCAGCTGGCGCAGCAGCAGCAATTCATGCGGACGGCCGTTCAGGCTGAAGCTGCGGCGCGCCAGGTGGAACACTTCCTCCTCCTCGCTGTCGCCGATGGTGAACAGGCCATCGCCGCCGCGCCCCATGGCCTCGCGCAGCGCCGGCTGCACGCGCTCCAGCAAGTCCGGCAAATGCAGGCCTTCCAGCTTGCGGCCATCGTTAACCAGCTGGCGCGCCGCCATATTCGCAAACACGATGGCGCCATGGCCGGCCACCAGCAGCATGGCCACCGGCGTGTGCTGCACCATGGTGTCGAGCAGCAGCTCGCGCTGCACCAGGCCCAGGCGCTGGTCGCGCAGCACTTCGCCCAGTTCGTTGTGCGCCGCCACCAGGTCGCTCAGTTCATCGTTGTGCGGCCAGTGCAGGCTGAAGGAAAAGTCGCTATCGCGGTAGCTGGTCACGGTGCCGGTCAGCGCGCGGTACAGCGACAGCTGGCGCTGCAGTTGGGCGCGGATGGTGATCACCGCCAGCGGCACCAGGCACAGCAGGGAAATCGCCAGCACGATGGAAGGGTGGTCCGGCAGCAGCTGGTCCAGTCCCAGCGCGATCAGGATCCCGGTCGCCGTCAACGTCCCTACCAGCGCCGACCAGCGCGTCAGCAACGACAGCCTCATAGCCGACTCCGTGTCCACCTTGGGGTCAGGCTCTTTGGTGGACACGAGCCCAGCCGCGTGGCGGCTGTGGCCGTGTCTACCAAAGAGCCTGACCCCAAGGTGGACACGGGCTGGACTGTCTGGACGCGATGGCGGCGCTTCATGGGCGGGCGATGCCGAGGCGTTCCATGCGGCGGTACAGGGCTTGGCGCGACAGGCCGAGCTCGGCGGCAGCCTGGGCTACCACGCCGTTGGCGCGCTGCAGCGCTTGCACGATGGCGTCGCGGTCGGGTTCTTGCTCGCTGGCGGCGTGCAGCGGTCCGGCGGCGGCGGGCAGGCCGAGGTCGGGCACGGTGATGGTTGCGCCTTGCGCCAGCAGGCTGGCACGTGCCATCACGTTCTTCAGCTCGCGCACATTGCCGGGCCAGCCGTGCGCCAGCAGGGCGGCTTCGGCGTCCGGCTGCAGCTGGCGCTCGGGGCCGAGGAAGTGGCGCGCCAGCGGCAGGATGTCGCCGGGGCGCTCGGCCAGCGGCGGCAGCCGCAGTTCGATCACGTTCAGGCGGTAGTACAGGTCTTCGCGGAAGGTGCCGGCGCGGATCATGGCTGGCAAATCGGCATTGGTGGCGCTGATCACGCGTACCTGCACCTGGCGTTCGCGGTTGGAGCCGAGCCGTTCGAAGCGGCCGGTTTCCAGCACGCGCAGCAGCTTCATCTGGCCGGCCAGCGGCAGGTTGCCGATTTCGTCGAGGAACAGGGTGCCGCCGTCGGCGGCTTCGAACTTGCCTTCGCGCGCTTTGGCGGCGCCGGTGTAGGCGCCGGCGTCGGCGCCGAACAGTTCGGCTTCGATCAGCTCGGCCGGCAGGGCGCCGCAGTTCAGCACCACGAAGGGGCCGCCGCGCACGGCGGAATTGGCCTGGATGATTTCGGCGATGCGTTCCTTACCGGTGCCATTGGGGCCGGTGATCAGCACCGGCACGTCGGCGCGCGCGACCTGGCAGGCCAGCGACACCACGCGTTCGGTGGCGGGGTCGTTCATCACCATGCCGCGCAGGTTGAAGCGTTCCAGTTCGCGTCGCTGGCGCAGTTCTTCGCTGCGGTGGGCGTTCAGGGCGCGGTTGGCCTGGCCCAGTTCCAGCAGGTTGCGCACCGTGGCCACCAGGCGCTTGTCGTCCCACGGCTTGGCCAGGTAGTCGGCGGCGCCGGCCTTGATCAGGTCGACGGCGGCGTCGAGGTGGGTCCAGGCGGTCAGCAGGATCACCGGCAGGTCGGGGTGGCGCTGGCGGATGGCGCGGAACAGTTCGACGCCTTCGGCACCGGAGGTGGTGTCGGCCGTGAAGTTCATGTCCTGCACCACCAGGTCGATGCTGGCGCTGCGCTGGTCGAGCAGCTGCAACCCCTCTTCGGGCGAGGCGGCGCGCAGGGCGTCGATGTCGTGCAGCGAGAACAGGACTTCGAGGGCGACCGCCACGGCGGCGTTGTCGTCGATGATGAGTACG
>NZ_JASATG010000050.1:0-27034 GCF_038440195.1 Pseudoduganella sp. OTU4001 | reverse complement strand
GGGCCCCCCCCCCCGGGGGGGGCCCCCGGGAAGGGCTTATGGCACCAGCGTGAAGTTGACGCCGGTGGCGTTGGCCAGGCTCAGGTCCACCGACGGGGTGGACTTGGTGGCGTAGCCGGTGGCAGAGGCATCCACCAGGTACTTGGCGGTGCCTGGCGTGCTGGCGGCCGGTGCAAACACCAGCGGCAGGGTGGCGCTATAGGCGCTGTACTGCGCGGCAGCCAGCGGCAGCTTGCCGATGCTGTAGGCGCCGCTCGCCAGGTCGGCGTTGGTGTAGCGCAGGGTCACGGTCGGGCCGCCGGTGATGGCCTGTTTGGCCGACAGCAGGGCCGACTCGGTGGCGCTGGCCGGGGTCAAGGTGGCCGTGCCGCTGATGCTGCCCATATTGCTCAGGGCCAGCAGCTTGAGCGGCGCCGCGGTGGTGCTGATCGGCACCATGGCCGTGGTCGAGGTCACCGGCACCCCGCCCACCACATAGGCGGCATGGGTGTTGGAGGTCACCACCACGTCGTAATTGCCGACCGGCAGGCGGGTCAGGGCGAACTCGCCGTTGCTGCTCGGCACAGTGGCGGCCACCACCTGGCCGGCCTGCTGGGCGCTGACGGTCACGCCATCGCCCAGCGCGGCCGCTTCCAGCACGCCGTTGATGCCGTTCAGGGCGGTCGGCACCACTTTCACCACCGGCTTCAGCGCGTACTTGCCGTTGCCCTTGGTGACGATGGATTTGCAGGCGTCGAAGTCCAGCACCAGGTCATAGCGCTGGCCGGCGGTGGCGGTGAAGTTGGCGTTCATCTTGATGCCGCTTTGCACCGCGCTTGGCGTGTCGAGCGAGGTCTCGCTGCCGCCGGTCGGCACCACGCTGTTGGCCATGCTGTTGCCGGTATTTGCATCCAGCACCAGGCGCACCTGGTTGTAGGTGCCCGCTGCCAGCGAGGTTGTGCCCAGCGCTTCCAGCACGCCGTTGGTCAGGTTGAGCAGGTTGATCTTGCGCGCCGGCGACAGGGTGATGTCGGTCCAGCCACTGTCGTTTTCATTGGCGCTCGAACTCTGGTTCACGCGCACCTTGCTGACCGTGACATTGACGGCGTCGAAGCCGCAGGCCGGCGCGTCGGTCATCGACACGGCCAGCGTAGCCAGGGTCTGGGTCGGCGGCATTTGCGGACTGTCGCCGCCACCGCCGCCGCCGCAGGCAGCCAGCAGGAGGGAAGGAAGGAGCAGGGCGAGGTTCTTGTTCATGATGTGCCTCTCAAGGTTGTAGGTGCTCTTCGATTATCAGTTCCAGCAGGAAAAATTATATGTGCGCTTCCGCACATAGTAACGAACTGTTACATGTACACAAAAGGCGCCCAGAGGGCGCCTTTCGCAGCTAAGTGGAGCCCTTAAGGCTTACCGCAGGTGTAAGTCTTGAGCAGGTTGTAGGCGGCCATTGCGCGCACCAGGCCATAGCCGAATTTATCGTCGCGGCCCTTCACGCCCAGGTCTTCCGCGCTGGCGTTGAGGGCGCTGCGCACATCCGCCTGGCTGCATTTGGGGAAGTGGCTCCACACCATGGCAGCCACCGCCGACACGTGCGGCGTCGCCATCGAGGTGCCGTCGTAATAGGCGTAGCTGTACGGAGCCACCGACACGGCGGCGGTCTGGCCCAGCCTGGCGAGCAGCGCGTTGCCGTCGCTGTCGGACACCGATACCGAAGGGATCTTGGTGACCGTGGTGCCCAGCGTGCCGGAGAAGCTGCCCGCCACGTTGTTGTAGATCACCGCGCCCAGGCCGCCGCTCTTCTCGCAATTGGACACTTTCACGGCGAAGTCGATGGAGCCGCGCTGGATCAGGCACACCTTGCCCGACACAGCGGTGTTGATGGTGTCGCCGATACCGAAATTGGCCAGCGGCGCACTGGCGCTGGCTTTTGGCGAACCTTCCATTTCGCCGGCGGCGAATCCGGTGCCGCCCACGGTCAGCGAGGAGAGGGCGCCGCTGCCGGTTGGCACGGTCGACAGCACGCCCACGCCTGGCGCCGCGATCTCCACCTTCTTGTTGAATTGCGAGAAGGTGGCCCAGGCCTTGTTCACGTCGAGCGCCGCCACCGAGACCACCGAGGCATAGCCGGCTGGATAGGATTGGGTGCGGTTGCCGTCGTTGCCGGCGGCGGCCACCGACAGCACGCCTTGTTTCTGCAGGTTGGCAAACGCGGTTTCCTCGGTGCGGCTGGAACGCGCGCCGCCCAGCGACATGCTGATCACGCTGGCGCCTTTGCTGCCGCACTGGTTGGCGGCCGCCGCCAGCGTCGACGAATAAGCCCAGCCGTCCGCGCTGAACACCTTGACGATGTGCAGCGGCAGCTTGCCTTCGCCGGACACGCCGACCACGCCCTTGTTGTTGCTGATGGCGGCGATGGTGCCGGCCACGTGGGTGCCGTGGTGGTTTTCATCGGTATTCCAGCTGCCGGTGCCGGAGTCATTGAGGCCGGCCATGGTGTTGCCGCTCAAATCTTCATGGCTGGCATCAATGCCGGAATCGATGATGCACACCTTGCGCCCGCTCAGGCCGCTGGGGAGGGCCGGCAACTGGTCGGCCTGCACCATGAGGATGCCGTAAGGAACCAACTGGCCGGGGTGGGCGGCGTCCGCCGTCGCCAGCGCACTGGCCAGCGGGTAGCGCTTGACGTCTTCCTCCACGTATTTGAAATGCGGATTGTGCTGCAGCCCAGCCAGGGCCTTCACCGGGATGGTCATGGCCACGGCGTTCATGCCGAAGATAAAGCGGATGTCTTCTCCTTGCGCTGCGGCAATGGCGGTCTTGGCCTGGTCGGACATCTTGGCGTCGAACGCCACGATCACGCGGATCTTGTCCGGTGCGGCGGCGGAAACGGGCGCTGGCACGGCAGCGGCGACGATGGCGGCAATCGCGCCGGAGAGGATGGCATTGCTCAGCTGCATGATTGGCTCCCTTGAATAAATGCTGGCTTAAGTCAGCATAGGAGACCGCCTTGCAGACGGCAATCCGAAAATGAAAAAGCCCGCCACCAGGGCGGGCTCGTGTTGCGGCGAAGTACGCCTTATTTGCCGCAGGCCTGGGCTTTCAGGTAATCCAGCGCCGCCTTGGCTTGCACCAGGCCAAAGCCGAACTTGTCGTCGCGGCCTGGTGCGCCCAGGTCGAGCGCAGTGCCGGTCAGCGCGGCGCGCACCTGGCTGGCGCTGCAGTTCGGTACGTGGCTCCACACCAGCGCCGCCACGCCCGACACGTGCGGGGTCGCCATCGAGGTGCCGTCATAGTAGGCGTAGCTGTACGGGGTGACCGCCACGGTGGCGGCCTGGCCCAGCTGCAGTTTCATGGCCGCGCCCTCGGTATCGCTGGCGGTCAGCGAAGGAATATTGGTCACCGTGGTGCCCAAGGTGCCGAGGAAGGCGCCAGTGTTCGGCGTGCCGTCGGCCGCCACGCCGCCGTTGTACACCACGGCCGCCACGCCGCCGCTGGCCTGGCAGTTGACGACCTTCTCGGCGAAGCTGATGGCGCCGCGCTGGATCAGGCATACCTTGCCCGCCATAGTGGCGTCCACCGCCGTGCCGGTACCGAAGTCCGCCAGCGGCGCGGTGGCGGTCTTGCGCGGCGAACCTTCCATGGCGTTCGGCGCATAGGTGGTGTTGCCCACGCTCAGCGCGGACTGGGTGCCGGAATCGGTCGGCACGGTCGACAGCACGCCCACGCCCGGCGCTGCGATTTCCACTTTCGGGTTGTACTGCGAGAAGCTGGCCCATTGCTTGTTCTCGTCCAGCGCGCCCACCATCATCACCGAGGCATAGCCGGCCGGGTAGGACACCACGGTATTGCCGTCGTTGCCGGCGGCGGCGACCGACAGCACACCCTTGGCGGCCAGCGCGTCGAACATCTTCTCTTCGGTCTTGGTCGGCTTGCCGCCGCCGAGCGACATGCTGATCACATTGGCGCCGGCGTCGCCGCACTGCTTGGCGGCGTTGGACAGCTTGGAGGAATAGGCCCAGCCGTCAGCGCTGAATACCTTGACGATGTGCAGGTTGAGTTTGGCGCCGGCATTGACGCCCACTACGCCGCTGCCGTTGTTGACGGCGGCAATGGTGCCTGCCACGTGGGTGCCGTGATGGTTTTCATCGGTGTACCACCAGCCGGTGCCGCGGTCGTAGACGCCGGCCATCTTGTTGGCGGCCAGGTCGACGTGGTTGCGGTCGATGCCGGAGTCGATGATGCACAGCTTGCGCGCGGCGCTGCCTTCGCTGACCTTGTCGGCCTGCACCAGCGGGATGCCATATGGGGTCAGCTGGCCCTTCTGGTACGGGTCGCCGGACGGCGCGTCAAGCGCGAACAGGTAGCGCTTCTCGTCGGTTTCCACGTAGCTGACGTGCGGATTGTTCTGCAGGCCCTTGAGCGCGTTGGCCGGCACTTCCACCGCCATCGCATCCATGCCGTCGATCTCGTCCGCCACCACGCCCTTGGCCTGGCCGACGGCGTTTTTCACTTCGGCGGCCTTGCCCTTTTGGAAGGCTACGATCACACGCACTTTGTCCTGGTCGGCGGCCGCACTGGCAGGCAGCGCGCATGCTGCGGCAACGGCTGCGGACAGGGTCAGTACCACCAGTTTCTTGCTTTGCTTCATGTCTTCTCTCTCCAGACGGGGTTTGTATTTGTGTAACCCAGCGTAAAGAGGAATGAGCATTGCGGCAATTGAATTGCAGGCATGCCTATACAATTTTTTGCGACTGTTGTATTCCCGGGTTAAGCCAGTAAAAGCTCGGATTCTGCGTGGAAATGAAGCTATAACCAGGCGAAGGCTTGTCGCAAAATGACACTCGCATCGGCGGTGATCGGTTCGCCGTGCGCCAGCAATATGCGCTCGATCGGCAACGCGTAAATTCTGGCGAGCGAGTCGCGCGCGGCCGGGCGGCGGGTGTAGACCAGGCGCAGCAACCGTGGCCAGGTGGCCTGGCCCAGCGCGCCGTTCAGGCGCAGGTATTCGCGCGTCAGCCAGTGCGGGTGGCTGCGCCAGTTTTCCACCAGGTCGGCGCTGACCAGGGTGCGCGAGGGACGGTGGTACAGCACGGTTTCCTGCAGCAGGCTGCCGGCGATGCTGACCGGTTCGATCTCGCCCTGCCAATCGGGATCGGGCGTGTCAGACAGCACGGCGTCAAAGCGCAGGTCGCGCCGCTTGCGCTGCAGCGCGGCCGGGCCGTGCAGGCGCGCTTGCGGCCAGCGCGCTTGCGCCTCGCCGGCGTACAGGTGGTGGAACATATTTGGGCAGACGATGTGGCGCACGGTGCCCAGCGCCTCCACCGCTTCCGCCAGCCCGCCGCCCAGCGGCACCGGCGAATGCAGCAGCAGGTCGCCGTTGGCAAAGCGCAGCACCGTCATGCGCGTGCCGACGCGCAGGCGGAGGAAACTCTGGGGCGCCGCGGCGGCCCAGACGTTGGGAGCGAATTGTTCGAGCATGCCGTTGTCTCCTCGTATTAAGGGCTGCAGGCCACGTTCCATGGGACGAAGTCGGTGCGCGCCGGCCGCACCGACAGGCGCAGCTCGCCGCCGATGTCGCTGCGGTAGACTAGCAGCGGCAAGCCGTCGGCGCCGCGGTCAAGGGCGGCGGCGCTGAAATTGCGCGCGCGCATTGGTGCACAACTGGTATTGCCGGCCATGAGCAGGCGCGCGCGCTGCAGCATCTCGCCCTTGGCCTGCAGCAGCTTGAGGATTTCGATCTCGGGCAGGGCGGCGCGCAGTTCGACCATCGTGGCCGGCGGCGTGCCGCAGCTGGTGGTGTGGTGCACCCACACATGCTGGCTGCTGTCCGTGCGCCAGCTGTCGTTGGCCTGCTGCGTGTAGCGCGTGCGCTCGACGCGGCACAGCGGCAGCACCAGGCGCAGCGGCGGTGCGTCGACGCTGGCGGTGGCGGCCAGCACGCTGGCGCCCGGCGCGCGTTCCATGCGCAGCGCGGGCGCCGGCATGCCGGGCGCGATGCGCTGCCAGAATTGTTGGAACGAGCGCTGCTCGGCCAGGGTCGGCGCGCGCACGCCCGCTGCTGCCGCAACGGCTGGCATCAGCGCAACAGTGGCGGCCATGAATACTGCATATCGCATCCAGTCTCCTTTCAATGCGCAACGATTATAGATATAATCCGCTCGCTACCGAAAGGTGGCAAACGCTAGGGGTCCTGTGCGGCGCAAGCTGCGCGGGTGAGAAATACCCTCCGAACCTGATCTGGATAATGCCAGCGAAGGGAAGCTTCAGGATGCGCCTGCGCGCGCGCCTAACCTCCTTTGCTGGCTCCTGTGCCAACCAAGGAGCCAAATGAACGCCAACGCAAAATTCCTCGCCGAGCAGGCCGAGGTCGATTCCGCAGCCGTTGCACCGCTGCCCAACTCCCGCAAAATCTACGTCACCGGCAGCCGCGCCGACCTGCGTGTGCCGATGCGCGAAATCAGCCTGTCCGGCGACAATGCGCCGGTCACCGTGTACGACACTTCGGGCGCCTATACCGATCCGGACGTGCAGATCGACATCCGCTCCGGCCTCGGTACGCCGCGCGCGGCCTGGATCGAGGAGCGGGGCGACACCGAGCTGCTGGACGGTCCGACTTCCGACTATGGCCGCCAGCGCCTGGCCGATGCCGAACTCGATGCGCTGCGCTTCAAGCTGCACCGCCAGCCGCGCCGCGCCAAGGCCGGCGCCAACGTCACGCAGATGCATTACGCGCGCCAGGGCATCATCACGCCGGAAATGGAGTATGTGGCGATCCGCGAGAACCTGCGCCGCCAGGAATACCTGGACGGCCTGCGCGCCAGCGGCGAGAAGGGCGTGCGCATGGCGGAGCTGCTGGGCCGCCAGCACCGCGGCGAGTCTTTCGGCGCGGCGATTCCGGAGCTGATCACGCCGGAATTCGTGCGTGAGGAAATCGCGCGCGGGCGCGCCATCATTCCGGCCAATATCAACCACCCGGAGCTGGAGCCGATGATCATCGGCCGCAATTTCCTGGTCAAGGTCAACGCCAATATCGGCAATTCGGCAGTGACTTCCTCGATCGGCGAGGAAGTCGAGAAAATGACCTGGGCCATCCGCTGGGGCGGCGACACCGTGATGGATCTGTCCACTGGCAAGCATATCCACGAAACCCGCGAATGGATCGTGCGTAATTCGCCGGTGCCGATCGGCACCGTGCCAATCTACCAGGCGCTGGAAAAGGTCAACGGCAAGGCCGAAGACCTGACCTGGGAAATCTTCCGCGACACGCTGATCGAACAGGCGGAGCAAGGCGTCGATTACTTCACCATCCACGCCGGCGTGCTGCTGCGCTACGTGCCGCTGACGGCCAACCGCATGACCGGCATCGTGTCGCGCGGCGGCTCGATCATGGCCAAGTGGTGCCTGGCCCACCACAAAGAGAACTTCCTGTACACGCACTTCGAAGAGATCTGCGCAATCATGAAGGCCTACGATGTCAGCTTCTCGCTGGGCGACGGCCTGCGTCCGGGCTCGGTGTGGGACGCCAACGATGCCGCCCAGCTGGGCGAGCTGAAGACGCTGGGCGAACTGACCCAGATCGCCTGGAAGCACGATGTGCAGGTGATGATCGAAGGCCCGGGCCACGTGCCGATGCAGCTGATCAAAGAGAATATGGACCTGCAGCTGGAGCAATGCGCCGAAGCGCCGTTCTATACGCTGGGCCCATTGACCACCGATATCGCACCGGGCTACGACCACATCACCTCCGGCATCGGCGCGGCGCAGATCGGCTGGTACGGCACCGCCATGCTGTGCTACGTGACGCCGAAGGAGCACCTGGGCCTGCCGAACAAGGCCGACGTCAAGGAAGGCATCATCACCTACAAGATCGCGGCCCACGCCGCCGACCTGGCGAAAGGCCATCCTGGCGCGCAGATCCGCGACAACGCGCTGTCGCTGGCGCGCTTCGAGTTCCGCTGGGAAGACCAGTTCAACCTGGGCCTGGATCCTGACCGTGCGCGCGAATTCCATGACGAGACCCTGCCGAAGGACTCGGCCAAGGTGGCGCACTTCTGCTCCATGTGCGGCCCGCATTTCTGCTCGATGAAGATCACGCAGGAAGTGCGTGAGTTCGCCGCCAAAGGCATGGTGGAAAAGTCCATTGAGTTCGTCAAGGGCGGCGCGCAGATCTACCGCGAGCAGCAGCCATGATGGAAATTGAGCTGAACGGCGCACCGCACAAGGTGCCGCCTTGCCAGACGCTGGACGCCCTGATCGCGGCCCTGCAGCTGGAAGGGCAGGCGCTGGCGCTGGCGGTCAACCGCCAGGTAGTGCCGCGCCAGCGCTGGCCGCAGGTCGCGCTGGCTCCTCATGACAAAGTCGATATCGTGCGCGCCATTGGCGGCGGCTGAAAGGATCATATGCAGGACAAACCACTCATCATCGCTGGCAAGGAATACCAATCGCGCCTGCTGGTCGGCAGCGGCAAGTACAAGGACCTGCCGCAGACGCGCGAGGCCACCCTGGCGGCCGGCGCGGAAATCATCACCGTGGCGATCCGCCGCGTGAACATCGGCCAGGACCCGCATGCGCCAAGCCTGCTGGACTTTGTGCCGCCGCATGAATTCACCATCCTGCCCAATACGGCCGGCTGCTACACGGCCAAGGATGCGGTCTACACGCTGCAGATGGCGCGCGAGCTGCTGAACGGCCACAAGCTGGTCAAGCTGGAAGTGCTGGGCGACGAGAGGACCCTGTTCCCCAACATGCCGGAAACCCTGGTCGCCGCGCGCGAGCTGGTGAAGGATGGCTTCGACGTGATGGTGTATTGCAGCGACGATCCGATCCAGGCGCGCATGCTGGAAGATATCGGCTGCTGCGCGGTGATGCCGCTGGCGTCGCTGATCGGCTCGGGCATGGGCATCCTGAATCCGTGGAACCTGTCGCTGATCATCGAGCAGTCGCAGGTGCCGGTGCTGGTCGATGCCGGTGTCGGCACCGCCTCCGACGCGGCGATCGCCATGGAGCTGGGCTGCGACGGTGTGCTGATGAACACTGCCATCGCCGCCGCCGGCGATCCGGTGCGCATGGCGCGCGCCATGAAGCTGGCGGTGCAGGCCGGGCGCGAAGCCTTCCTGGCCGGGCGCATGCCGCGCAAGTTCGCCGCCTCGCCATCGTCGCCGATGGCAGGGAGGATCGCATGAGCGACCGGCCTTGCGTGCTGGTGTTCTCCGGCGCCGATCCTTCGGGCGGCGCCGGCATGGCGGCCGATATCCAGGCCATCACCGCGATGGGGGCGCATGCCTTGCCGGTGCTGACCGCCATCACGGTGCAGGACAATAACCGCGTGCATGCGGTGCTGCCGGTGGCGCCGGAAGTCTTGCTGCAGCAGGCGCGCACCTTGCTGGCGCAGGTGCCGGTGGCGGCGGTCAAGATCGGCATCCCCGGCAGTGCCGAGAATGCGCTGGCGATCGCCCAGCTGATCGGCGAAATGCGCGCCACGCACCGCCAGGCCGCAGGCGCCGCGCCGGGCTGGGCGCAGAATCTGTACAGCGATCCGCCCGTCGTGCTGGACCCGGTCCTGCGCAGCGGTAACGGCGACGCGCTGGGCCGCGATGACGCCGCACGCGCCCTGGCGCCGCTGCTGCCGCTGGCCACCCTGATCACCCCCAACGGTCCCGAGGCCGCCGCGCTCGCCGCCGGTGCGCACGCCCAGGCCGCGCGTCCCGTCCTGGCCGTCGCCAATGGCGCTGCCGACGAAGGCGACGGCCGCCTGCCGCGCAGCGCCGTGGGCCACGCCGCGTGGCATGGCACCGCCCACGGCGCCGCGCTGGCGCATGCGCATGCCTTGCGCGCGATGGGCTGCAAGCACGTGCTGGTGACCGGCGGCCACGAGGAGGGCACCAATGTGGTGACCAACCGCTGGCTTGGCCCAGACTGCCAGCAGAACTGGAGCTGGCCGCGCCTGCCCGGCACCTTCCACGGCAGCGGCTGCACCTTGGCCGCATCCACGGCAGCCCTGCTGGCGCTGGGCAACAGCATGGCGCAGGCGCTGGGCAAAGCACAGAACTACACCCAGCGCGCGCTGGCTGCTTCGTATGCGATTGCCCCCGGCCAGCGCATCCCGCAGCGATAAGGAGAAACCATGCAAGGACTTTACCTGGTCACCCCCAACTGGGACGACACCGACAAACTGCTGGCCGTCACCGAGCAGGCGCTGCAAGCCGGCGTCGCCCTGCTGCAGTACCGCCACAAGGATGCCAGCCCGGCGCTGCGGCGCGAGCAGGGCGGGGCGCTGCGTGAGCTGTGCCACAAATATAACGTCCCCTTCCTGGTCAACGACCACGTTGCGCTGTGCCGCGAGCTGGGCGCCGACGGCGTGCACCTCGGTGGCACCGACGCGCCCATCGCGGAAGTGCGCGCCACGCTCGGTCCCAACAAGCTGATCGGCGCCTCCTGCTACGGCGAACTGCCGCGCGCCCAGGCGGCGCAAGCGGCCGGCGCCAGCTATGTGGCGTTCGGCGGCTTTTACCCATCCAGGGTCAAGCAATACGCCGTCACCACCCAGCCCTCGATCCTGCGTCACGCGCGTGAAGTGATCGAGGTGCCGCTGTGCGTGATCGGCGGCATGACGGCGCACAACGCGGCGCCGCTGGTGGCGGAGGGAGCCCAGCTGGTGGCCGCCATCAGCAGTGTGTATCTGGCAAATGACGTCGCTGCGGCGGTGGCGGAGTTTCGGTCTATAATTTCCCCATTAGCATAACCATAAGGTTGCCGCCCAATGAACGCCCAGCCTCCACAAAAGCGCCTGATCCTGATTGTCGACGACGACAAGATCCTGACCGAGTTCCTGGGTGAATTGCTGGCGCGCGCCGGCCATGACACCATGCTGGCCTACTCCGCCGACCAGGCCCTGGCCCTGATCGCCGAGCGCGAACCGGACCTGGCCCTGCTCGACATCCACATGCCCGGCATGTCCGGCCTGGAGCTGGCCAAGCAGCTCAACCGCAATACCTCGGTGCCGTTCATGTTCCTGTCCGGCCGCGGCGATGCCGATGCCGGCAAGCAGGCCGCCGCTTACGGGGCGGTCGGCTTTGTGGTGAAACCGGTCGACGAGCAGCACCTGATGCCTGCCTTCGAGGCCGGCCTGGCGCGCGCCGACGAGATCCGCCAGCTGCGCCGCACCGAGATCAACCTGAACGCCGCCCTGGCCGCCGGGCGCGAAACCAGCCTGGCCGTCGGCCTGCTGATGTGCAAATACCAGACCGACCGCAACACCGCCTTCGAAGTGCTGCGCGACCATGCCCGCTCCAGTCGCCGCAAGATCAATGAAGTGGCCGACCAATTGCTGGCCGCCGAGGAAATGTTGAACGGTTTGCATGCTGCTTTCAACTCACGTTTGAAAAAATAAAACTTTCCCTTAGCCACTGGAATGACGTAAACTACCGGTTGCGGGCCTCACCTCGCCCGCAGCCGTAGTTCCTCCAGTGGCCGCCCCTCCTTCGCGGCCCAGCAACATCCCTCGGCCCAGCTCCGCCGACAATTTTTCCTGCAGTGCGGAGAACCCTTTCATGAATATGTCGTTTGATTTGCATCCGGCGCCCCGGGTGCTGCACGTCGATCCCGACGAAGATTCGGCCGTGGTGCTGGCGACCTTGCTGGCCCCCGAAACCCATGTGGTGCATGCCGCCACCTACGAACAGGCGCGCACCTTGCTCGAGCAGGGCGAATTCGCGCTGCTGGTGATCGATCCCGACCTGCCCGACGGCGACGGCCACACCCTGATCCGCTATATGCGCCAGACTGACCACCACACGCCGGTGCTGCTGTATTCGGCCAGCCAGCCCATGCTGCACCACCAGGCGCACGCCTTCCTGCCCAAGCCGTGGACTTCGCCGCGCCAGCTATGGCGCACCGTGTCGCACATGCTGGGGCTGGAAGCGATGCTGCCGGCGCGGACGTAAGTTAGGACTTAGGCTATGCTGTCGCTTTTATCACATCGGGAGTTGTGCGATGAAGACCAAAGCGGCAGTAGCGTGGAAGGCGGGCGCCCCGCTCACCATTGAAGAGGTGGAACTGGACGGCCCGCGCGCGGGCGAAGTGCTGGTGGAGATCAAGGCCACCGGCATCTGCCACACCGACCATTACACCTTGTCCGGGGCCGACCCGGAAGGCATCTTCCCGGCCATCCTCGGTCACGAAGGCGCCGGCGTGGTGGTCGACGTGGGGCCGGGCGTCACCTCGCTGCGGAAGGACGACCATGTCATCCCGCTCTACACGCCCGAATGCCGCCAGTGCAAATTCTGCCTGTCGCGCAAGACCAACCTGTGCCAGGCGATCCGCGCCACCCAGGGCAAGGGCCTGATGCCTGACGGTTCCAGCCGCTTCTCGCTGGGCGGCCAGCCGCTGTTCCATTACATGGGCACCTCGACCTTCTCCAACTACATCGTGGTGCCGGAAATCGCACTGGCCAAGATCCGTCCGGACGCGCCGTTCGACAAGGTGTGCTACATCGGCTGCGGCGTGACCACCGGCGTGGGCGCCGTGCTGTTCACGGCCAAGGTGGAGGCGGGCGCCAATGTGGTGGTGTTCGGCCTGGGCGGCATCGGCCTGAACGTGATCCAGGCGGCCAGGATGGTGGGCGCCGACAAGATCATCGGCATCGACATCAACCCGGCGCGCGAAGCAATGGCGCGCCAGTTCGGCATGACCCACTTCATCAACCCGAAGAACGTGGAGAATGTGGTGGACGCCATCATCCAGCTGACCGATGGCGGCGCTGACTATAGCTTCGAGTGCGTCGGCAATACCCAGCTGATGCGCCAGGCGCTCGAGTGCTGCCACAAGGGCTGGGGCAAGTCGATCGTGATCGGCGTGGCGGCGGCGGGGCAGGAGATTTCCACCCGGCCGTTCCAGCTGGTGACCGGCCGCCACTGGCTCGGTTCCGCTTTCGGCGGCGCGCGCGGCCGTACCGACGTGCCGAAGATCGTCGACTGGTATATGGAAGGCAAGCTGAAGATCGACGAGCTGATCACCCATACCCTGCCGCTGGAACGCATCAACGAAGGCTTCGACCTGATGGAAAAGGGCGAGTCGATCCGTTCGGTCGTCGTGTATTGAGCATCCTGGGCGGCATTTTCTGCCGCCTGTCGCAAAACCCGCGCCGCCCCGGCGGCGTGTGGCTACATTGGCTCCTGAGCACTTGCACCCGTATCTAGACAAAAAGTTCTAGACACAAAGTTCTAGATCATTTAATCTAGATTGCAAGGACACCATAACCGGAGCCGCATCCATGAGCCAATTGCTGAACGCCGTCATCCCCGCCCTGGGCTGGTCCCTGCTGCACTTCCTGTGGCAAGGCCTGCTGATCGGCTGTGTGGCGGCACTGGCCCTGCATGCCTTGCGCAATGCCCGCCCGCAGGCGCGCTACCTGGTGGCCTGCGTGGCCTTGCTGCTGTGCGCGGCGCTGCCGCTGGCCAATTTCGGCTGGCGCCTGGCTGATGCGGCCGACACCGGCTATGTGCTGCCGGCGCCGATCGAGAGCAGCGCCATCGCCGCCATCCCCGGCGCCGCCGATGGCGTGGGCGTGGAAACCGCCCTGGTCGATGTCGACGCCATGACTTCCTGGGAATACCTGCTGCGCCGCCAGATCCCCTGGCTGGTGCTGCTGTGGGCGGCCGGCGCTGCGCTGATGACCTTGCGCCTCTCGCTCGGCCTGCAATGGGTGCGCACCCGCACCTTGCCCAGCCATTACCATGCCGACCCGGCCTGGCAGGCGCGCGCCAGTGCGCTGGCGCAGCGCATGGGCATCCGCCGCAACGTGCGGCTTGGTGTATCCGACGATGCGCTGGAAGGCCCGATCACGGCCGGCATCCTGCGCCCGATTGTGCTGCTGCCAGCCTCGCTGGTCAGCGGCTTGCCGCCTGACCTGCTGGAAGCGCTGCTGGCCCACGAGCTGGCCCATGTGCGCCGCCATGACTACCTGGTCAACCTGGTCCAGAGCGGCATTGAGATTTTCCTGTTCTACCACCCGAGTGTCTGGATGCTGTCCAAGCAGATCCGCCTCGAGCGCGAACAGATTGCAGATGATTTGGCCGCAAGCACGCTCGGCGAACCGCGGCGCCTGGCACTTGCACTTTCCGAGCTGGATAAATTCCAGTTCACCACCACACACTTTGCTGCCCCCGCGGCACACGGAGGAGACCTCATGTCCCGTATCAAACGCCTGATCCGTCCTGATGCACAGCCCCTGAGCTGGAAGATGGCGACCCCATTACTTGGTATTTTTGCCGCCTGCGCCGCGCTGTATGCCCACGCGATGCCGCAAGCGGTGACGCTCCCGGCCGCCAGCGCCGTTGCCGCACCAGCGGCGCTGGCCGCGCCGGCTGCCGAAGCGGCCCCCGCCGCCGAGGCTGCGCCCGCCGCTGAAGCCGCACCAGCCGCCGAAGCCGCGCCCGCCGCCAGCCCGGCACCGGCTCCCAGTCCCGTCCCGATGACCTCCGGCGCGTCTGATGCCGACGACCAGGACGTGCCGGTGCCACCCGCACCGCCTGCGCCGCCAGCACCACCAGCCCCGCCGATGGGTGCTGTGCCGGATGTGCCGGCCCCGCCAGCCGTACCGGCCGGCCTGCCCAAGCCACCCAAGGCGCCCAAGCCACCGAAGCCGCCCAAGGAACTGAAAGGCATCTACAACGGCAGCCATATCTACCTGGACGATAGCGGCCGCACCGCCTATGCCATCGTGCGCGACGGCGAAGAGGCCATGCACGTGCACGGCCGCCGTGGCGATCTGGACGAAGCGCGCCGCCTGAAGCTGGAAACCAAGGGCGACTACATCTACGTCCGCAAGGAAGGCAAGTCCTACGTGATCCAGGACCCGGCCCTGCTGGCCAAGGTCAAAGCCGCCTGGCAGCCGGCCGAAGCGCATGGCAAGAAGATGGAAGAGCAGGGCAAGCAGATGGAAGTCCACAGCAAGGAAGTGGAAGCCATGAGCGCCCAGATCGAGAAGGAAGTCGAAGCGGCCATGGGCAGCAAGGAACAGCAGCGCGCCCAGCGCGAGATGGAACGCGCCATTGAACGCAAGCTGGAAAACTCGGCGCGCCAGCAGGAACGCATCGGCCGCGCCATGGAGAAAGCCTCGCGCAAGATGGCGCTGGCCGACGACAAGACCCGCGCCCAGCTCGAACGCGATATGGAAGAACTGCGCAAGCAAATGGAGCCGCTGAGCGCAGAGATGGCACGCCAGGGCGCTGAAATCGCCGCCAGCCACGCCGCCATCGCCGCGCGCCACGCCCCGATGGCCGCCATGCATGCCCGCATCGCCGAAGCCACCAAGCCGCTGCAGGAACTGGGCCGCAGGATGGGCGAGCTGGGCCGCGAGCAGGGCCGACTGTCGCGCGAAGCCGACAAAACCTCGCGCGCGTTGATTGAAGAAGCCATCAGCAACGGTAGCGCCAAGCCGGTGATGTAAACTGCCCGGCATGGGCATAACGACAAGATTGCGCGCCAATGTGCGTGCGGCGCGGGAGCTGTGGCAACGCCTGCGCCAGCGCCACGCCAGCACGCCGACAGCGGCGCGCCGCCTGCTGGCGGCAGTCGCGCTGCGGGCCTATCGCCGCCTGGCTTACGCCGTCAACGATGGCTTCCTGATGCGCCGCGCCAGCGCGCCCCGCTTTGCCGCCTTCCAGGCGGGCATCGCGGAGCGCCTGGGCGGCCATTTTTACGTCATCGTCATGCCGGACACCTTGCACTTCCTGCTGCCTTGCCTGCGCCTGGTGGCGGGCCGGCTGCCCATCGTCCTGCTGCTGAATGGCGCGCGTGCCTGGGAAGCGGCGCTGCTGCGGCAGCATTTCCCGGACTTGCCGCAGTTCCGCGTGGCCACGCTGCCGCGTTCCAGCGTCAACCACGGCGCCATGATCGACATGATGCTGCGCCATAATGCGCACGACTTCGGCATTCTCGACCACGACCTCTACCTGTTCGACCAGCGCGTGCTGCAGGAGCTGCGTTTCAGCGACGCCGAGTTCCTGCTATGCCTTCTGGCCGATAGCGGCCCGCGCTGGACCTATCCGCTGACCCACTTCCTGTATTTCCGCGCGGCGGCCTGGCAGCGCCTGATGCGGCAGTACGGCGTGGGCGCGGGCATCTACCGCAAGGTGCCGGCCGCGGCGCGCGGCCAGCTGCGCGGCGCCGGCCTGCGCGATGGCGAAACGCTCAAGCCGTACCACGATTTCTATGACACGCTGCATGTGCTGCTGGCGCTGGGCTATTCGGAAGGCATGGAGCTGGTCCAGTTCGAGTTCGCCGATGGCGGCGTGATCCACCTGGGCGGCACCAGCATCGGCAGCCATCACACCAAGGGCATGATGGATCTCTACATCCACTTGCTGTTCCTGGAGTTGGCGCAGGTGCCGGAGCTGGAGCGGCGCTACGCGCACCTGGCGGCGCCGTTCAACAACGCGGGTGCGCTGCGCGCCCGCCTGCCGCAGACGCCGGAAGTGCGGCGCCAGCTCGATCTGCTGGACCGCCTGGCGGGGCAGCTCAATGGTCAGGCCCTTGCCAGCCGGACCGGTTGCAGCAGCGCCTCGAACTGCTCCACCGGCAGCGGCGGCCCGAACAGATAGCCCTGGAAGGCGCGGCAGCCCTGGCGCGCCAGGTAGCGCTGCTGTTCTTCCGATTCCACCCCTTCCGCAATGGCGGACAGGCCCATGCTGTCGGCCAGGGTCAGGATGGTCTTGGTGATGGCCGCATCGTCGGCGTTATGGACGATGTCGCGCACGAAGGAGCGGTCGATCTTCAGCTGGTATAGCGGCAGGCGTTTGAGGTAGGCCAGCGAGGAATAGCCGGTGCCGAAATCGTCCAGCGAAATGCCGATGCCGGCCGCCTGCAGTGCCGCCATCTTGGCAATCGAGGCTTCCACGTCGTCCAGCAGCAAACCCTCGGTCAGCTCCAGCTTCAGGCGGCGCGGCGAGGCGCCGCTGCGCGCCAGTGCACCCATCACCTGCTCCACGAAGTCGCTCTGGTGGAATTGGCGCGGGCTGACGTTGACCGCCAGCTCCAGCTTGGCGGTGGCCGGGTTGGCGGCCCAGGCCACCAGCTGTTCGCAAGCCTGCTCCAGCACCCAGGCGCCGAGCGGCAGGATCAGGCCCGATGACTCGGCGGCCGGGATGAACTGCATCGGCGGCACCAGGCCGCGCACCGGATGCTGCCAGCGCAGCAGGGCCTCGGCGCCGGTGATGCGGCCTTCGCCATCGACCTGCGGCTGGTAGTGCAGCAGGAACTGCTGCAGCGCCAGGCCGTGGCGCAGGTCGGCGTCCAGCGCGGCACGCGCGCTGACCACGGTCTGCATGGCCGGGTCGAAGAAGCACATGGTGTTGCGGCCGGGCGCCTTGGCCTGGTACATCGCCATATCGGTCTGCTTCAGCAAGTCCTCCACGCTTTCCATGTCGCCGCGAAACACCGTGATGCCGACGCTGGAAGTGCAGCTGTGCTGGTGCGGGCCCATGGTGTAGGGCTCGTTCTGGCGCGCCAGCAGCTTGGCGCCGATGGCGCGCGCCTGCTCGGCCGCCAGCTCGTTGTCCTCGGCCAGGTTCTCCAGCATGATCACGAATTCGTCGCCGCCCAGGCGCGCCACGGTATCGCTATCGCGCACGCAGCCGACGAAGCGGCGCGCGGCCTGCTGCAGCAGCATGTCGCCCACATTGTGGCCGAGCGTGTCGTTCAGGTCCTTGAAGTTGTCGAGGTCGATGAACAGCAGGGCGCCGCACTGGCCGGTGCGCGCGCTGGCCGCCAGCGCGTGGTGCAGGCGGTCCATCAGGCAGCGCCGGTTGGGCAGCTGGGTCAGGAAGTCGAACAGCGCCAGGTTGCGGATTTCCTGCTCCGAGGCTTTGCGTTCGGTGATGTCGGTCAGGGCGCAGACATGGTGGGTAATCTCGCCGGCCGCGTTGCGCACGGCCGTCACCACCAGCCAGCAGGGGAAGCGCCCGCCGCCCTTGCGCTGTTGCCAGACTTCGCCCTGCCAGGCGCCGTGCGCGGCCACGCCGTCCCAGATGCGCTGCTGCATGGCCGGCTCGTCGCACACCAGCAGTTCGCTGTCGAGTGCATCGCGTTCGGTATAGCCGGTGATGTCGGTATAGGCGCGGTTGACGCGCAGGATCATGTGCTCGGCGTCGGTGATGGCCATGCCTTCCAGCGATTCGAAGGCGGTGGCGGCCACGCGCAGGTCGGCGTCGGCCTTCTGCTTTTCGCGCAGGTAGAGTGCGGTGGCGGTGGCGGCGGCCACCAGCATGCCGCCGGCCAGTTCCATCAGCATGAACATCCAGAAGCGGCGCGTGCCCTGGTGCAGCAGGGCTGGCAGGGGGCGCGGCACGGTCACCGTCATGGTGCCGTCGACCAGTGCACGGGTGGCCAGCACGCTCGGTATGCCGGCGCCGGCGATGCGCGCCACGCCGGGCATGGCGGCGCTGTGCCATGGTTCAAGGGTGATGCTTTCGAAACGTTCCTGCCCGTAGCGCTGGCGGCGCTGCTGCAGTTCCAGGCCCTGCGCGCTGGCGGCAGGCAGCGCCTGGTGGCGCAGGCGGGCGTCGGCGGCATGGATGATGACACCGTTGATATCGGCAATCCAGGCGTGCGTATTGCCGGCCATGGCGCCCAGCGCGCTGGCGTTCAGCTTGACCACGGCTACGCCAAGGAACTGGTCGCCGCTGCGCACCGCGTGGGCGTAGTACAGCGCGCCCACCTTGCCGTCGCGTCCGACGCCGTATTGTTCGCCCTGCTCGCCGGCGCGCGCCTGGATAAAGTAGTCGCGGTCGCCGAAATTGCGGCCGACGAAGAGCGGGGATTCGGCCACGTTGCTGGTGGCGATGCAGGTGCCCGTCGCATCCAGCACGAACATGCTGTCGACCTTGAGGGCGCGTGCGGTTTGCGCCAGCTGCTCGTTGGATGCGTCGTCGCCGCCGGCCTGCAGGGCAATGCGGCGGATGCCGGAGTCGCGCGCCAGCATCAGCGCGAAGCCGCGCAGGCGGGCCTGGCTTTCTTCGATATTGCTGGCCACGTTGACGGCGTGGTCCTGCGCCATCTGCCGCTCGTGCTGGAGCATTTCGTCGGCCAGGTGATCCTGGAAGTAGCCGGCGCCGAGCCAGGCGATCACGCTCCAGACCATCAGCAGCATGGCGATCAGGCGGTACGAACGCTCGAAGGAAAACAGGCGACGCTTGCCGACATAGGTCGCCACGATGGTAATCACGATCAGTATGCTGGTGAAGACCAGCACCGATGCCGCCAGTACGCTGGGACTGATGTGGGCCGCGTCGCCGGCCTCGCTGCCGCCGTTGCGCACGAAGTAGGCGGCGGCCATCGCCGTGTAATGCATGCCGGCCACCGCCAGCCCCATGACGCAGGAGCTCCACAGCGGCGAAGCGGGACGCCAGCGCCCTTGCAGGCGCCCCAGGCGGAACTTGAGCCACAGCGCGGTGGTCGCCAGCACCACGGCCACCACGATCGACAGCAGGAACAGGCGCAGGTCGTATTGGATCATGCCTTCGAACTGCATGGCGGCCATGCCGGTGTAGTGCATGGCGCCGATACCGGCGCCGAGCAAGGTGCCGCCTACCCACAGCCGGCGCGGGCTGGGTGGGCCCTGGCTGATCACATGCAGCGCGAGCGCGCTGGCCAGCATGCCAGGCACGGTGGAGAGCAGGGTCAGGCCGGCGCCATAGCTGGTAGCGCAAGGCAGGGCGAAGGCCAGCATGCCGACGAAGTGCATGGCCCAGATGCCGAGTCCAAGGCAAAAGCCGCCCGCTGCCAGCCAGCCTGCACGGCGCGCCGCACTGCCTGCGGTCGGCAGCAGCTGCGCGACCAGCAAGGCGGCATATGAAGCAAAAATAGCGACCGCCACCGACAGGATGACGAGGAGGGGATCGTAATGGCCTAGATAGAGCACGCTGCTGTCGGGCGCGCCCAGGACGAGTATCAGGTAGTCGAACATTGCAACCCTTATAATGAGTTATTGCAATAACGGACAGCGACTCTCCCAATCTAGCAGAAATATTGCGATTCTCGTATTAACTACATTAATGGCAGAAAGCATGTCGATAAACGGGATTTGCTTGCCGATTGCAACCATGTACCTGCGCCCCCTTACTGCCGATGATGCCGCTGCCGGCCACGCCTTGCGCCTGATCCGCGACAGCGGTTCCAAGCAGCGCCACCGCGTGCATATCCGCGGCCTCTATGTGGCGGCCGCGCATCGCGGCAAAGGCGCCGCGCGCATGTTGATGGAGCATCTGCTGGAATTCGCCGCCACGCTGGACGAAATCCCCATGAACAAAGTGCTGGTGCGCTAAGGCTGGACGGCTTTAGACGCGTTCCAGCTTGGCGACCGAGAGGTCGAGCACCTTGATGCCGGAGCTGCCGAAGTTGATTTGCGCGCGGCAGTTGGCGCCGCTGCCCTCAATGTTGATGATGACGCCCTCGCCGAACTTGGCGTGCGCCACGGATTCGCCGATGCGCCAGCCGCCGGAGGCGCCGGAAGCCTGGTTGATGCGTGCGGCCAGGCGGTTGTCGGCGCTTGGCACGGACGGCATTTCATCCCAGGCCGATTTGCGCGAACCGGTGCCGAACCAGTTGCCTTGCTGGACGCGGGCGGTCAGCCACTTCAGCGACTCTTCCGGCAGTTCGTCGAAGAAGCGCGACTTCATGTTGTAGCGCGTCTGGCCGTGCAGCATGCGGGTCTGGCAGAACGACATGTACAGGCGCTTGCGGGCGCGGGTGATCGCGACGTACATCAGGCGCCGCTCTTCTTCCACGCCGCCGTCCTCTTTCGAGCTGCTTTCGTGCGGGAACAGGCCTTCTTCCAGGCCGGTGATGAAGACGTTGTCGAATTCCAGGCCCTTGGCCGAGTGCACGGTCATCAGCTGCAGCGCATCCTGGCCTTCCTGCGCCTGGTTGTCGCCCGCTTCCAGCGAGGCGTGCGAGAGGAAGGCCGACAGCGGCGACATCACGGTGGCCAGCGGGGCATCGGCGTCGATGATTTCGACACCGTCCGCCACCACCACTTGCGCGCCAGCGGCGGCGGAAGCCTGCGGGCCCAGGTGCGCGGGTGCGCCCTGGCCGAAACCTTCTTCCGACACGAACTGGGTCGCGGCGCTCACCATCTGCTCCAGGTTCTCGACGCGGTCGGCGCCTTCTTTCTCATTCTGGTAATGCTGCAGCAGGCCGGACGAATCCAGCGTGACGCGGACCAGCTCCGGCAGCGCCATCTGCTGCGTTTCGAAACGAACGCCTTCAATCAGCTTGGTGAACGAGCCCAGTGCGCTGCCGGCCTTGCCGACCATATACGGCACGGCGGCATACAGCGAGCAGTTATAGGTGGCCGCTGCGTTCTGCAATTGCTCGATCGAGCGCGCGCCGATGCCGCGCGCCGGGAAGTTCACCACGCGCAGGAAAGCGGAATCGTTATGCGGGTTGTCCATCAGCTGCAGGTAGGCGATCGCGTGCTTGACTTCGGCGCGCTGGAAGTAGCGCAGGCCGCCGTACACGTGGTAAGGCATGCCGGCCGAGAACAGCGCATGCTCGATCACGCGCGACTGCGCATTGGAACGGTACAGGATGGCGATCTCGCGGCGCGTTGCGCCTTCCGCGATACGGGCCTTGGCTTCCTCGATGATCCACTGTGCTTCCTGCAAGTCCGAGCTGGCCTCGTACACGCGAACCGGCTCGCCGTGGCCGGCGTCGGTGCGCAGGTTCTTGCCCAGGCGGCGGCTGTTGTTCGAGATCAGCAGGTTGGCCGCATCCAGGATGTGGCCGTGCGAGCGGTAGTTCTGTTCCAGCTTGATCAGGTTCTTGACCTGGAACTCGCTTTCGAACGCCTGCATATTGCCCACATTGGCGCCGCGGAAGGCGTAGATGCTCTGGTCATCGTCGCCCACCGCAAACAGCGCGCCGCCGAACGGCGAGGCATGGCCGGCCATCAGCTTCAGCCAGGCGTATTGCAGGTTGTTGGTATCCTGGAACTCGTCCACCAGGATGTGGCGGAAGCGCTGCTGGTAGTGCTGGCGCAGCGGCTCGTTGCGCGACAACAGTTCGTAGGTGCGCAGCAGCAGTTCGGCGAAATCCACCACGCCTTCGCGCTGGCACTGGTCGTCGTACAGCTGGTACAGCTCGACCAGCTTGCGCTCCATCGCGTCATAGGCCTCCACCTGCGAAGCGCGCAAACCCTGGTCCTTGTTGTTGTTGATGAAGTACATCACCGTCTTCGGCGGGAACTTCTCGTCGTCGATATTGTTCGCCTTCAGCAGGCGCTTGATCATCGACAGCTGGTCCTGCGAATCGAGGATCTGGAAAGTCTGCGGCAGCGCCGCATCCTTGTAATGGGTGCGCAACAGTCGGTTGCACAGGCCGTGGAAGGTGCCGATCCACATGCCGCGTGTATTGATCGGCAACATGGTGCTGAGACGGGTCAGCATTTCCTTCGCCGCTTTATTGGTAAAGGTCACGGCCAGCACGCCGGCAGGGGACACTTGCCCGGTCTGGATCAGCCACGCGATACGGGTGGTCAGCACGCGCGTTTTGCCCGATCCGGCGCCGGCCAGGATCAGGGCATTTTGCGGTGGCAGGGTGACTGCTGCGAGTTGTTCGGGATTGAGGTTGTGGAGGAGATTCTGCATCCCGCCATTATACCCGGCGGGCCGCTCAGGCAGCGGCGCGCAGCGGCGCCGGTTGCCGTTTCGGCATGCGGCGCGCCAGCTTCATGGCCGGGTGTTCCACGCAGTGCCAGCTGAAGGCGGCGCAGGCGAAAGTCACCACCAGGCCGGCCGCCAGCAGGCGCAGGGCGCCGGCTTCCGGCATCACGTGCGCCAGCATCAGCATCACCGGCCAGTGGTAGATGTAGACGCCATAGGAATAATCGTGCTTCTGGATGTGGCTAAGCCAGGATGGCAGGCGCGCGCTGCCCACCCACAGCGCCACGGCGCAGGCGAACAGCATGACGCCCACCAGCGAGAAGCCGCTCGGGGTGAGCGCTGCGTTGCGGGTCCAGTTCAGCGCGAGCAGGATGCCGGTGGCCAGCACCATTCCGACGCCAAAGCGCAGGTGGCGCGCCAGCGTCTGCAGCACGATCCCGCCCAGGAACAGGGTCCAGAACGCGGTTTCCCAGATATAGCCGGACAGCAGGGCAGGGAAGGCTTGCGCCGCCGCGATCAGGGCCAGCGAGGACACCAGCAGCCAGACGCGCATCGGCGCCACGGCGGCCAGGCCGAGCAGAGCCAGCACCACGTACATGCGCGCTTCCCAGTACAGCGTCCACAGCGAACCATTCAGCGCGCGGCCTTCCAGCACGCCGGGAATCGCCAGCACGGCGGGCGGGTCGAGGTAGCGCAGGCTGTGCAGGGTGGCGTTGCTGAAGATGTAATGCCAGGCGTCGGCGCTGAACAGGCCGGCGATGCCTTGCGGCGAGAAGAAGGTGACGGCCACGGTCGTGGTCAGCAGCAGGCAGACCAGCAGGCCAGGCACGATGCGCGTCACGCGCCGTACGGCAAAGCGCAGCAGGTGCGGGTCGCGCAGCCAGCTGTGCGACACGAACAGGCCGGAGACCAGGAAAAATACGCCGACCGCCACCATGCCCAGGTCGGCTACCGGCGACAGCCAGGCCGTCAGCGGGTCTTGCGCGCCGGGCGTGCGCCCGTTCAGCTGCCAGGCGTGGTACACCACCACCAGGGTGGCAGCCACCAGCCGCACCAGGTTGAAGCCATTGTCGTGCGAGGAGGTGGCGCTGGACAGTGCGCGCGGGTTACGCCCCATCGGCGCTCTCCTGGCTGACCGGGCTATCCTGGCTGCCGGGGCCGCCGAAAATGGTGCGGTAGGCGGCGTACACCGAGCACTGGATCACCATCACCATCACCATCAGCAGCGATTGCGACAGCGCCATGCCGAGCGCCGTGCGGCCGACCACCAGCTGAACCGCAAACATGCCGAGCATGACGATCACCATCCAGCACACGAAGTAGACGACGAAGGCCGCCAGCGCGCGCCACACGGCGAAGAAACTGTAGAACAGGGCCTTGCCCACGCCCATCTGCTGCCAGTTGATCAGCGGGGCGGCAAACAGCATCGCCATGCTGATCGGCAGCGAGAGCAGGAACACCAGCAGCAGGGCGCTGCCGCTGCCAGGCAGCGCCTGCGATATCTCAGGCTTGGCCTGCGGCACCGCCATCTGCAGGATGGCGTCGCTGCCGACCATGCCGGCAAATATCAGGGCCAGCAGGGACACCATCAGCACGAACAGTGCACCGAGTCCGACCAGGCGCGGGAACACCGGCTTCTGGAAAATCGGCCGCAGCACCTCGCCCGTCAGGCGCTGGTCGCGGTCGGCGGCCAGGCAGGCTTGCAGGAAGACGGCGGTGGACACCGGCCCCAACACCACCGGCAGCCATTGCCCCACCAGCGGGATAATGCCCAGCACCACGCTGGCCAGCAGGTAGGCCAGCATCACCAGCATCAATCCGCCGGGTTGCTTGCGGAAGATGGCGAAGCCTTCACGGATCCAGGCTGGGCCTGCGCTGGCGGGTATCTTGCTCATTTAATACAGCTCCGGTGCCGGGACGGCAATGCGCTCACGCAGGATGCGCTCAAAGTGGGTCGGGTCGTGCGGCGTCAGCATCTGTGCCGCGCGCGGCAGGTAGAAATCGTACAGGCGGCTGATCCAGAAACGCAGGGCGCCGGCGCGCAGCAGGGCCGGCCACAGCGAATGCTCTGTGGCCGTGAATGGACGCACCGCATGGTAGGCGTCCAGCATGGCGCGTGCGCGCGCTTCGTCGATCTGGCCGCTGGCCAGGTCGATGCACCAGTCGTTGACGGTCACCGCCACGTCGAACAGCCAGCTGTCGCAGCCGGCGAAGTAGAAGTCGAAGAAGCCGGTCAGGCGCTCGCCGTCGAACATCACGTTGTCGCGGAACAGGTCGGCGTGCACCGGGCCGCGCTGCAAGGCGTGGTAGTCGGCGGAAGCATGCAGCGCTTCCTGGAATTTCATTTCCTCGTGCAGCAGGTGGGCCTGTTCCAGCGCCAGGTGCGGCAGCACGGCGGCGGTAGCTTCGCGCCACCATGGCAGGCCGCGCAGGTTAGGCTGCTGCAGCGTGAAGTCCTGGCCCGCCAGGTGCATGCGCGCCAGCATGGCGCCGACCTCAGCGCAATGCACCGGCTGCGGCGCCATTTGCGGCTTGCCTTCCAGCTTGGAGACGATGGCGGCCGGCTTGCCGTGCAGCGGCACGCACAGTTCGCCCTTGTCGTTGGCCACCGGGGCCGGCACCAGCACGCCGTGGTCGGCCAGGTGGTGCATCAGCTGCAGGTAGAACGGCAGCTGCTCGAAGCTGAGGTTTTCGAAAATCGTGAGCACGTATTCGCCGCGCTCAGTCGTAATGAAGAAATTGCTGTTTTCGATGCCGGATGCGATACCTTTCAGCGCAACGGCTTTGCCAAGCGGGAATTGGGTGATCCAGTGGCCGACATCTTCCAGAGTGACCGGGGTAAAAACTGCCATGAGTTACCAGATTTAGTGTTCGTGTGGGGCGCGCGCTTACTTGGAGGCTGGCGCGGCCGGCTGGGCTGGCGGTGGAGGCGGCGGCGGGCCGTCTTCCTTGTCCGCTTCCTCGGCAGAACGTTTCTTCTTCTTGCTGAGGAGGTCGAACTCCAGCACGGTCCACTGCGGGCCACGGTTGGCCGAGCCGGCGGCATCGCCGGGCAGTGCGCTGCCAGCCGGGGTATTCGGCTTGACGGTGTACGTGCTTCTGCCGCTCTTGACCTTGGCTTCGGTCACGCGGCCACCTTCGCGCTTCTCGACGATTTTGGTTTCCGTGCCCGATTTCGAGGTCACGGTGACCGGATTGTCGACTTCCTCGATTTTTTCCAGCTGCTTCGGCTGCGGCTGGGGCGGTGCGGACTGGGCCGCGGCGCCGGCGGCCAGCAGGAAGAGGGGTACAGCAAGCCAGGAAGGGGAGGCGCGCATGATGGGATTTCGCTAAGTTTTATTGGTTTAACCATTGTATCAAAAGCCCCCCTGTCCGGTTGCAAAACTCTGCGATAATGGAATATTGAGATTTACACCACACACCCTGCTATGCAAAAGACCCTGTTGCTGGTCGATGGTTCCAGCTACCTGTACCGCGCCTTCCACGCCCTGCCAGACCTGCGCAGCGCCGAGGGCTATCCGACCGGCGCCATGCACGGCATGGTCAATATGCTGCGCCGCCTGCGCGCCGATTTCCCCGCCGCCTATATCGCCTGCGTGTTCGACGCCAAGGGAAAAACTTTCCGGGATGACATGTATCCGGACTACAAGGCGACCCGCGCGCCGATGCCGGACGACCTGCGCCTGCAGATCGAGCCGATCCACGAGGCGGTGCGCGCCATGGGCTGGCCGATCCTGATGGTGGAGGGGGTGGAGGCGGACGACGTGCTGGGCACCCTGTCGGTGCAGGCTGAGAAGGCTGGCATGGAAGTGGTGATTTCCACCGGCGACAAGGACCTGGCGCAGCTGGTGACGCCGCACGTCACCCTGATCAACACCATGACCAATGAGAAGCTGGACGAGGCGGGCGTGCTGGCCAAATTCGGCGTGCCGCCGAACCGCATCATCGATTACCTGACCCTGATCGGCGACACCGTCGACAACGTGCCGGGCGTGGCCAAATGCGGCCCGAAAACCGCGTTGAAATGGCTGCAGGAATACGGCAGCCTGGATGGCATCATGCAAAACGCCGACAAGATCGGCGGCGTGGTGGGCGGCAACCTGCGCGCGGCGCTGGAATGGCTGCCGAAGGGCCGCGAGCTGATCACCGTCAAGTGCGACTGCGACCTGTCGGCGCACATGATGTCGATTTCCGAATCGCTGGGCGCGAAGGATGAAGACCGCGAGATGCTGATCGCCTTCTTCACCAAGTATGGCTTCAAGACGCTGCTGCGCGAACTGTCGGGCCTGACCCCGGCCGCACCGGCGCCGGGCAGCGCCGCCGCCGGAGCCGCCGCCGCACCGGCGCGGGGGGGCCCCCCCCCCCCGGGGGCCGCCCCGCCCCCCCCCCCCAGCGAC